>NZ_LT900021.1:1847794-2155760 GCF_900198835.1 Thermococcus henrietii | reverse complement strand
TGAGGCAGAAGGGCAGGGAGTACAAGGCGAAGAGGGACGAGATAAACCAGAAGATAAAGGAGCTCAAGAAGAACAGGGAGGAAATCAACGCCAAGCTCGACCTCCTCTACCAGGAAATCCTGGAGTACAGGACGAAGAGGGACGAGTACAACCAGCTCAGAAGGCTCAAGATGAGCCCCGAGAAGATACAGGAGAGGATAGAGAAGCTCGAGTGGGAGCTCCAGACCAACCCGAACATCACCCCTGAGAGGGAGAAGCAGATAGTCGACCAGATACAGGTTCTCGCGACCGAGCTTGAGATAATCCAGCAGGCCGACAGGTTCCACAAGAAGCTCGTCGAGACGAGGAAGAAGGTTGACCAGCTCAAGAAGGCCAGGAAGGCCATAAGCCTTGAGATACAGAAGCTCGCCAACCAGAGCCAGCAGTACCACGAGCAGATGATTCAGGCCTTCAACAAGGCCGACGAGGTCAAGAAGGAGGCCGACGAGTACCACGCCAAGGTCGTCGAGCTCCGCGAGAAGGTCAGGGAAGTCAGAAGGGAGCTCAGGGAAATCGAGAGGAAGATTCGCGAGTACGACGAGAAGCACAAGGAGCTCATAGCTTACAGGCTCGTCGCGAGAATGCGCGCCAAGAAGGACGCCAGCTTCGAGAGGGCAGTTGAGGCCCTTGAGAAGTTCAAGCGCGGTGAGAAGCTCACCCTCGACGAGCTGCTGCTCCTCCAGCGCTACAACCTCGTGTGATGCCCATGGAAGTCATCAAACACGAAGGGCCTGGAAGGTTGGGGTTAGTTCGCTTAGGAGACTACTCCTTCAGGACCCCCGCCTTGGCAGGGGTAGACTTCACGCTCTCCCCCTTCAACTCCTTCTTCCACCCCAGCGAGCCCGGCGACTACGACTTCAACTTAGCTCCTTCAATCCCGCTCGGCTTCTACACACCGGCGGAAGTCATTGAGAAGGCTCTTGGAAGGCTGTGGAGCGTTAACTATGACGGCTTCAACGCCTTCTATTTGCCAGCCCTGAGGAGAACCGAGTACCTCGAGAAGTTCTTCAAGATAATCGAGCGCTACAACTTCGATGCCGTCTACCTCGGCAACTCCAAAATCCTCGTCAAGGAGTACCGCTACTTCGTTAAAATCCTCCGCGCCCTCCGTGAGAGGTTCCCCAACGTCATGATTATAGCGGATTTGGAGCCGTTCTTCTACCCACTCGCCGTTTATCTCGGCGTCGATGCCTTCGACACGCGCTCGCTCAAGCTCTACGACTTCGAGGGCAAGGGCTTCACCCAGTACAGCCCGTTCCTCTGGGGCAAAGAACCCAACTCCCTCGACTTCGCGAGAGAAACTATCCTTCTCGTGAGGAAGGCCCTCGAAACCGGTAAGCTCCGTTACCTCGTGGAGAACCTGTTCTACACCCAGTACCACGCGGGAATTCTCCGCATAGCGGATTTGGAGCACGCCGATTACCTCGAGAAGTACACGCCGATTCAGAAGGAGACGGTCTACTTCATCAGCGACGCCTCCATCAGGAGGCCTGAAGTTAAGCGCTGGCACTCTCGCGTCCTCGAGCGCTTCACCCCTCCAAAGAACACCGAGCTGGTCCTCCTCTTCCCCTGTTCGGCCAAGAAGCCCTACTCCTTCTCCCGCTCGCACACCCTCTACAGGCGCGCCGTGAAGGAAGCTTTAGGCTCCGGAACGGCCAGGGTTCATGAGCTAATCCTCACTTCCCCCTTCGGTGTCGTTCCGAGGGAGTGGGAGTGGCTGGCGAAGTACGACATAGTCGTCACCGGCCACTGGAGCGAGGAGGAAATCAAACCTGCGGCAGAGCTACTCGCGAAGACCCTCGAGAAGTACCCGAAGGACGTTCCGATAGTAGCGCACCTCGACGAGGCCTACGTCGAGATAGCGAGGCTCGCAAGTGAGCTCTCGGGCAGGGAGATAATCTTCACCCGCGTTGAGAACGGAACGACGAGCAAGGAAAGCCTGAACTCTCTCACCGAGACTCTGAGGGAGTTCCACCTTGAGGGGACGAAGGAGGACAGAACCTACCGCTACTTCGAGAACATAAGGAAGGTCTTCGACTTCTACTTTGGCGCTGGAGCAGGAGAGGCCGTCCTTCCCGATAACGGCCACGTCAAGGGCTCAAAGATGCTCCGCCTCTTCGTTGAAAACCAGCAGACGGGAACCTTCAGGGATGGCGTCATAAGCGTCACGCCCTTCGGAATGCAGAGGATTTACGACTCGCTCAAAGCTTACTGGGTGAAGATTGACTTCGACCTGCGCGGCGACGTCTTCGCGGTCGGCGTGAACGAGGCCGACGAGAGGATTCGTCCTGACGACATAGTTGGTGTCGTGAGGGACGAGAAGGTAGTCGGCGTCGGCAAGGCCGTTCTCGCGGGAGAGGAAATGATTAGGGCAAAGAAGGGCGTCGCCGTCAAGGTGAGGAAGCGGGCTTAAAATTTTAAAGTTCCTCCCCTACCTTTTCTCATGCCCAAGTACTTCCGCAAAGGCGTCAAGAGGGAGCACCACTTCCTCAAGGGCCTTGAGAAACCTCTCGAGGAGATAGCCTCGATTCCCGGCGTCAAGAAGGTAATCCCGGGCAGGATTTACGCAAGCGATTCCCGGGGATTTGAGATTAAGGTGACGCGGGAAACGCAGACCGGCCTTAAGCTCGTCGCCAAGAGCGATGGGAGCGTTCAAGAGGTTTTTCTCGTCGTTGACAAGGCCGACCGGGCCAGGGTTCGCGAAGAGATAAAGCATCTTGCTGATGAGTGGGCGAAATAATTTTAAGTTCGGTTTTTAACTATTCATGATGGTGAACCTCAAATTTAAAACCCGGTTATCAGCTTACGACATTACTGCGGTTCTCATAGCCCTATTCTATTCGCTCGTTATGATTCATCTTAGCCTCCTTAAGTTCAAATACTTCCGCTACACCAGCTTTGACCTTGGAATCTTTACGCAGTCCTTCGCGGGCTTCCTCCACGGTCGTCCGTGGTTCAACACTGTGGAGTGGCAGGTTCACGGCGTTACCAGCCACTTCGGTGTTCACTTCCAGCCGATAATGTACGCCCTTATTCCCCTTTTCAAGCTATTCCCATCCGCGAAGACCCTTCTCGTGGTTCAGAGTCTTGCACTCGGCACGTCAGTTTTCCTCGCTTACCTCCTCGCCAAGAAGGTTCTGAACGAGAGGCTGGCGCTCGCGCTGACGGGGCTCTACGCCTTCAACTCCTCCCTCATTGGAATCAACCTCTTTGAGTTTCACCCCGTTTCCCTCGCGGTTCCGCTCTTCCTTCTTGCGGCAGTTCTCCTCGTTGACGGCAGGGAACGTGAGTTTTTCGCAACCTCGGTCATCTTGCTCTCAGTGAAGGAAGACACGTTTCTCGGCGTGGCTTCGCTTTCGCTGTGGTGGGCCTTTCGCGATGGCTTTTCCATCGAGGAACTGAAGAAAAACCGCCGCTTTCTTGTTTTTGCGGCCCTATCCGTGCTCTACGGCGTAATCGTCATCAAGCTTATAATCCCCCATTTCGGGAAGGGCTACATCTACGGTAGTCTTTACAAACACGTCCATCTAACCGGCAGAAAGCTTGCCTACTTCTTACTCTTTAATCTAAGCTTTGGTCTCCTTCCACTCTTCCTCCCGAGAAACTGGGTCCTCCTTACCCTTCCTTGGCTTGAGAACCTCCTCGCCTCAAGGGCCAGCCAGTACTCCTTCGGCTTCCATTATCCTTACATGCTCGTCCCGCTTTCCTTCCTGGGCACAGTCTACGTCCTGAAAGAGCTTGAATTCAGGCATCTCAAAAGGATTCTATCAGTGCTCCTCGTGCTTGGGTTTATAACATCGTGGGCTACTATGCCTATCGCGGAGACTCCACCCAAAGAGCCGTTCTCTCTTGTCTACTATTCAATTCTTGAGCCGCTCCCCGGATACAAAACTGCTTGGGAAGTTATAGACGTTCTTCTGAAGACGAACCTCTCAATTTACACCCAGCCTGCTTTTTATCCAGCCTTGGCGGTTAAGGAGAATGTCTATGTTTATCCAGCAGGGATTAAGCCGGATTTGGTGTTCGTGGACGTGAGGACGTATCACGGGAGGCTCTACCTGAAGAGACTTAGGGAGATGGTGAGGAATAACTACGTTCTCGTTTATTCAAAAAATGGAATTGAACTGTACGCAAGGTCGGGTTTAAAGCTCCCGCTTCCCCTCAAAGAACTCAATTAGCTCCTCATCGCTTATTTCTTCGTCCGCCTCGGTGTAGCCGAGCTCCCTCTTCTGCAACTCAATGAGGCCCGGCGTGAGCAAAAGCCTCCCGTCCAGCTTCGGAACCGCATAGTGGAGCGTTATCTCGCTGAACTCGTCGAGCCTTATCGTCGGGTTCTCCTCGTACTCAATCTCCTCCAGCCTCTTGCCGTCCGCGATTAGCTTGGCCACTATGCTTGCCCCGTCAATCGAGAACTGAGGTTTTCCGATGTGCCTGACCTTAACGCCTTCCATCTTCGACGTTATGAACTCCTTGGTTCTTCCCCTCGGAATGGCATCGCCGAGGATTCCTCCGACGACTATTATCGTGTCCTCATCAATGTCTTCCGGCTTCAGCTCTTCCTCCGCCTGAAGGTCGAGGACTATGATTTTTGAGCGGTCAAAGGGGAACTTCGTGACGCTTTCACCTATGACGCTCCCAAGCTTTGCAAGTTTTTCCCTTTCCTCAGGCAGGACGTTGGTGAAAATCAGCTTATCCTTCCACCACTCGCTCACGTGCTTGTACTCCAGCCACAGCCAGTCGCTTATCTCCTCGAGGTGCTCTATGACGAGGTACGGCATGCTCTCTCACCGCCCGGCTTTGGGTTCAACTTTTTAAAAGCTCTTCCCAAGTTAGGCCATGTCGTTCAGGGAGAAGTACTCGCGCATTGCCAGACACTACGAGACCCTCGAGAAACCCCTCGACAGGTTCTTCTGCCCCCTGCGCGAGAGGGCGGTTTCCTTTGTCGGGGGGAAGACCCTTGAGGTCGGTGTTGGCGTTGGGAAAACGTTGCGCTATTATCCAAAAGACGTTGAGCTCTGCGCCGTTGATGCCGTTCCCGAGGTCATTGAAATCGCCCGGGAAAACGCAAGAAGGCTTAACCTGGACGCCTGTTTCGAGGTTGCCGACGTTGAGAAGCTTCCTTTTCCCGACGGTAGTTTTGACACAGTTCTGAGCTCCTTCGTCTTCTGCACCGTTCCGAACCCCGAGATGGGGATGAGAGAAATCCTCCGCGTTTTAAAGCCTGGGGGAAGGGCGATTTTCCTCGAGCACACGAAGAGCGACTCGATTTTGCTCGACTACCTCTTTCTCCTTCCCCTGAAGTTGCCGTTGAAGTTGCTCCTCGATGACGACCCCCTCAGGGAGACGCATAAACTGGTCTCGAAGCACTTTGAAATCGAGTGCGAGGAGCGCTATTACCGCGGAATCGTCCGTTTAATCGTCGCGCGGAAGCCCGCTGAGAGTAAAACTTTTAAAGCTCCCTCCCCTTAAGAATAACGGGCGTGCGGTGGTAGTCTAGCCTGGTCCAGGACACCGGCCTCCCAAGCCGGTAACCCGGGTTCAAATCCCGGCCACCGCACCATTACAGCCCTTTTCTGACGAAAGCGCTGGCGGAAGATTGAGTGCTTTTCTGAGAATTAGTTGGTTTTGAAATGGGTTTTTATTTACTTGCTCCTTTATGAGTGTTTCACTCTCTAAAGGCGCCCTTTGGGCGTCGATAAAAATATGAAACTGCTTGAATGACTAATTTAAAAGTTAAACCCATGTGTCGGTTGTACTTAAGCAGTGCACGACTGACTTTTTGCTATGGGTAAGAAGGGCATTCCTTTGGTCAAACTTTGCTTTGCAAAGTTTGTTCGCCTGCGCGAAGTTTGACCAAGGTTCGTGATTCCACTAAGGGGCAATTCTAAGGAGTTTGCACTCTTAAACGGCCATTTTCTTGGGGGAATTATCTTTAAGAGGGGCTTAAGATGGGGTTTCTCTAAGAAGCGCTCCGGGGGAGCGCGAGAAAAGCAAACCTAAATGAGAAAGCTTCCAAAATCTGGGAATTCACATTCTACAAGAGCCCGTTAAAAGCGCAAACCCTCTCAAAACACCCCGTTAAAAGAATCACAAACTTTGATGAAGCTTTGCGAAGGCAAAGTTTCCTTGGTCAAGCTTTTCCCAAAAGCTTGCTTGGCAAGTGTTTCACTTGAAGAAGGCGTCCTTTGGACGCCAAAAACAAAAAATCATTGTTTAGTGTTAAACCCCAGTCAAAGTTGCACTTGGTTAGTGTACATTCTGTCCTCTTATGTTGGGTTTTGAAACCTCATGAACTAACTTTGAGACTCTATTCATGATCAACTCTCCCTTCCCAGTTCTTTGAATGATAATGTACATGAAAGTTCGCTCAAGTTAACGAATGGACTTAACTCCCCCAGTTTTGTCAAATGTACCCCTTTTCGAAGCCCTTATATTCCCCTCCCCGAAAAATCTTCGAGGTGATACCGCATGGAAGTTAAAGGTGGTTACTGGGGTAAGATTCTGAGAGTCAACCTGACAACGGGGGAGATTAAGGTCGAGCCCCTTCCCGGGCACTTCCCGAGGAAGTACCTCGGCGGCGTCGGCTTTGGAACGAGACTTCTCTACGACGAGGTTCCGGCCGGAGCCGACCCGCTCGGACCCGAGAACAAGATGATTATCACCCCCGGTCTCTTCGTTGGAACCGGAATCGGAACCGGTTCCAAAACCGCTTTCAACTTCAAGAGCCCGCTCACCGGTGCCTACGGCCGTTCGATGGCCGGTGCTAAAATGGGTGAGGAGCTCAAGAAGGCCGGTTACGACGTTCTCATAATCGAGGGGCAGAGTGAGGAGCCGGTTCTTCTCTACATCAAGGACGATGAGGTCAAGCTCGTTCCGGCAAACGAGTACTGGGGCCTCACCACCGGCGAGGCGAGAAAGAAGGCCAAGGAGGAGTACCCGGGCTTCGCGACCGCTTTCATCGGTCCGGCCGGCGAGAACCTCAGCCTCATCGCGACGGTGGACACCGACGAGAGACAGGCCGGTAGGGGCGGTCCCGGAGCAGTTCTCGGAAGCAAGAAGCTCAAGGGAATCGTCGTCAAGGGCACCAAGAAGATACCGATTGCCGAGCCTGAGAAGCTCCGCGAGCTCATCAAGAAGTGGGCCATGATATTCAAGGACCACCCTGCGACCAAGGCGGACATGGACTACGGAAGCGGTGAGTTCCTCGACTGGATGAACAGGGAGAGGGGAACCTTCCCGACTAGGAACTGGCAGATGGGCTTCTTCAAGAAGGCCTA
The DNA here is from genome assembly GCF_900198835.1 of Thermococcus henrietii. Taxonomy (NCBI): domain Archaea; kingdom Methanobacteriati; phylum Methanobacteriota; class Thermococci; order Thermococcales; family Thermococcaceae; genus Thermococcus; species Thermococcus henrietii. The sequence goes on along the minus strand of NZ_LT900021.1, from coordinate 2,148,444 downwards.
CGAAAGGCTCAAGGAAATGCAGGAGAAGGGACTGCAGTTCAGGGTTCACATTGAGATTGACCCCTACTACTGGGCGCCCAAGTACCGCGTCGGAAGAAGACCCTGTCCAATGTGTAACAAGCCCTGCAGCCAGTACGTTAAGGTTGAGAGCGAGAAGTGGGGCACCTTCATGACCGACGGTCCGGAGTACGAGACCCTCTACTCCTTCGGTGGCGCGCTCGAGCTCGACGACTTCGAGACCGTCGCGTATCTCAACTACCTCGCGGACGAGCTCGGCCTCGACACAATCTCCGCCGGTGTCACAATCGCCTGGGCCATGGAGGCCTACGAGAGAGGGTTGCTCACCAAAGAAGAGGCGGACGGCCTTGAGCTGACCTTCGGCAACGGCGAGGCCGCAGTCGAGGCGCTCAAGAAGATGGCCTACCGTGAGGGCAACCTTGGAAAGCTTCTCGCCGACGGTGTTAAAAGGGCAAGCGAGAGGCTCGGCAGGGGAAGCGAGAAGTTCGCCATGCACGTCAAGGGCATGGAGCCTCCAGCTTACGACGTCCGCGGTATAAAGGGAATGGCTTTGGCTTTCGCGGTCAACGTCCGCGGCGCCGACCACCTCACCAGCGGTGCCTACGGAACCGAGCTCGTCGGCAAGTGGTGGAAGTTCGAGGGCGTTGACAGGACCAAGGGCGAGAACAAGGGCTTCGAGATTGCCTTCCACGAGAACCTCATGGCAATCTACGACGCCACCGGTGTCTGTAAGTTCTCAAGGCACATGTACTTCCTTGAGGGCTTCCCTGAGCTCGTTGAGGCCGTCACCGGCATGAACATCGGCGAGGCCGAGCTGATGGTCATCGGAGAGAGGATAATGAACATCGCTCGCGCCTTCAACGTCCGCGAGGGCTTCACCAGGAAGGACGACACCCTGCCTTACAGGATTATGTGGGAGCCGATTCCAGAGGGACCGAGCAAGGGCCTGCACGTCCCGCCGTGGGAGCTCGACAGGATGCTCGACGAGTACTACCAGGCAAGGGGCTGGAGCAGGGACGGAATCCCGACCAAGGCCAAGCTCATGGCCCTCGACCTGCCGGACATCGCGGACGACATCGGAGCGGGAATCTGAAGGTTTTTATTCCCTCCCCTCTTATTCTCCTAGGTGAAGGAAATGGACGAAAATCTCAAGGCCTGCAAGAACTGTCGCTGGTTCGGGCCGATTGATTCCTACTTCCTGACCTACGGAATGTGCAGGAAGCACATGAAGACCGTCCACATGAACTTCGTGTGTGAGGATTGGGAGCCGTTATGGGGCGAGCGCTAAAGCGTCCCTCCAGTCAAAGACCCTTGCATTCTCGGGCTCCCGTGGGAGGACGCTCCTGTCCGGAACGACGAGGAGGTTAACCTCAGCTCCAGCACTCTCAAACTTGTTTTCGGCTTTTCTAAGGTCCCTTTCTCTGAGCTTCGCCTTCCACTTGACCTCGGCAACCAAGTAGAGCCTCCTGTTCTTCACAAGGGCAACGTCGAGCTCAAGTTCCGGCTTCTCAATCCTGACTGGCTGAAGGCCGTAGTGCTGGGCGAAGAGACGTTCAAAGAACACCTCTACGTAGCGGGGCAGTTTTTCCTCCAGCAATCTGTGGACGGTTTTCTGGGGAAGACCCGTCTCGAAGAAACCGTATTTTGAATTCAGGTAGTACGCGAAGTCCACGAGGGGCGATACGTGGCGGTAGCGGTAGACCTTTCTCCTCTTTCCAAAGACTGGGATTCTCTCAAGCAAGCCCATTCCCGCGAGGGTTTCGAGGTATGGCGCTACAGCTCCCGGGGAAGCGTTCTCCATCAATCCCCGGGAAGATAGCTCCCCCGCTATTTCCCCAGTGCTTACCTTTCCCCCGGCAACGGCCTCGAGGATTGCCCAGTATCTCCGGGTAAGCTCGCGCTCCTCCTCGGTGAATATCTCACCCACGAGGCCGGGAACGTAGTCCTTGAGAACGGTACCGAGGACGTCAAAGGTTTCGACGCCGTAGGATTCCACCGTAGGAGCGAGCCACGGTTCCTGAACGAGAACGGCGAGTTCAACGAGAGGCTTGCCTTCAAAACCAATGGCGTGAACGAACTTCAGGGCGTCAGAAGGCCTGACGAGACCCACCTCATGGGCGTGGAGGAGGCCCAGCAATGGACTGCTCTCCCCGAGGAACCTCCTGAAGTAATGCCTCGTCGAGGTTATGAGGGTCAGTTCACCCTTCCCTGACAGGCCCTGGAGAAGCGAGAAGAACGGTTCTCCAAGGCGGTGAAACTCGTCAACGACTATTCTACCTGTTTGGAGAAGGAGCGGAAGAAACTTCATGAACTCGTCAAGGGTCATTCTCTCTCCAGTCTCCACATCGATGAGTTCCGAGCCCCTCGTAACGATGAAGTATCTCGCATAGTTTCCCCTTTCGCGGACGTAGAACGTCTTTCCCGTCTTTCTGCGCCCGTAGAGGAGCAACCACTTCGCTTTGAGGGCAACGTCGAGTTCGGACCTTTCTATAATGGCCATTAGTATAACCACCATTATACTAATTCTGCTTATTCTTAAAAGCCTAACGCTTGAACACCCTAACGTCAACGACCACGTGCCAGACGCCGGGGGCGTAGCGCTTGATAATCAGCTCTTTTAGTTTCTCGGCCTCGTAGCCGTGCTCCCTCGCTATCCTCCTGAAGGTCGCAAAGGGTTCCTCGGGCATCAGCCTCTCTGGCACGGTGTTGTGGTAATGAACAATCGCCTCGTCCTTCGCTATGCTCAGAGCTTTCGGTATGAACTCGGCGGTCTTCACAACGTAGCCCATCAGAATCCTGTCGGCTATGTTCTCGCCTGGAAAGTCGCGGTTGTCGATGTTGTAGGGCGTCATCAGGTCCTGGACGTTGTTCAGCCAGATGCTCTCGACCAGGAAGCGGAAGGTGTAGGGGTCCTTCTCAATCGCTATGACCCTCGCCCCCTTGTGGACGGCCATCGGGAGGCTTAGATGGCCTATTCCCGCGAACATGTCAACGACCAGCTCGCCCGGTCTCGCCACCTCCGCCATTCTGACGCGCTCCTTGACGTTGGCCGGCGAGAACATGACCTTCGCCACGTCGAGCTTGTACTTGACGCCGTTTTCAACGTGAACGGTAACGGTGTCCCTGCCGTAGAGAACCTCGTAGTCCGGCTTCCTGGTCTCGCCGTGTATGTGGCCCTTCCTGAGGACGGTTTTAACGCCCAGAACTTCCGCGTAAACCTCGGCTATCCTGTGTTTGTAGGGCTCAAGTTCCGGCCTGAGGGGCAGAATCAGGACGTCGCCAATCTGGACCCAGTGCTTGGGGAGCAAATTAACCAGCCCGGCCGGAAGCTCCTTCGAGAGCATCTCCCGTATGCGGGGTTTTATGACCTGGGTTCGCTTCGCTCTCATCTTGGTCCCTTCGTCAAAAAGCGATAGGAAAGCCTTAAAAACTTAAAGGACGGATTTAGGGTGAGAACCATCGGAGGTCGATGAACGATATGGAGGACGAGCCCCCGAATAGTGGGCTGTTTTCGAGGCTGTTTGGCCGTAAGGAGGAGGCACTTCTTGAGCAGAGGCTGAGCGAAGAGGCTTATGAAGACTACCGCAGGCTTCTTATGCGCGCCAGGCCCGAGGTGGACGGCTCGAAGCTGACGATTCGCCTCGCTGATGGGGTTGTCGAGCTCGACAAAGGCGTCCTGAGGGTTAAGGCCCGGGACAAGAGGTCGGCCGAGAAGATTTTGAGAAACCTTCACCACTACGAGCAACCCCCGAGCATCTGGCCGGCCTACGGGCTCAGCTACTCGATTAAGAAAAAGAAGAGAATGATTCTCTAACAGACCAGAAGCTTTAAATTCTTCCCTTCTACCTCTCTTCGCGGATGACGACCCTTGCCCAGTCTGAACTGTGATGACGTCGGTATTAGCTGACGCAGGGGCGGGGAGGTTCGCGGACCGATGAACCGCCCACCGGAGGGAAGAGAAGTGGGAAACAACGGAAGCGCTGAAAACGACGGGCTGATGGAGTTCTACGCGAGCGAGGCTTTAACCTGTCCGAGGAGGATATACTTCCGCCTGAAGGGCTACCCTCCGAGGTGGCCCGAGAACGTCAAGGTTAGGCTGAACCAGGGCGTTAAAACCCACGAGGTCCTTGGGCAGATTCTTAGCAAACGTTTCGGCTTCGAGCTTGAGAGGCATCTCGTCCTGCGCTCAAGGAAGCTCGGTTTCGAGATTCACGGGAGAATAGATGCGTTTCGTGAGTTTCCAATCGAGATTAAGGGGAAGACGAGCCTACCGAAGGTGCCCTACGACTACCATCTGGCCCAGCTCAACGTCTACCTGCGGTGGGCCGAGGCGGAATACGGATACCTATATTATATTAAACTCCACGACGAGCCGACGAAGATAATCGGCAAGCTCGACATGTCGAACTTTCCGGTGATAAAAGGCCCGAACTTCAGGGCCTTTGAGATTCCCTACGACGGTAAGCTCTTCAAAGAAACCCTAAGGCACTTCTATTCGGTCAAAAAGGCCTACGAGAAAGGGAAACCGCCAGAGGGCTGGAGGAGCTACGCCTGTAAGTTCTGTCCCTACCGCTACCTCTGCTATCCAGGGGACGAGTGAATTTTGTGGTTGGTAATCACAAAGTTCCTGCCAATCTTTGGGATTTGTGACCACAAAGTTTAAGGGCATCGATGCCCAAAAGGGTTCATGCGGGTTGAAGAGTTGAAAAGGATACTCATCTCCCAGAGGGAGGAAATGCTTGAGTTCATGGAACGTGAGAGAATAATCCCGAGGGAAGCAGAGGAAAGCGCGAAGTCACTTCTTTCCACCCCGAACGTCTTGGCAATACTGGGCGTGAGGCGCTCCGGAAAATCAGTTATGGCCTGGCGTTTGGCCGGTGATAAGTTCCTCTACGTGAACTTCTTTGACGAGAGGTTAACGGGCTTTACAAGTGGAGACTTTGAAAGGCTCCTAAACGCTTCAAGGGAACTCTGGAGCGAGGTTGATTTCGTTGTTCTCGACGAGGTTCAGGAAGTTGAGGGCTGGGAGAGGTTCGTTTCGAGACTGAGGCTTAACAAAAGGGTCATCGTTACTGGCTCGTCCTCTCGCCTGCTCTCCGGCGAGCTGGCAACTTATCTGACCGGAAGGCACTTCCCAATTACGCTCTATCCCTTCTCCTTCAGGGAGTTCCTTTCGTTCAGGGGGGTTGGGCTCTCAAAAGAATGGAAGTACTCGGACAGGGAAGTCAGCAGGGTCAAACGGCTCTTAGAGGAATACCTCAACATCGGGGGCTTTCCCGAGGCTCTAAAGTTCGGAAGGATATACCTGAACCAGATATACCGGGATGTGGTCGAAAAGGACGTGATTCTGAGGCACGGGGTAAGGCACAGAAGCGCGTTAAGGGAGCTTGCCCTATACCTGCTCTCCAACTACTCCTCCGAGTTTACATATTCCAAGCTCGGCTCCATAGTTAGCCTCAAAGACATTCACACCGTCAGGGACTATGTCTCCTATCTTGAGGACGCTTATCTGATATTCCAGCTCAGGCGGTTTTCGTTCAAGCCGAAGGGACAGCTCTTGGCCCCGAGAAAGGTCTATCCAGTTGATACCGGACTCGCAACGGCGATGTCGCTCAAGAGCCATCCATCGCGCGGCAAGTTGATTGAGCTCGCGGTGTTTTTGGAGCTTAAACGTCAGCTCAGCTACTCGCTGACGCAGGGAGAGCTCTTTTACTGGAGGGACGAAAAGGGAGAAGTTGACTTCATTTTGCGGGCGGACGGAATGCTCCCCATCCAAGTGACGTTCTCTTTGGAGGGAACGTCCGACAGGGAGCTCGGCAACCTCTTTCGGGTCGCAAAAGCGCTGAGGGTTAAGAGGGGTCTCGTTGTCACGTGGGAGGACGAAGAAAAGCTGGTAAAGGACGGGGTTGCAGTCGAGGTTGTGCCCCTGTGGAAGTTTTTAACGGCTCATTCCCTCTTCACAACCCACCTGAGCCCGTTATCGACCACCGCCTCAATGAGCCCGCGGTTGTAGAGTTCGGCTATAAGGGCCCGGAGGGGCACGAGGTTCAGGGCGAGCTTTTGCGGGGTAACCTCGACGCGGTAGTGGCCCATTATTCCGAGCGCGAGCTCTTCAACGGTCATCGGCTTCCGGAGGAACTCAAGGGCGAGCTTCTCAACTTCCTCCAGGCGATTGAGGTTGAATTCGAGCGTTTCAACGGCTTCGTCGCCCTTCACGGGCCTTCCGTGCGAGGGAATGAGCAGGTAGCCCTTCTCGGCAAAGCCCCTGAGCGTTGTGAGGGACTCCCTGAAAAGGGCCCAATCCACGAGGTATGGAACGCCAACCGCACCGATGAGCTTTTCGCCGAAGAAGGAGTCTCCCGCGTAGAGAAGACTGTTCTCCTCATCAAGGAACCCAGTCATTCCCGGGGAGTGGCCGTTCAGCTTTAAGGCCTCCAGTCCAAAAAGCTCATCACCCCACTCGAAGACCGCGTGAACCTTCACTTCACCGGCAGAGTACGCCAGAAAACCCCTCGGTGCCCTCGAACCGAAGGTCAGGATTTCCCTGTTGAGGGGGCTCTCGGCTATGGAGAACTCGAATCGGTGAACGAAAAGGGGAGCGTCGAGTTTCGGAGAAACCGCTACGTGGTCTGCATGACCGTGCGTCGCAAGCTGGGCTTTGAGGGGGAGACCGAGCTTCCGCAATTCTCGCCTGAGGTCCTTGTGCCTCCCGCTCCCGTGGCCAGGGTCAACGAGAACGGCCCCTCCATCGACGACCCGAAGGAGAGTTGACGGACTTCCGGGGTAAAGGTAAGCAGAATCGCCGAGTTTTCTCAACGCCATACTACCACCGAAGAAGTTAGGGACCAATCAATAAAAGGCTTTGGAAGGAAAGAAAAGGGGCATCAGACGTGCCTGGCGTAGAGGGTCTTCCTCCCCTCGGCCTTGGCCCTCTTGACGGCCTTCTCGACGAGGACCTTGAGCTCCTCCTCAAGGGCGTCGTAGAACTCCGGGCTGACCCTCATCTCGGGGTCGATGTTCTTAACGAGCTCCTTAACCTTGGACTTAACAATCAACTCGGCCATTTTACACACCTCCTTATCTGGCCTTTAAGGCCGTCCTTAGTTCATCGTTCCCCTTTATAACTTTTCTCCTCCGAGAGTGCTTGGAAAAACGGAAAAGGTTAAATTAACCCGAGGTAATCGAGTATGAGGTGAGGGAATGAGGAGGCTCGCCCTAATCGATGGCGAGCACTACCCGCCTGTGACGAGGTGGGCGATTGAAAAACTCGGCGACGTGTGCTGTGCGGTCTTCCTCGGGGGTGGTGAAAAGATAGGCTCGCCCGAGAAGCTTGCGGAAGAGCTTGGGGTAAGGCTTTACGTTGATGAGGACCCTTTGAAAGCCCTTGAACTGGCGCTTTTAGAGAACGATGTTGACGAGGTCGTTGACCTGAGCGACGAGCCAGTCGTAGATTATAGCGCGAGGTTTCAGATAGCGTCAATCTGCCTGCGCAATGGAGTTGCATACAGAGGGGCCGACTTCGAGTTCAGGCCCGGAGAGCTGATAAAGCCGTCAAAACCCACGATAAGCGTCCTCGGCCTCGGAAAGCGCGTCGGAAAGACGGCAATAGGGGGCTTCGTCGCGAGGGTTCTGAAGGAGAGGTACCGTCCCGTGGTTGTCACGATGGGAAGGGGCGGGCCGGAGAGGCCGGAGCTCATAGACGGCGAGAGGGAAGAGCTGACGCCCGAGAACCTTCTAAAACTCGCGGAGATGGGCAAGCACGCCGCTTCGGACCACTACGAGGACGCACTCGTCGCTGGAGTGACGACCATAGGATGCCGGCGCTGTGGAGGAGGAATGGCGGGCTTTCCGTTCTTTCATATCGTCTACGAGGGAATAAAACTCGCGGAGGAGCTTCCTCACGACCTCATAATCGCAGAGGGAAGCGGGGCAACGATTCCACCGGTTTTGGCGGACGGCTACATCACCGTCCTCAGCGCCCTCCAGCCAAGGGAAACCGTCGAGGGCTTCTTCGGGCCCTTCAGGATTGGTCTGGCGGATATAGCGATAATCACCATGGCGGACGTTGAGCCCCGGAAGGCCGAGGAGTTCCGGGACTTCGTGAGGTGGGTTAATCCCAACGCTGACGTCCACTTGGTCCGGTTCACGCCGAAACCGCTCGGCGAGGTCTCGGGGAAGAGGGTTGCGCTCTTCACAACATCGTGGAAGGCGATTGAGAGGGCCGTTGGGGATATCGAGAGCCTCGGTGCCGAGGTTGTCTTCACCAGCGGAAACCTCTCGAAGAGGCCCGCACTCGAGAAGGACCTCGCGGAACTCGGAAGAAAAGCGGGGGTTGAGGCAGTCCTCGTTGAGCTGAAGGCGGCCGCCGTTGACGTCATGACGAGGTGGGCCCTTGAGAGGGGCATCGAGGTAATCTACCTCGCCAACGAGCCGGTCAACGTGGACGGCAAGAACCTTAGAAAGGCAGTTCTGGAGCTCGCCAGGAGGGTGGTGGGGAGATGATAATCGTCACGGACCCAGAGAGAAGGGTTCAACTGCCGTTTTCGCGCGGAATACTCACGCGTTCTATAACCCTAGCCGGGGTGGATGTGGGCATAGCCTACATAATCGCGAGCGAGGTTCAGCGGGAGCTCGTGGAGAAGAGGAAAAGGGTTGTTAGCACTGACGAGATAAGGGAGCTCACCTACCGGAAGCTCATCGAACACGGGCTCAAGAAAGAAGCAGAGCGCTACCTCTTCTGGCGCGAATTCAGGAGGAAAAAGATTCCGCTCGTCGTCCTCCTCGGGGGCGTTACCGGCGTCGGAAAGTCCACGATAGCGACGGAATTGGCTTTCAGGCTCTCGATAAGGACGATAATCGGCACCGACACCGTTCGCGAGGTCATGAGGAAGATAATCGCGAGGGAGCTTCTGCCCGATTTGCACGCCTCATCGTTTTTAGCATGGCGCGAGCTCAAGGGGGCGAGCAGTCTGATTGAGGGCTTCGAGAGCCAGGTTAGGCACGTTTCTGTGGGCGTTAAGGCCGTCCTCGACAGGGTTCAGCGCGAGGGGATGAACGCGATAATCGAGGGAATACACCTAATTCCGGGCTTCATCGAGACCAATGAGAACGCCTTCATGTACATCCTGACGGTGAGCGACAGGAAGGCTTTGGAGGCCCATTTCTACGAGCGCTCGCGCTACAGCAAGAGGCCGGCCGAGTACTACCTCGAGCACCTCGACGAGATTCTCTGGCTTCAGGAGTACATAGTCAGAAGGGCCAAGGAGCACGGGGTAAAGGTCATAGAGAACGTTGAGCTCGAAAAGACCGTGAACGAAATAATGGAGGACCTCATGGAGCGCCTCCGCGAGAGCCTTTGAGCTTCCACACCCCGAGGAGCCTCCTGCTCCCCCACGTCGCCTGAACCTCGAAGGCTATCACCATGCACGGGTAGACGTCTATAACGTTGAAGCTGTTTCCAAAGGGGTTCCTGTGGAGCTCCCAGCTGACCGAGCCGGCGTTTATGACGATTGTGTTTTCTACGCGAACTGCAAAGGCGTTGCCCCCGTGGCCTGTCAGGACGAGTTCAACTCCCTTCTCGGTCAGGAGCTTCAGCACGTCACCCGCGTCCTCAAGGAACCCGCGCTCCCTGCTCCTTGGTATTGGAACGACGTTGTGGTGCATGAAGACAACCCGAAAGTTCTCGGCCTCCTCAATTTCCTCCGCCAGCTTCCTCTGGCCGAACCTCCCCACGACGCCTATCTCGGTCTCGTACTGCGGTGTTGAGACCGGAATGAAAGTGAATCCGTCGAAGGAGAGCGGTTCAGGTTCGCCGAAGTACTCGGGGAAGAGCTCGTAGCCGAGGTAGGTCATGTCGCTGTGGCCGGGGACGACGAGCTTCGGCCTCTCAATCTTATCCCATAGCTCCCTGGCCCGCTGGAAGTTCCGCTCGATGCCCATGTCGACGACGTCGCCGTTGTGGACGACGATATCCGGCTTGAGACGGTTGTTTATCAGGTTCACCACGTTCTCGAGCACCTTCCTCCTGAAGTAAACCCTGTCCGAGACCTTGCTCTCGCTGAGCTGGACTATCCTTAGGAGCCTCCTCCCCCTGGGGACGAAGAGCTTTGGCTTAACCGGCCTGTGCTGAGCTTTAACCTCCTCGCCCGTGACGCGCCGTATCGTGACTTCCACTTTGCCATCGTCGTGTATCGTGACGATGTTGTAGCTGTTGACGTCACCGCGCCTCGTCTTCCGGCAGGAGGTACATCCGGCGTTGTCCACGACGAGGTCTTCGACGCGGTAGACGTTGGGGACGTGCTTGTGACCGCAGAGGTAGAGCGTGACATCGTTCCTGAGGAGCAAATCAAGGACGTCGCCAGCGTTGAAAAGGACGTTTCTCTCGCGCCCGGTGTTCGGGAGTGGAACGAGGTGGTGATGAGAAGCCACTATCTTGATTCTCCTGTCGGAGTACTCCTCGAGCTTCTCCTTCAGCCAGCGGAACTTGTGCTTCCCGATTCTGCCGTCGCTTAAATCCGGTATTGTCGAGTCCACCCAGATGAGGACGCCGTCCTTGAACTCGTAGACGCCGTTGAGCGGGCCGATGAAGTCCTCAAATAAGTCGTAGCCGACGTTCCTGACGTCATGGTTGCCCGGAACGACGACGAGGGGCTTCTGAATCTTCTTGAGCTCGTACTCGGCCCTCTCGTACTCCTCGCGGAGGCCGTTGTTGGTGACGTCGCCGGTGTGGACGACGAAGTCAAAGTTCAGCCTGTTCACCTCGTTGGCTATCAGGTCGTAGGCGTAGCCCTTGTAGGCACTCTCGCCGGTGATATGGGTGTCGCTTATGTGGGCAATCCTTATCATGGCACATCACTCCGCCGCTATGGCGGTTTCAAGCTTTCTCCTGCTCGCACTCAGCAAATCGCTGAGGCTGAATATCCCGACGATTTTCCGGTTCTCGCTCACGAGCATGTGCTTTATGCCCTTCTTGGCCATTATGTCGAGAACCTCGCGGAGCGGGGTGTTGGCGTCTACCGTAACGAGCTCCCGGGTCATTATCTCCCGAACCGGTGTCGTGTTAGGCTTCCCTGGAATCACAACGCGCCGTATGACGTCGGTTTTCGTGAAGAAGCCCACGACCTCGTTGTTCTCCACAACGACGAGCGAGCCTATGTCGAACTCCATCATGACCTCGCAGGCCCGCTTTACCGTATCCTCAGGCGAAACGCCAATGAGTTTTCGCGTCATGTAAACCCGAATCGGGGCGTTCTCGTCCATACCATCACCCCAGGGGAAGGCGTTCGATTCCATCCGGCGTTATTAGGAGTGCAGTGCCATTTGGGATGTCCTTCCAATCCGCTTTGTGGTAGAGCTCAAGGGTCGAGCTCGCAACCACAAAAACGTCGCCGTCGAGCTCAATCAACCTCGCGTAGTCCCTGTGGAGGTCGTTCTTCCAGTAATCGTCGGTCATGTATGCCGTCACGAAGGCCCTCCAGCCCCCGTCGGGAAGGAGGAAGAGCGTGGCCGTGTTGAAGGTCGTCTTTGTCAGCGACGCCCCGAGGGAGTAGTGTTTCAGGAGTTCTTCATTTTCAGGCCTCTGAAGGGCCCTGCACAGGTAGGCTGAAAAGGCGTAGCTGTCCGAGGTGTCCCTCAGGTCCTCCCCCTCGAACTCCGCCAGCTCGATAATCTTCTCCTTGTCGAGGTCGCCGTTGTGGAGGAACCAGAAGGAAAAACCGCGCCTCGTGGAGAAGGCGAAGGGCTGGACGTTGAAGAGCCCGAGCGAGCCCTGGGAGGATGCCCTCGCGTGGGCGAGGAGAACGGCATTATCGCTTTCCCGAAGGAGCCCAACGAGCCCTGAAAATCCCTTCCCATCCTCAAATACTGCCCTCGCCGAGCGGTAGTGATGAACGCTTCCATCGCTCAGGAGGACGTAACCCCAGCCGTCGCGGTGCTGGTTCTTACCGCCCCTCCTCGCGCGGTAGGGGTCGTTCTCGGCGGACTTCATGAACGCCCTGGCGAGGGGCTCAATCCCCTCCCCCGGCCCCATGGCAAAGAGTATCCTGCACACGGTGTCCACCTCAATCATCTACGTCCCCAAACCCCAAAAGCTTTTAGGTGGCCTTACCAACGGGGAAAAGGTGAGGGAATGGAGCGCGCGGTTCTCAACGTTATGTCGCGGATTGGTCTACACAGGAAGCTCTACGAGAGGAACGAGGAAGCTGTTAAGCAACACCTGATAGGCGAGATAATGACGGCCCTCGGCTGGGACTGGAACAACCCCGAGGAGGTCAGGCCAGAGGAGAGGACCGAGGACGGGAGGGCCGACTACGCGCTCCTCCTCAACGGCGAGATTGTGGCTTTCCTTGAGGCGAAGAACCTTTCGGTGAACGTCATAAAACGCGACGAACCGCTCCGCCAGCTCGCCCGCTACTGCTTCAGCAGGGGCGTCCGCTACGGAATCCTCACCAACGGTGCCAAGTGGGTTGTTGCCAAGGCCTTTGCCGAGGGAACTTCCCTCAGGGACAGAATTCTCTTCACGGTAGATTTGGAGGAGGAACCCCTTGAGCGGGTGCTCGTAAAGCTTTCCCTGCTCTCCAAGGACAGGATAGGGAAATTGGAGCGCCTCGCTACGCTTCTTAACGCCTTTGAAATAGCCTACAAGAGCCTGGTAAACGAGGGGTTCGACGAAGAAACCCTGCTGAACTACCTCCGCGCGAGGGGCAAACCCTCAATAGTGCCCGTGGACAAGCTGTCGGGCGTTGAGGTTCCGAAGGCAGTCTACGTTCATGAAAACGGCTGGAAACCCCTACCCCTCGGCGACAGGAGCCTTAAAGGGGCCCTCCTGGCGATTCTTGACTACCTTGAGGGAAGGTCAAGCGGAGAAAAGCGGGAAGAGGTTAGAAAAGCCAAGAAACTGCTCGCTGGGATGGAGCTTCCACCCGAGAAGGTCGTTCTCTTCCTCCGTGAGATAGAGAAGGACGAGGGAATAAAGATTGGGGTGGAAGTTTAGTCGAAACATTTAAGTGTGCTTTGGTTATTTTATCTTCGAGGTGATGGTCATGGTGAAGGTGAAGTTCCTTGGACACGCGGCTTTTCTGATTGAAGGGAGCAAGAAAATCCTGATAGACCCGTTCCTCAGTGACAACCCGCAGGCTGCGGTGAAGCCGGAGGAGGTTGAGGCCGACCTAATACTCGTTACCCACGCCCACGGTGACCACGTTGGAGACGCGGTCGAGATAGCCAAGAGGACCGGTGCAAAGATAGTCGCCATGTTCGACGTTGCGAACTACATCGCTCAGAAGGCCGAGGGAGTTGAGGTCATCGGCATGAACTACGGCCCCACCGAGGTTGACGGCGTCGGAATCGTCCAGGTTCCGGCCTGGCACTCCAGCAGCGACGGCGTTCACAGCATCGGCAACCCCTGCGGTTACATAGTCAAGCTCGATGGAAAGACGATTTACCACGCCGGCGACACCTTCGTCTTCCTCGACATGGGCCTGTTCAGCGAGCTCTACGGCCCGATTGACGTTGCCCTGCTCCCGATAGGCGGACACTTCACGATGGGCCCGAGGGAAGCGGCAAAGGCCGTCGAACTGCTCAAGCCCAAGAAGGTCGTTCCGATGCACTACAACACCTGGCCCCCGATTTCGGCCGACCCCGAGGAGTTCAAGAGGCTCGTTGGAGACAAGGCCGAGGTCGTTATCCTCAAGCCCGGCGAGGAGCTTGAGCTTTGAAAAACCTTTTAAGAGCCTCCCTTTATCTCCTTTTCAGGTGGTGAAATGGGAAGGTACGTTCGGGTTTTCGCGGTAATCGTGCTGGTTTTTGTGTTTCTCCTCCCGCTCACCCGTCCAGTTCTCGCTCAGTCCACGGGCGAAACCCCACCGTATGACCTTATAATCGTCCGAAACGATAACCTGATAGATTACATAGTTGCGCTTCCATATTCAAAGCTGCTCGGAGTCCCTATACTCCCCGTGAATCCCCAAAAGCTTGATTCAACGACCCTTGCCCAGCTCCAGAGCTATGAACAGTTCGGCTGGTACAAGGTACTCGTCATAGGTGACTACAAGGCCATAAGTCAAACCGTTCAAGAGCAGCTCATCAACCTGGGGTTCCAAGTCACGAGAATAGGCGGCGCCACAAGGGTTGACACGGCCGTTAAGCTCGCGGAGGAGTTCTACCCAAATGGCGCCAAGACTGTAATCCTCGCGAGTGCAAGCGACTACGGCTCTGCTCTCGCCGCGGCCAGATGGGCGATGAACTACAACAACCCTCTCCTCCTCACCAACCCGGACAACCTTTCCCAGTCCGTCATCACGGCCCTTAAGCAGCTCCACCCCAACCTCGTGGTCCTCATCGGCGCGGGCATGTCAAAGAACGTCGAAACCGAGCTACAGCACCTCGGGTACCAAACCTACTGGGTCAAGGAGAACCTGAAGATAACGATTACTCCGACGACACCGCCCGCGAGAACCAACTGGACCCTCGTCATCGGTGCGGTAATCCTCACCCTCGCGGTCGCGATTCCGGCTTCACTCTACTACGCCAAGAAGAAGTGGTCCGCCAACAAGGTTCCAATCGAGGTTTTGACCGAGAAGGAGCGCATAGTCGTTAAGGCAATCCTCGACAAGGGCGGAACAGTAAAGCAGGAGGAACTGCCAGAACTGACGGGTTACTCAAGGCCGACGATAAGCAGAATCATTCAGGAGCTCGAGAAGAAACAGCTCGTCGAGAGGGAAAAGGTCGGGAAAACCTTCATAGTCCGCCTCACGAAGGAAATCGTCATGCGCGAGTAGCGGTCGGCTAAGCCCTCCGCTCATCACTTTTCAGGGTCCTGGCTGTTTCTTCATCCCGCAAGAAAAGAAGGAAATCACCTGCGGAAGAGATGGCCGTGAGCCCTGTTCACGTGCCTCGTGAAGGCCTTGGCATCGCGGAAGACCATTCCGCACCTCGGACAGCGGAAGACTATCTCCCCGTCCCTGTCCTTAATCTTGATGGCCTTCAACACCGCCATCTCCTCCACCCCCGAGCGGAGTTTTGGTTCGGGCTTTTAAACTTTGCTAAATCCATATCCTATTGCCCTTGACCTTGAGGTAGCCGAGCGTTTGAAGAACCTTCAAGAAGTCCTCTATCGCGTCCTCGTCGTAGTAGATGTTTATCCTCTCGTTCCTGCCCTCGACGGTTATCGGTTCGAGCTCCATGACTGCCTCGATGAGCTCGTTCTTCCTCCGATACTTTTCGGCCAGCTCAAGGATTCTCTCCGCCAAAACGGAGCGGGCTATTCCGTCGAACATCGCCTCGACGTAGCTCTCCTCGGTCGCGTAGTCCTCCGCCACCTCAAGGGCCGTCTCTATCAGCTCCCTCTCGACCTCCAAAACCTCAACGTAGTAGCGCTTCTCAAGGGTGTATTCGGTTACGAGTGTTGCCCTTAACCTTTCCTCAAGTTCCTCAAGCTCGTCGCCGATTTCCTCAATCGGGAAGCGCAGCTCAAGGCTCAGCGCGTCAAGGGGAACTCTTTCCTTCAGCAGGAAGCTCTCGTCAGTTTCCTCTATCGCCCCGGATTCAATCAGTGCGCTCACAACCGAGAGCTTTGGCAAGTCGGGCTCTTCAAAGAGGGTTCCGAGCTCCTTAACCTCGCTGGGCTCCCAGTTTTCGAGAAGTTCGTCGTAGGCCAGCTTGACGGCCTCAAGCTCCTCACCTATGGCCGGAACCTCTGAGGCCACCTCGACGAGCTCGGCGTAGGTGCCCCGGATTACAACGTAGTGCTCAATCTCGGCCCTGGTTTCTTCCTTCGTCCTGTTCATTATTCCCGCCCTGCTGAGCTCGCGCGAGAGGGCGTTCATATCGTCCTTGGTGAGAACTTCAAACCTCATGGTCTTCCCCCTCTATCGAGCTCCCTTCACCGTTATAACCTTTCGGCTCAAACAGGGACTGAAGGAGGGCCTTTACGGGCTTGTTGTGAACCCTTTCCGCAGTTTCCGCAACCTCGTTCTCAAGGCCATCCCTGAAGTTCGCGTAGAGGAGCAGGGCGTAGGCGATGACCTTCGGGTCGCCCTCACCGAGCCTCTCGATTGCGCTCGCGAGTGCTGGATTCCTCAGGAGCTCATCCGCAAGGGTCTCGAGGGCCTTCCTGTCGTCCATCTCCACGGCCCTTCTCAGGGGCTCGTAGAAGGCCTTGAGAACGAGCCTTGCCATCCTCTCCCTTTCGAGAAGGTCTTTTCCGGGCTCCTCCTTCCGCTCCCTCGTCAGGAGGTAGTAGGCAAGGGGCACGCTGAAGGCGATAATCATCAGCGCGTAGAGCCCGGTGGGTATCTTAACACCTGAGGGGGCCCTCCTTGAGATGACCACGAGGAGAACGAGGCCTATTGCGAACCAGAGGAGCATTCCCGCGAGGTAATAGGGGGAGTAGTCCTTCACCTCCGGCCCCTTTGCCCTGGCGCCAAGCTCCTCAATTCTCTTTAATCCTGTCTCGGCTATCTCTATCTCTGCCTGAAGGCGCTTTATCCGCCTGTCAATCTCCTCAAGAACCATTTCCTTCCTCATCCGCTTCCACCAGGAGTTCGGCTATCCTCTCGCTGACCCTTTCGAGTATCACCTCACCCTTTTCAGCGCTCGCTTTCCTTGGGTCGTCGTTGACACCATCCGGAAAGAGCTCGAAACCGATGTCCCTCCTTATGACCCGGACTTTCCTCGTTCTCCTCTCTCCTCTGGCCTCTTCCATCTTCACGAGTTCGGGTCTTATCGCGAGGATTACCGACGTCTCGTCCTCACCTGCGTGCCCCTGGCTTGAGCAGACCTCAAGGATTTCCTCCCTGAAATCGAGCCACCAGTTTATCAGCCATATTTCGACGTCGAACTCCTCCGCAACTTCCTCCGATGCCAGAACCAGCGGGGAGTGGTTTCCGCCGTGCCCGTTGAGGAGAACGAGCCTTCTAAAGCCTTCCCTTGCGAACTCGCGCAGGATTTCGGCCACGTAGGCCTTCAGCGCATCGGCTGAGACGTTTATCGTCCCGGGGTAGACGTTGAGAACGAATGTATGCCCGTACCACACCGGAGGGGCCACGAGAATATCAATCCCTTTCTCCTTCAGCTTCTCATCAACGCGATTCGCTATCTCCACCGGCGCGAAGACGTCAGTGCCGAGGGGTAGGTGCCTCCCGTGGGCTTCGACGCTTCCGATGGGGAGTATAACGGCCTTTACCTTCTTCTTAACACTCTCAAACTCTGGCCACGTGAGTTCCTCGAGTCTCATGGTACCACCGGTTTAAGCTCGAGGTTATGGTTAATTAGGTTTTCACTCCAGCTCCTTTGAAACGACCCGGTAGAAAGCGACCGCGCCGATGATTGCGTAGGCGTACTGTGTTATGAACTTGTAGAGGAAGGCCGTTACGATTCCGTCTGGATTGTCGCCTATCGCCATCGTGACGCCGAGTTCGTTGGCACCCACACCGCCGGGGGTCCCAAGGATTCCGCCCAGGAAGTTTGAGTAGAGTATCGCCTCAACTGCCTTTAGATACGGGAACGTCAGTCCCATTGCCCGTCCGACGAGATAAAGGGTGGCCGCGTTGTTGAGAGAAAGAGCCATCCCTGCTCCGATGGCCAACAGCACCGTCCGTGTGTCGCCCCTTACCCTGTGCCAGCCCGAAAACATCTTGTCCAATGTTTCTCCAGCCCGGAGGAGCTTGAATATCGGGGCGAGCGTGTAGTACGTCACGGCATCGAAGACCATGGCCACCATAAGCGCAACGGCCAGAACGAGGGCCACGGGGTTCCTTCCGATGAGGGCAACCAGGAGCAGACCCGACAGGAACTCGGTTGCTATCGCAAGCAGGCCGACGCCCATCGTGTACCAGTAATCGGTGCCCAGGAGCTTGACCTTCACGAGAACTCCAACCGCGTTGTTGAGCGAGAAGCCGAGGTACGTTCCTGAGAGCGTCGCCAAGAGGGTTCTCCTGAACGAAACCCCCGAGGCGTGGTGGACGTAGACGTACCAGAGGAGCGTGTAGAGGAGGTAACCGGTTAGACCCATGAGAACCGCCAGGAGAAAGTATGGAGAGAGAAGGGTTGAGAGGCTAAGGCTAACCCTGGAGGCTTCGGCCTGGACCTTGTGGAGCAGGTAGGCGGTTATAACGACTGTGAGCAACAGCGTTGCCAGTTTTTTCCAGTTCACACCCTTCACTCCTTCTCAAGGAGTTCCCTGACGTAGCGTGGCATCTGGAATAGCGTCTCGTGCCTCTCGGGGTCGTAGTAGTAGAGCTTCTCCGGGGCCCTGCTCACGTCCACCTTCCTGAAGTCCACGTCTCCCTTAACCCCCACGAGGAAGCTCCAGGGGGACGCGTAGCCTATCACCGGGAAGCTGAAGTAGTAAACCCTGTCGAAGACCTTCTTCATCGCTTTGTAAGCGTCTATGAGCTCGTTGGTGAAGAGGTAGACGCTCCCTGCCTGGGTGATGTAGAGGCCCTTCTCGTTGAGCCTCTCGTAGGCCGAGCGGTAGAACTCCTCGGAGAAGAGGAGCTTCGCCGGGCCGACGGGGTCGGTTGAATCGACGATTATGACGTCGAAGCTCTCTTTGATATTCCTCAGATACTCCACGCCGTCGCCGATTATCAGCTCGGCCCTCGGGTCGTCGAAGGCGCCCCTGTCTATGCCGAGGTAAATCCTCGAGACCTCGACGACGGTCTCGTCAATCTCGACCATCGTGGCCTTCTCAACGCTCTCGTGCCTGAGCACCTCCCTCAGCGTCCCGCCGTCGCCACCGCCTATGATGAGCACCCTCCTCGGGTTCGGGTGCGCGAGCATGACCGGGTGAACGAGAACCTCGTGGTAGCTCTCCTCGCCTATCTCAACGAGCTGAACAGTCCCGTCGAGGACGAGCAGTTTGCCGAATCCCTCCGTCTGGTAGAGCTCGAGCCTCTGGTATTTCGTCTGCGTCTCGAAGAGTCTCTCCTTAACCTTGAAACCGACGCCGTAGCCCCTCGGATACCACTCGATAAAGGCCCTCTCCTCCTCGCTGTAGCCCATGAACCTCACCTGAGCTTAGCTCGCCCTTCGGGTTTTAAACCTATGGGTTTTCACGGGGCAAAGTTATTAAAGCCCTCCCGCGAGTTGGTAGCGATGGCTGAGTCGGAGCTCAGACGGCTTTTGGCGCAAAGGATTGCCGAACTCTGGGCTGAAATCAGTGAGGAAGCCCGGACTGGAATCCCGCACTTAGTAGGAGAGATTAGCGGTGGCGAGGAATTGAGCGTTGAGTTAAACGTTGCCTTCTTCGATGACTACCGCCTCGAGCGCTTCCTCGACGATGGGGTCCTCTTCTTCGTCTTTCCCGCTGACGAGGGCAGTCCGAGGGCACTCTTCGTGTCGCTATGGCGCTTCCTTCAAGGAAAGGGCGTCCCGAGGCTTCTCCTTCCCGGTGTAAGGCTTGAAGGCCCCTTAGGTGAGGCGCTGAGAAAGCTCGGCTTCGACGTTCTCTGGATGACTGGGGATTCAATCGTTGAGGTCTGGGCTGTCAAGGGAAAGGTCCGATACGAGATGGTGTTTGAAAGGACAGGGGAGAGGGAGTTCACCCTCGTTGAAAAGAGAAGGGTTCAGTAGGGGAACATGACGACGACCGCTATGGCCGCGGCGGGCTTATCCTTGACTGTTATCTCGGCGCTCGCCACCTTGAACTCCCCAAGCTCCCAACCGCGGTTTGCAAAGCCTTCCTCCACCATCTTCCTGACGATTTCCTTAGCCTCCTCCTCACTGCAGTAGCCCGCGTACTCGTAGATGAGTCCACCCTCGTTGTTCTTGCTTATTCCGACTCCAAGGGCCGCGCTGATGGTCATACCCGGCTCGTCACTCTCGATGTGTGCGTAGACAGTCGGCAGGAGCATTCCAATCGGAACGTCGTGGACCTTCTCCATCCACTCGATGTGTGCCGGAATAACGCTGCTGAGCTTGACGAGGTTGACGTTTCCGATGCCGAGCTTAAGGAGTGCGTTGTCGAAGGCGTTGAGCTTGGTTCCGCCCTCTGCGGCGGCGGCGCCCATGAATGCCCTCTTCGGGGTAGTCCAGCTCATTTTCACCACCTTAAAACTTCTTCAATCACTCCACCGGTTAGCGGCGAGCTTATAAACCTTGCCCAAAAATCCTTAGGGTTTCTGGACCGCGCTGAGGATTCTTCCAACCGTGGCGGATAGGAATATCCCCGCGACTGAGGTGAATGCGGTTATCGAGTAGAGGGTTCCAGTTAAAACGCCGTAGCTGTTTCCGAGGTCCGCCACGAGCAGGCCGAGAATTCCAAAGCTGACGAGTCCCGTTGCCTTGGCGAGCGAACTGACTGGCCGCCCATCCCACTCGAGGATTACAGTCAGCAGAAAGCGGACGGAATACACCACGAGGAACCCGTAGAGCACCACGGGGGTTATCTCCGCCCTAAAGTTCATCCCACGCCAGGCGAAGAATATGGGTGCAAAGATTCCGCTGGTTACACCGCTTAGAATCGTTTCAAGCCTTTCGTACTGCTTTGTACCAACCAAATCGCTGTGGAGGAGCAACCCTGCGAGGAAACCGCCGATTGTAAAGTGCATTCCCACTTCCTCACTTATGAATCCGAGGGTCGCCGCGAAGACCATGAAGATACCGAAGACGGCCTCGTCGCTCTTCAGCTTTCTGAGCTGTTTTATGAGCCACACCTTGTGCTGGATTCCGATTTTATAATTGATGTAGAGCACGCCACCGATGAAGAGAACCTGCTTCGCTATCGTCGTCAAGAGATTCGGGGTGCTCTCTGCCCCCTTGAAGTTCGCCAGGATGTACACTAATATCAGTATTGAGACCTCACTGATTATCGCGTAGGACAGGGCAACGTGTAGGTAGTCGTCGCCGAAGAAGCGCTTGAGCTTGACCACTATCGGCGCGCTAGCAACCGCTAGGATTGCCGCGGCAAGCACGTTTCCGGTTCCGATGCTGTAATCCGTGAAGGGTAGGGTGATTAGGAGCATGATGCCAAACGTCACCCCATAGACCGGCAGGGCCTTTCTCCCGCCTATGTGGAGTTCCTCCGGCGTTATCTCAAGCCCCGCCGAAATCATGAGGAAGAATATACCGAACTCTGCGAGGAGGTTCATCTCGTTGGAGGGAACGCCGCTCAGAACGTAGCCCAGTATCAGGCCGGCCGCTATCTCGCCCACTATTCCCGGGTAGCCGAGCCTCTCGAAGAGCTCTGCGAGGAACCTGCACAGGGCTATGATGATGAGAACGTAGCCTATAATCTGCATCGGCCCACCTCGCTTTAGAGTCCCCTAAACTCTGGGCGTGGTGCGATATAAGCCTTCCGTTTCGAGAAAGGTTTAAATGCCCAAAGTTGTTAGGGTGGACGGTGATGTTCATGATTGAAGTCGGGGAGTACAAAGTTAAGGAAGGTCTCTACTACACCAAGGACCACGAGTGGGTTCAGGTCCTTGACGACGGAACCGTTCTCGTCGGCATAAGCGACTACGCCCAGAAGGAGTTGGGCGATTTGGCCTACGTTGAGCTTCCCGAGGTCGGAACCGAGGTCAACAAAGGCGACGTTCTCTGTGAACTCGAGAGCGTCAAAGCGGTCAGCGAGGTTTACGCCCCCGTCAGCGGCGAGGTCATTGAGGTCAACGAAGAACTTGAGGACAGCCCCGAGGTTCTCAACGAGGACCCCTACGAGCACTGGATTGCTAAGCTCAAGCCCAGCAACCTCGACGAGGAGCTCAAGGAGCTCATGGACGCCGAAGCCTACGCGAAGTACCTCGAGAGCCTCTGACCCTCTCCTTTCCGCAACCGTTAAGTATCTTCTTGCCTATTCTTCTTGGTGGTTACTATGAAGGTTCTGAAGGAATGGGACGTTAAGGTGAAGCTTGTTAAGACAAAGAGGGGAGCGATTCTCCACATGATTGAACTGGAGCCGGGGCACTTCTACCTCGAACAGAACCCGCTCAAGGATTCAAAGTACGGCGTTGCTTACAGGAAGATAAAGGAGAACTTCCCGGAGTTCTACATGTTCTGGGAGATTAAGAACAACCGCTACACCGGAAAGCTCTTAGCTGGAGCGTTCCTTGAGAAAAAGGAGATAGACGACTTCATAACGCTCCTCGCCCAAACCGAGGACTTCAAGAAGTTCGAGGAAATCCTTGAGGAAATCGAGGAGATGGAGGAGTGAGCTCGGCCCTTGGCTTTCATCATTTTTGCCGTGTAAAATACGGAATCAGATACCCTAGAGGTCGTCATCGCTCGGTTTCTTTCAAGAAGGGAAGGATAAAAGCCTAACGGCTCCGTCAGTATACCCTTCATCATTCTTCAGCTACCGTGAGGCTCGTCATCGCCTTCCCTACTCCTACCCGCGACTTAAAAACCAAACCCTTATAACTTCTGCCCCAGTAGTTAACTACTGGGGTGGTAGTTACGTACTTCGATACCCGACCCAAGAGGAAGCGCGAGGATTTGTACGACCGGGAGAAAGAGCTGAGCGACTTTGAAAACTCTCTCCGCTCAAACAATCCCCTCACGGTCATCACGGGAATCCGGAGGCTGGGGAAAACCTCTCTCCTCCTCGTTGGACTGAACGAACTCGGCGTACCTTATATCCTCGTGGACTTCAGGGGGGTGAACCCGAACTCCAGAATGGACGTCTACAAGCGAATAGAAAGCGCGTTAAACTTCTTCTTCTTCCGCGAGAACCGCAGCCTCTGGGAGGAACTCAAGGAGAACCTCAGAACCATAACGGGCCTTCGAGTTCTGAGCTTCGGCGTCAACCTCTCTTGGCGCGAGGAGAAAACGGACTTGGTAGCCCTATTCCGGGAGCTTGAGAAGCACGACGTCGTTCTGGCCTTCGATGAGGTGCAGTATTTGAGGGGCCCCGTCGGAAGCGAGTTCTCTGGTTTAATCGCTCACCTCTATGACTACTCGAACCTGAGAATCGTCATGACCGGCTCCGAAGTTGGCCTGCTCCACGACTACCTCGGCGTGGACGACCCCAAGGCGCCCCTCTACGGCAGGTACTTCCACGAGGTTACACTCTCAAGGTTCACGCGGGAGCAGAGCAGGGACTTCCTTATTAAGGGGTTCGAGCAGGTTGGGGTTACCCCTCCAGAAGAGCTAATCGAGGACGCAGTGGAGAAGCTCGACGGCATCGTCGGCTGGCTCGTCCTCTTTGGTAGGAGGGTTCTCGAGAAGAGTTCCTCCAGTGAAGTGGTCGAAGAGGTCTTTGAAGAGGCCAAGAGACTCACGCTGGAGGAGTTTGAGAACTTCCTCTCTAAGAGACCTGCCGCGAGGAAACGCTACCTGGAGATAATGCGCGCAGTTGCGAGCGGATGGAACACGTGGGAAGAGATAAAAGAGCACCTCGAACGGAAAGAGGGCAAGAGCATAGCCGACAGCGTGCTGGCGAGACTTTTAAAAGCACTCGTAGATTCCTCCTTCCTCCAGAAGGTCAGAAACGGTCGGAACGTCCATTACAAAATCCCTGACCCGGTGCTTGAGGCGGTGTTCAAGTGAGCTTTTTCAGGGCTTTTTTAACTGCCTCAATGAATCTCTCGGCTTCTTCAACTAGTTCTTCTGCGGTTTCCTCGTCAATCTCGACCATCACGTTGTAGTCCGCCTTGCTTCTCATATCAAAGGCGTACTTGAAGGCCTTTGCGTAGGTTTCCTCAATGTAGCCTTCCTTCACGAATTCCAGCCCAAGTATTTTCAAAACTCCCGCGTGCTTTCTGGGGTTGTAATCCTTCATCAGAAGGAGCGCCTTTGTGGCGTGAAACATGGCGTAATAGGCCCGTGAAACCGCTCCCCTATAGTAGCCGTGCTCCAAGAGGAGTCTCGCTTCGCTGAGGTTCTCCTCCGAGAGAGCCAGGTTCCTGGAAACCTCATCCAACTGGAACGCCCTCCCTGAGAACCGTCTTGTGAAACGAACTGTTCTTCGTCCGCTCGAACTCGTCTGGGCTTTCCACTATGGCGGACACGACCTCCCCAGTTTCCATTAGAACCTCCCACGTCAGTTCCGAGATTTCTCTCTGGGTTATCCCTTCTCCTATGACGAGAACGTCTATGTCGCTGTCCTCCTCGGCGTCTCCCCTCGCTACGGAGCCGAAGAGGATAACTTCCTTTATTCTTTCTCCAAACCTCTCTTTCAGGAGCTCCACGAAGTACTCAACGGCCTCTTGCTTTCCCATGTTCGATACTGAAGCACAGCCCCTAAAAACACTTTCGGGAAAGATTATGAAAACCTGGAAAAGAGAGGAAGGGTGTGGCGAAACCCTCACGCGTTTTCGTTTCTCTTCTTTGTGAGGTACTCGTGGATTGCCTTCGCGGCCCTTCTTCCGTCGCCCATCGCGAGGATAACCGTCGCCTCGCCCCTTATCGCGTCTCCACCTGCGAAGACTCCCGGAATGCTCGTCATGAGGTTCTCGTCAACGACGATTCTTCCGCGCTCGACCTTCAGGCCGGGCGTGTTGATGATGAGCCTGTTGGGGTGCTTGCCGATTGCTATTATGACGGTGTCCGCCTCAATCGTCACGTACTCGCCGGTTCCGACTATCTTCCTCTTGCCCCTGCTGTCGCGCTCGTCGAGGGCCTTCATCTTCTCGAACTTAACGGCTTTGACGTTGCCGTTCTCGTCGCCTATGAACTCGACCGGGTTGATGAAATACTCGAATTTTATGCCCTCTTCCTTGGCGTGTTCAACCTCTTCCTCCCTGGCGGAAACGTCCTCCTCACCGCGCCTGTACGCGATGATGACCTCGGCGCCGAAGCGCCTCGCGCTCCTCGCGGCGTCCATGGCGGTGTTTCCGGCTCCGATGACCACGACGCGCTTTCCGACCTTGACCGGAGTGTCATACTCGGGGAACAGGTAGGCCTTCATGAGGTTAACCCTCGTCAGGAACTCGTTGGCCGTGTAGATTCCGTTGAGGTTTATGCCGGGAGCGTTGATGAGCCTTGGCGTACCGGCGCCCGAGCCTATGAAAACGGCGTCGTACTCTTCAAGGAGTTCCTCGATGGTAACGGTCTTTCCGACGATGTGGTCGGTGAGTATTTTGACGCCGAGCTTCCTGAGCTTGTCAATCTCGCTCTCGACGATGCTCTTGGGGAGCCTGAACTCGGGAATTCCGTACATCAAGACTCCTCCGGGCTCGTGCAGGGCCTCGTAGATTGTAACGTCGTAGCCAAGCTTCGCCAGCTCTCCCGCTGCCGTAAGTCCGGCCGGACCGGCTCCGATGATTGCTACGCGCTGTCCCTTCTTCTCTATCTTCGGCACCATCTCGAAGAGGAGCTCCTCGTCTATGCCCTTCTCGCGGGCGTAGTCGGCAACGAAGCGTTCAAGCTTGCCGATGTTGACCTTGTCTCCCACCTTACCCATGACACAGTTCATCTCACACTGGTCTTCCTGCGGGCAGACGCGACCGGTTGTGGCCGGGAGGGAGTTGCAGGCCCAGATGACCTGGAGGGCCTCCTTTACAGCCTTATCTGGGTCGTCGCGGTACTGGACGAGCTTGCCGATGAAGCCCGGAATGTCTATGTGGACGGGACAGCCCTTTATACAGGGGGCGTAGTTTGCCGGACACTGGAGGCAGCGCTCGGCTTCCTTAACGGCAAGCTCAAAGGTGTAGCCAAGGTTGACCTCCTTGAAGTCCCTAATCCTCTCCTCTGCCGGCCTCTCCGGCGTCGGAACGCGCTCCTTGATGAGCTTCCTCTTGACAGCCATCACTGCTCACCTCCCTGGATGGCTTTCATGTAC
Organism: Thermococcus henrietii; assembly: GCF_900198835.1. Lineage (NCBI taxonomy): Archaea > Methanobacteriati > Methanobacteriota > Thermococci > Thermococcales > Thermococcaceae > Thermococcus > Thermococcus henrietii. The sequence continues at coordinate 2,122,709 of NZ_LT900021.1, read as the reverse complement.
TCCTGAAACGCCCTCATCTCCATGTCAGTGTAATAACCGGTCCTCGCTATGAGAACGTCCCAGTCGACCTGATAGGCGTCGAACTCGGGGCCGTCTATACAGGCGAACTTGACCTCACCGCCAACAGTAACACGGCAGGCACCGCACATGCCGGTTCCGTCCACCATAATCGGGTGCAGGTCGGCCTTCATCGGGACTCCGAACTCCTTGACGACCTCGAAGACGGCCTTCTGGTCGCCGGCAGGACCGACCATGAAGACGAGGTCGTAATCCTCTTTTTCAAGCATCTCGCGAACCTTCTCAACGAGCCTCTTGGTGACGTTCTTCATGTTGGTCGGGAAGTCAAGGTTCGGGTCAATGGGAACGGTCTCGAGAACGTGCCTTCCAACGGCCTTCTCAAGCTCATCCCTGAGAACGACCATCGGTTCAAAGGTGACGTGGAGCGTCGTGACGTCGTTTCCGAGCTCCTGCCAGGCCTTGGCTATCGGATAGACCTCAACTATTCCAGTGTATGCTCCAATGGCGAGAACCTTACCGAACTTCTCCATCTCGGCAGGGTTTCCGAGGGGGCCGGCTATGTTGAGAATTGAATCGCCGGGCTTGAGCTCGTTGGCCATTCTCATGGTTGTCTTTCCGCGGATGAAGGTTATCAGGACAATCCAGCCCTCCTCGCGATCCCACATCACCGGTGTGAGGGGAATCCTTTCGCCGTTCGGGAAGGCCCTCACGATGACGAACTGGCCGGGCTGGACCTTCTTGGCCACGTGGGGGGCCTCAATCTTATACCAGATGTTCCTCATGGAGAGCTCCTTCTTCTCGAGTATCCGGTACACGATGAACACCTCCGTGCATGAGCCCAAAGTTGGACATCTAAAGGTTCAGAACCTTTAGTGTTTATAAAGATGTGCTCAACCTTTGGTTAAGAACTCCGAAGGGATTTCGAGGGAGGACTTTGAAACCTGAAGGAAACGCTTTTTAATGCTGGTATGGAGGTTATTGCGGTGCTGAAAATGAAATGGAAGCGGGTTGTGTATCACATCGCCGTGATTGTGGCGGCCCTGGGGATGTTTCTGCCCCTCCTCTACGGGGCGGTGCCCATCGTCAGGGAACTCCTCGGGAGCAATCCCCTCATTAAATCAGTGACGGTGATAACACTCAGCTGGTTAATAGCCTATCTCACGTTTGGAGACGGAAAGAGAGAAGAGCTTACAGCTTCCTGAGGAAGGTTATATATCCTGTGTGAGCCAGCATCGTCGTTTTCGGCCTCATGCAGTCCCTCTTTACTTCCTGTTCTCTGACGAGGACCTCGACGACCCTCGGCCTCATGAAGTGCTCCCTGTACTCCTCCAGCGCCCTGAAGAAGCGGTGAACCTGGTTCATGCAGGGCGTGTAGGCCACGAAGTATCCACCCGGCCTTAAAACGTCAACCGCGTGCGGAAGGACGTTCTCCGGTTGCGGTAAATCTAAGACGATGTGGTCGGCGGTCTCCTCCTCTATTCCGTCGTAGATGCTCCTGTTCTTCAGAACAACCCTGTCCGAGAAGCCAGCGAGCTCGATGTTCCTCTTCGCTATCTCGTAGAAGTCCCTCCTGACCTCGTAGCTTATCACTTTTCCCTCCGGCCCGACGGCGTTGGCGAGGAATATCGTCAAAGCCCCGCTCCCGGCGCCGGCCTCTATGACGGTGTTGCCGGGTGAAATGCCTGCGTAGGCTATTATTATGCCTGCGTCTTTGGGGTGGACTATCTGTGGCCCCCGTTTCATCTTCGCTATTATGTCGTTGATGTCCGGCTTGAGCGCCACGAAGGTTTCACCCTTGTGGCTCTCTATCCTGCTCCCGTAGGGCCTTCCTATGAGCTCCCCTAGCCGGAGGATTCCGAGGTCGGTGTGGAACTCCCTGTTCTCAACCTTCACGATGTAGCGCTTTCCCCTCTTATCGACGAGAAGAACCCTGCTTCCCTCCTCAATCACCAATCCCACCGTCCTTGTAGACTTTGAACTCCCCTCCGGAGACCTCCACTATTGCCGTGCTGAGTTCCTCGAGTATCGCGAGGTGGGCGCGCTTTATGACGTCGGCGTTCACGAAGTTGATTATGATGAGGTCCTCCGCTGGAATCGTGCTCACCGCCGTAAGTATCGACTTGATGGCGTTCTCGGGGTTGAAGTGGATGTAGTGGCCGAGTCCGAAGGTTACCATGTACTTCGGCTTCTGGGGAAGCCTTGATATCTTGCTCATGATGGAGTGGTAGCTCCTCAGGAACGTGTGCGGGTCGTAGCTCGGCACAACGTCCTCAAGGATTTCGCCGTAGGTTACCGTTCCTGGCCCGACCCTTACGACCCTTAGGTCTTTGAGGAGCTCCAGAACACCGAAGTAATCAACATCTCCCCTCCTCATGAACTTCCTGAGGAGAATCTCGCCCATTCCAAAGAAGTCAACCACGACTACCCCGCCGGCGTTTATGGCAGGTAACAGCTCGCCCCACGCAAGGTTCTCTATTGGTTCTCGCGACTGGTACTCGATTAAAACAACGTCTCCGGGGGTCATGAAGCTGAGCACGTCTTTCTCAAGGTTTTTGATGACCATGACCTTCACCAAAAGGGTTTTTAACGGCCGGTCTTTTAAATCTTGCCGGGTGGGAAGATGAAGTTCGCGGTGTGGCCGAGCGAGCTCGACGCGAGACTCAGCAGGAAGTACGGGAGAACGGTTCCCAAGAACGTCGCGGTTGACGCTCCAAAGCTCTCCGAGATAGAGGACGCCGTTCTAATCCTCGGGATGAAGGTCATTGAAAAGGACCACAGCAAGCTCAACCCCCGTCTCTCGGGTCTCGACGAGGAGCTCAGAACCTACGGTTTTCTGAGGGTTGAGAGCCCCTATGGAAAAGGGAAGAGCCTCAAAATGATTGCGGAGAAGATTAGAGGACTCCGTTCGAGAGCAAAGTCCAAGAAGGGCAAGGCTAAGAGGAAGAGAAGGTAATCACTCCTCCTCCATCTCAACGACGATGGCGGTAGTGGTGTCTATAACGCCGTCGATGTTGTGGATGTCGTGGAGGATTCTCCTCGTCAGCTCACCGAGGTCCTTGGCCTCGATGTGGACGATGGCATCGTAGGGGCCGGTGACGGCGTCGGCCTTGGTAACGCCCGGTATCTGCTTGAGGGCCTCGATAACGCTCTCAACTTTTCCAATTTCTACAGTCAACAAAACATACGACCTGACCATTGGCATCACCGCCGAAATTTTCTTCGTTCTTTAATTGGAGGGCCGCTCATTTAAGCTTTTCTGTAAATGTCTTGAGTCCAGATGGACATCATTACTGGGGTTAGTAGTTCATCACCATGATGAAACGTTCAGCGAAAGCTTTATTACTTCATCAACACAATTCTTATTGCCTCAATAGACAGAGGTGGGCATTTATGAAAGGTAAAACCGCAGTAGTGCTTTTGGTAGTTTTTTTGGTTGCGTTTTCTGTAGTGGCCAGCGGCTGTATTGGAGGAAGCAGTGTTAGCAAGACGACCGTTAGTCCGGCTTCCCCAAGCTCCTCATCCAGCCAGTCCAGCGCGAGCTCAAGCGCTTCAAGCACAACTTCAAGCTCCTCGGCTGGGACAACTACCACAACCGTCCAGCAGTCCAAAGCGGTTAAGTACATAGAGGAGCACCTCTCCAAGGCGACCGTTGTTGATACCCCGAAGTACGTGGTTGTCGTTGGTCCTGCGGGAAGCGGTGCGAAGGTTAGCAACCTGCCGAACAAGCCCGTTGTAGTCGTCTCCTACAAGGTCAACGAGCAGAAGACCCCGACCATTCAGGAGCTCATGAAGAACCAGCAGGGTTTCGGTCAGATTAACCCCGCCTTCATGCGCGACCCTGACCTCGATGCCCTCATCCAGGTAGCGAGGAAGGTTACCGACCCAACCCTTAGGGGTGCCCTCTACAACGCCCTCTACATCCTCGCCAACAAGCTCGTTCCCGAGATAATCATCGGTGACAACAAAGCAACCCGTGTTTACTGGAACTGGGTCCACAACTGGTACTACAACCCGGTTCTCGCCGCGCGCTGGGACCTCGTTATGGAGGACAAGAACGCCCCCAAGGTGCAGATTGGAATAGGCAACTACGAGAACGAGCCTGGAACGATAGTTGAAACCACCATCGGATGGCCGAGCTCCTTCGACCCGGCCTTCGACTACGAGACCTTCGGATGGGCCCTCTACCACAACGTTGGTGACACGCTCGTTACCTACTGGGAGAGCGAGACCAAGAAGGTCTCACCCGACCTTGCGGTTGCTTGGGCTCACAACAAGAACGGAACCGTCTGGTACTTCGTCATCCGCGGTGGAGTCAAGGCCTACGACCCCAAGACCGGCAAACTCTACCCGATTAACGCCACCGACGTCGAGTTCGAGTTCTGGCGCATCCTCAGGGCTGGCTACTCCGTCAACTGGATGCTTGCTACCTACACCGACCTCAAGAAGAGCTACGCCATGAGCGACCAGGAGTTTAACGAGGTCCTCTCCAAGGGCGGAATAATAGCCGACTACAACGGCAAGACCAAGGAGGTTAAGAGCCTTAAGGAGCTCCTCCAGTTCTTCGGCTACAGCGGACCCACCGCCGGCGTTTACAAGCTCGTCCTGCCGCAGCCGTACGGTGGAATACTCAGCGTTCTCGCGGACCCGTACCTCATGGTCATCCCGGCCAAGTACATGCTCGGTGACAAGTACGAGGAGGCCATGAAGGCGGCGGACTGGGGCAGGAACCCCGAGGCCTGGAACAAGTACATCCAGCAGGGTTCCAACGACCCGATTCACAAGATGCTCCAGAACAACCTCATCGGTGTCTTCACCGGGCCGTTCTACATCAAGGCCGCCAAGCAGAACAGCTACATAATCCTCGAGAGGAACCCGTACTACTGGAACTCCAGCGTCTGGAAGAAGCTTGAGGAGAAGTACCCGAACTACGTTACCACCAAGCGCGTCATCTACGTCATCTCCAACGACGCCACCACGAGGATAAGCCTCTTCCAGAAGGGTGTTGCAGACATCGCCGCCGTCCCAGTTGACAGGCTCAATGCCGTCAAGAACCTCAAGCTCGGCAACTTCCAGTCCAAGATTGACTCCTTCGTAACTCCGGACATGCTCTTCATAGTCCTCAACGTCCAGAAGAAGCCCTTCGACAACCAGCTCGTCAGGGAGGCTCTCGCATGGGCAACCCCGTACCAGCAGATTTACCAGGCCGTCTACAAAGGCTACATGGTGCCCAACTACGGACCGATTCCGATTGGATGGCTCGGCTATACGACCTACGGCGTTACCAAGTACACCTACAACCTCGCCAAGGCCCTTGAGCTCATAAAGAAGTCGGGAATCGACCCGAAGAAGTACACGATAAGCATCTACTACAACACTGGAAACTCACAGCGTGAGAAGCTGGCAACGCTCCTCCAGAACAGCTGGGGACAGCTCGGCTTCAAGATTTCAGTGACGCCGCTCTCCTGGCCGACCCTCCTCAGCAAGACGGCCAGCGGTGACTTCGACGTCTACATTGTCGGATGGGCCCCGGACTTCCTCGACCCGGACGACTACATTGGCCCGTTCCTCCAGAGTGCGGTTGTCTTCGACAGCCTCAACTACGAGGTTATAAACGGCTGATTCCCTTTCTTTTCTTTCGATTGTTCTAAACGTAGAAGCTAAAGGAGGGAAAGGACGTGGCAGGGCTTGGAAAGTTCCTCGTTAGAAGGGCACTGACTTTTATCCCAACCCTCATCGGAGTCACGCTCATCGTTTTTGTAATAGCCTACGTAATCCCGGCCAATCCCGTCCGAGCCTGGGCCGGGGGTGAGAAGGCTTCTCAGGCCGCAATCGAGATGATTAAAAAGGAGTACCACCTCGACCAGCCTTGGTACGACCAGTACATTTTCCTTGTTAAGGGTCTCTTTACGAACTCCCTGCTCGACCCCCTGAATCAGGAGCCGGTTTTTACGAACATAGGCAATCGTTTCGTTGTAACGTTCCAACTGGCGTTGTTTGCGTTCCTGTTCGTGGTCCTAATGGGCCTCCCGTTGGGTATAATCTCCGCGCTTAAGAGGAACACAACCACTGACATGGTTCTCAGGATAATAGCTTTGATATTCATCTCAACGCCAATCTACGTTATAGCCTACCTCTTCATATGGCTCTTCTTCATTCACTGGAACATGACGACACTCGCGGGAATTCCGCCGGGTCCGCCCCACAAGATAACCCACATCCCCGTCATAGACGACATACTAACGCTCAACTGGGGCAACTTCGTCGAGCAGGTCAAGCGCTTCTGGCTCCCGGGCTTTACGCTTGGAATCGCCGCGGCGGGTGTCCTCATGAGGTTCACGAGGAACTCCTTCCTTGAGGCATACAGCAGGGACAGCACGCTCTTCCTCAAAGCCAAAGGAGTTCCAAAGAGCAGGCTCTACAGGCACGTTCTCAAGAACGCCCTCGTCCCCGTCATAACAATCCTCGCCCTCCAGTTCGGAGGACTGCTCGCAGGAACGCCGATTACCGAGACCGTCTTCAACCTCCCCGGAATCGGTCGCTACGCGCTCCAGGCGATAATGTACCTCGACTTCCCAGCGCTCATAGGTGTGACCTTCCTCTACGCCATAGTCTTCGTTACCGCCAACCTCGTTGCAGACATCCTCTACGCGGTCATAGACCCGAGGGTGAGGTTCTGAGGTGGTTGCCATGGCCGATACCAAGGTTGAGGAGTACGAGACGAGGGAAGAATACGAGATGGGCATACTTGACAGGTTCAGCGACAAGCTAATAGACGGCTTTGCGTCCTTTATGGATCACATCAAAAAGGACTGGAAGCGTAAGAACCAGTCCAAGATAAAGGAATGGAAGCTGATGGCCTACGCCATAAACCGCTCACCGCCGACGCTCTTAGGGCTCTTCATCGTTATCATCTACATCTTCATCGGAATCTTTGGCCCATATCTGGCCCCGTGGCCCTACGACTTCTTCCCCGTCAACTACAACTACTCCGCCCAACTCGCGCCTCCCGGCTCAACGTATTTCCTCAACGTGACGACGATAGAGAACGGCTACATAGTCCACTACACGACTCACATTCACTACCTCCTCGGCTCCGACACCTACGGAAGGGACCTCGTCAGCATCCTGCTCGCCGGTGCGAGGACGGCACTAGTGCTGGACATCTTCATCATCCTGATAGGCCCGACGATAGGTATAATCCTCGGCTTAATCTCCGGCTACTACGGCGGCAAGATTGACGAGCTCATAATGCGTATAACAGACATGTTCCTTGCCTTCCCTGGATTAATCCTCGCAATAGCCCTCTCCGCAGTTCTGCCCGGCAGGATTCAGAACTTCCTCAACGCACACGCATGGGCGCAAACCCTCGTGCTCAAGCTGTTCGCACTCCATCCAAGGGACGTTAACAACCTCGGAAAACTGCTGGCCGTCTTCGTTGCCCTTGTCATAGTCTGGTGGCCGGGTTACGCGAGGATAACGCGTGGTTCGACGCTGACCGAAAAGGAGAACCTCTACGTCGAAGCCGCCCGTGCTATAGGTCTGCCAACGAGGACGATACTCTTCAGGCACATTCTTCCGAACATCATCGGCCCGATACTGGTTATGATTACAATGGACTTCGGTGGAATCATCTTAACCGAGGCCGGCCTGAGCTTCCTTGGACTCGGTGCGGTTCCACCGATACCGGACTGGGGTAACCTCATCAACCAGGGCTCTCAGCAGTTCCCACAGGCGTGGTGGCTGGTCGCCTTCCCGGGAATAGTCATAGTCACCGTGGTTCTTGGCTGGAACCTCCTCGGCGATGGTTTGAGGGACATACTCGACCCGAGAACGAGGAGGAGCCTCGAGTTCAAGCTCAAGAAGAAGTCCACTGGAGGTGAGGCCAGTGCCTGAACCAATCATAGAGATTAGAAACCTCAGCGTTTACTTTTACACTTACGCGGGAGTGGTCAAGGCAATCGAGAACGTCTCATTTGACATATACCGTGGTGAAACCCTGGCACTGGTCGGCGAGACCGGCTGTGGAAAGAGCGTCACATCAAGGGCGATAACCAAGCTCATCGAGAGTCCGGGAAAGATAGTGAACGGACAGGTCATCTACCACCGCGACGACGGCTCAACCGTTGATTTGCTCAAGCTGAGCGATGAGGAAATCAGGGAAATCCGCGGTAACGAGATAGCCTACATATTCCAGGACCCGCATTCCTCCCTAGACCCGCTCTACACCGTCGGCTACCAGATTGGAGAAGCTATGGAGGTTCACGGAAAGGTCAAGAACATCAAGGAGGGCATAGTGAAGGCCGTCAACATACTCCGCGAGGTTCTAATTCCAGACCCGGAGAACAGGGTGAAGAACTACCCGCACGAGCTCAGCGGTGGTATGAAGCAGAGGGTCGTCATAGGAATTGGAATAGCCAACAACCCGCGCCTACTTATAGCGGACGAGCCGACGACGGCCTTAGACGTCACGGTTCAGGCCCAGATACTCGAGCTACTCAACGAGCTGAAGAGGAAGTACAACGCGACTGTGCTCATGATAACCCACAACCTCGGTGTCGTCGCCGAGACAGCCCAGCGCGTCGTCGTCATGTACGCCGGGAAGGTCGTCGAGATAGGAACAGTCGACCAGATATTCCACAACCCGCTTCACCCCTACACCGCGGCGCTCCTCAGGGCCGTCCCGAACCCGCTCGGAAAGATAGAGAAGCTCGAGAGCATCCCGGGAACGGTGCCGAACCTCATAACGCCACCGAAGGGCTGTCGCTTCCACCCGAGGTGCCCGTTGGCCGAGGAGAGGTGCAGGAAAGAGGTTCCAGAGCTCAAGGAGATAGAGCCGGGTCACTTCGTGGCCTGCCACAGGTACTGAGGTGATGATGATGGAGCCAGTGCTCAAGGTTGAAAACCTCAAGAAGCACTTCCCTGTTAGGAGCCTCCTTAGGACGGTGGCGTGGGTTAAGGCCGTTGACGGCGTCAGCTTCGAGATTCAGCCCGGAGAAACCTTTGGACTCGTCGGCGAGAGCGGTTGTGGAAAGACCACCACGGGGAGGACAATCCTCAGGCTAATCGAGCCGACCGACGGAAAGATAACCTTCAAGGGCAGGGACGTGACCAAGCTCAAGGGCAAGGAGCTCCTCTGGTTCAGGAGGCACGCCCAGATAATGTTCCAGGACCCCTACTCGTCGCTCGACCCGAGGCAGACGGTCTTCAACATCATAATGGAGCCGGTTAAGTTCCACGGCATCGAGGTTGACGACCCGGAGGAGTTCGTGATAAGGCTACTCGAGAGCGTCGGCCTCAACGAGATGCACCTCTACCGCTACCCCCACGAGTTCAGCGGCGGTCAGAGGCAGAGGATAGCGCTGGCGAAGATACTCGCCCTCCAGCCTGATTTCGTCGTCCTCGACGAGCCGACATCAGCTTTAGACGTTTCGGTGCAGGCGAACATACTCAACACCCTCAAGGACCTCCAGAGAAGGCACGGCTTCTCGTACCTCTTCATAAGCCACGACCTCGGTGTCGTTAAGTACATGAGCCACAAGATGGGCGTTATGTACCTTGGAAAGCTCGTCGAGGTCGGTCCAGCCGAGAAAATCTTCGAGAACCCACTCCATCCTTACACCCAGATGCTTCTCTCGGCCATACCAATTCCCGACCCGGAGCTGGCAAGAAAGAAGAAGAAAATGGAAATCAAAGGCGAGCCGCCGAGTCCGATTAACCCGCCGAAGGGGTGCCGCTTCCACCCGAGGTGTCCCCTCGCGAAGGCAGGGCTCTGTGACAAGCAGGAGCCTCCAATGGTTGAGGTAGAGCAGGACCACTACGTTGCCTGCTGGCTGTACGCAAAGGCTTGAGCCCCCTTTCTTATTTCTTCCGTTAGAGCTATTTTTCCGAGAATGGCCGAATAGAACGCCGTTCTGAATGTTGGGTCCATCCTCAGAAGGTTGGTGTAGACCTTATCGGTTCCCCCGTCACCTACGACCTCGCCCCCTTCAAGCCACAGCCTGCGGTAGACAACGCCCTTCTCCCTCACCCTAACCTCGGTCAGCTCACTTTCTCCTTTTACTCCGAGGATTTTCCCAAGGAGCGCTAGTCCGAGTGTATTCTCACGCTCGACCTTGGCAAGCTCCTCGTCTATTGCTATGTGTCTGCCGTGACCCGTTGGAATTCCAAGTATTCTCCAGACGTTCCAGCGCCTCATATGGCCGACTCTCTTCTCCCGAGCCTCGATGGATGCACCCTGCAGGACCATATAAAGCTCTTTTAGGAGTTCTTCAACTGGCCTTCCCAGTAGAACGGGGAGGGGATTTGTTGCCTTGACTGCTCTGAGCGACCTAGCATCCCTAACAAGCGTTACCTTCCTGGGGGTCAGAGAAACAAACTCCGTGAAGTATGCGTCAATGGCATAAGTGCCTCTTCCCCGGTCTTTCTTCCAGACTTCAAAAACAACGTACGGAACTTCCATACCCATCCCAAACCTATTTAACCGCTCCCTCAATAAGGATTGCGGTCGAAATGAAGGTTGACGAACTTCCCGTTGACGAGAGACTTAAGGCCGTCATCAAGGAGAGGGGAATAGAGGAGCTTTACCCACCGCAGGCTGAAGCCTTGAAGAGCGGTGTATTAGAAGGTAAAAACCTCGTTTTAGCAATTCCAACGGCGAGCGGAAAAACCCTCGTGAGCGAGATAGTCATGGTGAACAAGCTCCTCCGTGAGGGGGGCAAGGCGGTTTATCTGGTTCCCCTCAAGGCCCTCGCCGAGGAGAAGTACCGCGAGTTCAAGGAGTGGGAGAAGCTGGGTTTGAAAGTTGCCGCTACAACAGGCGATTATGACTCGACCGACGACTGGCTCGGGAGGTACGACATAATAGTCGCCACAGCTGAGAAGTTCGACTCCCTTCTCAGGCACGGCGCGAGGTGGATTGACGACGTTAAGCTCGTGGTTGCCGACGAGGTTCACCTAATCGGCTCCTACGACAGGGGTGCGACTCTGGAAATGATTCTAACCCACATGCTCGACAGGGCGCAGATATTGGCCTTGAGCGCCACCGTCGGCAACGCGGAGGAGCTGGCTGAGTGGCTTGACGCTTCGCTGGTGGTCAGCGACTGGAGACCGGTTCAGCTGAGAAAAGGTGTTTTCCACCTCGGAACGCTCATCTGGGAGGACGGGAAGGTTCAAAGCTATCCCGAGAACTGGTACTCTCTCGTCACCGATGCCGTAAAGAGGGGCAAGGGCGCGCTCGTCTTCGTCAACACGAGGCGCTCGGCCGAGAAGGAAGCCGTGGCTCTCTCGAAGCTCGTATCGTCTCACCTGACCAAGCCCGAAAAGCGAGCCTTGGAAAGCCTTGCCAATCAGCTCGAGGACAACCCCACGAGCGAGAAGCTAAAGCGGGCCCTCAGGGGCGGTGTTGCCTTCCATCACGCCGGGCTGAGCAGGGCAGAGAGAACCCTCATCGAGGACGCCTTCCGGGACGGTTTAATCAAGGTAATCACGGCGACGCCGACCCTCTGTATGCACCCAGAAACGCCAGTAATCACAAAAAACGGCGTTAAAAAAGTAAGTGAGCTCAGTGAAAGAGATGAAGTTCTGACCCACAGCGGCAATTTTAAGAGAGTCATCTCCCCCATCAAACGGCCACATAGGGGCAGGATGCTTGTAATCAAGGCGAGAGGCACCCTTCCTGTGAGGATAACACCCGAGCACATGGTGTGGGTCGTTAAAAGAATTCGCCACAAGGCCCACTACTCCGATGGAAGGCAGGTGATATGGTGGGAGTTCAAGGGGCCGGAGTGGATAACCGCTCAAGAACTCAAGGAACTCGTTGAAAACAACGGGGACGAAAAGGTATCGTACATGCTCCTTCAGCCAATTCCAGAGCCGAAAGTTATGGTGGACAGAATCCCTCTGCGGAAACCGAGTTATGTCTCAAATCAGTTTGGAAAAACGGATAAATTGCACCCCTCTGTGAGGAGAACCCCCGAGTTCTTACCACTAAACTTTGAAACTGCGAGGCTGTTAGGCCTGTGGATTGCCGAAGGTTCAACTTCTAAAACTGGAGTTATAAAGTTCGACATTGGCTCCCACGAAGAAGAGATTACGGAGTTCCTCATGGAGACCATTAGGAAGTATTTCCCACATGCTAACGTTGTTGTGGAAGACCACGAGCGGAATAGGAGGGTAGTCCGCTTCTGCAACAAGAGATTTGCAGGATGGCTCAGGGAGAACATTGGCCATCAAGCCCATGAGAAGAGGATTCCTGATGTGCTCCTGTTTAACGCGAGCAGGGAAGTTAGACTCGGCCTTCTGAGGGGCCTCATTGAGGGGGACGGCTACGTTAGAAAAGATGATGTCAGAAGAGCTAACTATGTAAACTACACAACGGTCTCCTCAACTTTAGCGTATCAACTTCAGCTCCTCATCGGCTCCCTTGGATACGTGTCTTCAATTTCGAGAAGTGTGCGGAGGCCGGGAATTGGAAAGAGCAGAAAACCGATTTACGAAGTCAAAATCAGCGGACGCTCCTACTATGAATTACTTGGTGAACTTGGTCTTGAGGTTCCCCCGAAAGGAAACAGGACCTACAACGTGAACACAATCTGGAACGGTTATCTTCTCTTCAAAGTTCGCTCCGTTGAGGAAGAGTTTTACGAGGGTGAGGTCTACAACCTTGAAGTCGAGGACGATGAGAGTTATAGTGTTGGCTTTATCGTGCACAATTCGGCGGGCGTAAATTTACCCTCATTCAGAGTAATAATCCGCGACACCAAGCGCTACGCCGGCTTCGGCTGGACCGACATTCCCGTTCTGGAAATCCAGCAGATGATGGGAAGAGCGGGAAGGCCGAGGTACGACAAGTACGGCGAGGCGATAATAGTTGCCAGAACTGACGAGCCGGGCAAGCTTATGGAGCGCTACATCCGCGGGAAGCCTGAGAAGCTCTTCTCGATGCTCGCCAACGAGCAGGCCTTCAGGAGTCAGGTTTTGGCCTTAATCACCAACTTCGGAATCAAAAACTTCCCCGAGCTCGTCCGCTTCCTTGAGAGGACCTTCTACGCCCACCAAAGGAAGGATTTGAGCTCGCTCGAGTACAAAGCGAAAGAGGTTGTTTACTTCCTCATAGAGAACGAGTTCATCGACCTTGACCTCGATGACAGCTTCATGCCGTTACCCTTCGGCAGGAGAACGTCTCAGCTCTACATAGACCCGCTCACGGCCAAGAAGTTCAAGGACGCCTTTCCGGCAATCGAGCAGAATCCGAACCCCTTCGGAATCTTCCAGCTCATAGCCTCAACCCCTGACATGGCGAATTTAACAGCGAGGAGGCGCGAGATGGAGGACTACCTTGACCTGGCCTACGAACTCGAGGACAAGCTCTACGCGAGCATACCATACTACGAGGATTCGCGCTTCCAGGGCTTCCTCGGACAGGTGAAGACGGCGAAGGTTCTCCTCGACTGGATTAACGAGGTTCCTGAGGCGAGGATTTACGAGACATACCTCATAGACCCCGGCGACCTCTACAGGCTCCTTGAGCTTGCTGACTGGCTCATGTACTCGCTCATCGAGCTCTACAAGCTCTTCGAGCCGAAGGAGGAAATCCTGAACTACCTCCGCGACCTGCACCTTCGCCTGAAGCACGGCGTCCGCGAGGAGCTCCTCGAACTTGTCAAACTTCCCAACATCGGAAGGAAGAGGGCGAGAGCCCTTTACAACGCCGGTTTTACGAGCGTTGAGGCGATAGCGAACGCAAAACCTGCGGAGCTTCTCGAAGTCGAGGGCATAGGTGCCAAAATCCTCGACGGAATCTACCGCTACCTCGGAATCGAGAAAAGAGTAACGGAAGAAAAGCCGAAGAGAAAGGGGACTCTGGAGGACTTTCTTCGATGATGGTTATCTTTTTAAATCCCCTCCGAGCTACTCGGGGTGGGCTCAATGATAGTAATAGTCACTGGAATGCCCGGTTCAGGTAAGAGCAAAATCGTCAAGGCCTTTGAGGAGAGGGGATTTCCAAGCGTTTCTCTCGGCGACATCGTCCGCGAGGAGACCCTAAAGCGGGGCCTCGAGCTCACCAAGGAGAACGTTGCCAAGGTCAGCATTCGCCTGAGGCAGGAGCTCGGTCAGAACGCCGTTGCCAAGCTCGCGGTCGAGAAGGTGAGGGCCCTTCTGGGGGAGAGCCCGTTAGTGGTCATAGACGGCGTTCGCTCCCTTGACGAGGTGGGGACCTTCAGGGGAGCCTTTCCGGAGGAAGAACTCATCATCGTCGCTGTCCACACACCGCCGAAGCTCCGCTTCGAGAGGTTGAAGGCCAGGGGAAGGCACGACGACCCCCAGAGTTGGGAGGACTTTGAGGAGAGGGACTGGAAGGAGCTCCGCTTTGGAATCGGTGGCGTTATAGCGATGGCCGACCACATGCTGATAAACGACGGGAGCAAGGAGGAGTACGAGGAGAAGGTAGAGGCCCTCGTCGAGGAAATCATCCGAGGGCTGAATCGAGGAGGAGCATGACGTAGAAGCCCGCGAAGAAGCCCAGCGTGACGAGGGTCTCGCTCTTCTCTCCCCTGTATATCTCTGGAATCATTTCCTTCACTGTGACGTAGAGCATTGCCCCTCCTGCAAGGCCGAGGCCGTAGGGCAGGCTCCATGAGAAGGTCGTAAAGAAGACCGCCCCGAGGATTACCATGACCATCTCAGCTAAACCGCTCAGCACTCCAATGAGAACCGGGCCGAGGCTCTTCTTCTGTATGACCGCGAGCGGGAGCGAGACGACGGTTCCCTCGGGGAAGTCCTGAATGCCTATCGCTATGGCCGTAACGAGGCCGACTTCGAGGTTGTAGACGAGGGACGTTCCAACCGCCAGCCCCTCGGGCAGGTTGTGGATTATGAGCGCGAAAACGAGGAGCCAGACCTTTCTGAGGCGTTCCTTCATTCCCTTCGGCCCCTCATAACCCTTGACGAGGTGCTCGTGGGGCAGAAGCCTGTCAACGGCGTAAATCAGCAGGACGCCGAGGGCTATCCCAACGGCCACGGGCGGAAACCCGGCGCTCTCTATTCCCGGCAGAATGAGCGAGGTGAAAGATGCCACAATCATAACCCCTGCCGCGAAGCTGAGCGAGAAGTCAACGCCACCCTCGGGAATCCGTTTGGCGAAGAGTGCCACCATGGCTCCGAGCGACGTCATGAGCGCGACGAAGAGGCCCGCGTAGAAGGACACCCAGATTGGGCTTCCCCCGCTGAGTTTGAGGAGGTACCTCGCGAGCCCCTCGATGAAACCTTCTAACATATTTAGGCCACCCTAATTATTTGGGCGGTTGGGTTTATAAGCCTTCTTTCGACCTTAGCCCGGTGAGAGCATGGAGGAGCTGTTTGAGGAAGTCGAGCTTGAGGCGTACGTTTACCCGACCGAAAGCCTTGAGAAGGTAAAGAGGGCGATGCTGAACCTCGTGCCCGATTTGGAGTTCGAGGCCTTTGACCGGGGCGATTACGTAATCCTCACCGGGAAGACGAGGAGCAGGAAAGCGCTGAGCAGGCTCTACGAGCTTTTCAGGGGGCAGGCGATACTCGACACCGCGCGCTCCTTCCTCGAGGAGGGCTACTTTGGCGAGGAGATAATAGTCAAGGTGAACAAACAGGCCGCTTACGCTGGAGTTGTGAACTTCAACGAGGAATCCCCGTTGGGCCCCATAACGATAATAATCCGCACGAAGAACCCGAGGAAGCTCATGAAGTGGCTCGCCCCAAGGACCAAGGACGGCGTGCCGATTGAGTGATATCCGGATGAGTGCTGTTTTCCACAATTTTCCGGCCCACTTTAGCCTTCCTCTGGAGAATGCTCTTACAGGCCCACCCCGGAAATCGATTTTTATGGTTATGTAGACGTAACTTATTGGAATGATTTTGTTGGTCTGTGTAACGAGATATTTTCGGACAGTTTTAATGATGCCTTTCCAACGCCTAAACGACCGTAAAACCTGTTTAAATCAAATTGTTTTTGGGAGAAACGCAGGATAGCCGTTGGACGACCCAACAGAGGTCAGTAACACCTCGGGAAATCGCGGTAAGCTATTCCCTCGACTGGGGGAAGCGCTAATCAGGTTGCTTGCACTTGTGGGAGTGCCCATCAAGCGGTTTGGACAAGCCACAAAAGGCCAGGGTTAAAGCCCGATTTCCAGAAAGGCTTAAATATCGAGAGGTCCTTCTTCCTTTGTTGGGCGAAAGGACGAGTTTCGCCCCCTGTTGCAATAAGACTCTAGGAGAATTGAAAGGGTTGATATTGGCCTTAGCTCCACACGGCTCACCCAAAGTTGCAATAAGACTCTAGGAGAATTGAAAGCGACTCTCTCGTAAATTTTGAGGTCTTTCCTCGGGAGGTTGCAATAAGACTCTAGGAGAATTGAAAGCCCTTACGGAGAATAAGTTTGACTCTTTTCTCTTTGAGTTGCAATAAGACTCTAGGAGAATTGAAAGTGAGAGGCTCTTTAACGTCGGCGATTTCTCTAACGCTGTTGCAATAAGACTCTAGGAGAATTGAAAGCTGTAACGGTAACGTTCGCCTTCTGGTTGGCGTTCACGTTGCAATAAGACTCTAGGAGAATTGAAAGAGCCAAGTTCCAGCCCCACACGACCCAACTTTTCCACGTTGCAATAAGACTCTAGGAGAATTGAAAGTTTTCTGTTCGTGTTTGGTCTCGGGTTTGAGCGTGGCTGTTGCAATAAGACTCTAGGAGAATTGAAAGCTTTAATCTTTTCAGAGACATAAGCCGTTCTCTTTGAGTTGCAATAAGACTCTAGGAGAATTGAAAGATGAGCTTCGATGCATAGATGACGAGCAGAACGAAAGTTGCAATAAGACTCTAGGAGAATTGAAAGCAGTGTCATACTGAGCCCCAAACTGCGAAACATCAAAGTTGCAATAAGACTCTAGGAGAATTGAAAGTCGTATTCGGTTATGCGGTTGTCTTTTGCTAAGTTGGTTGCAATAAGACTCAAAGAGAATTAGAAAAGAAAACCCCTCACTCTCTCCCCTTCCGCCTTCCCCATCCGAGCCTTGCGGTCAGGATTTTCTCGCTGGCGAAGACCCTTGCGGTTACGTAGAGCGTTGCACCGGCGACGATGGCGAGGTAAGCTATGCTCGCACCGAGGGCCGTGTAGTCCTTCGCTATCACGTAGCGGTAGTCCACGACAGGGTGAGTGAAGGGGCTGGCGAGGAGCAGGTACTTCCAGAGGGCCGGGAGCTGGCTAATATCAACGAACATCAGGACGAACGAGGGGAAGGCAAGGGGCAGTATGACCGAGCTGACCACCGTGTTGGCGCTCTGAACGTCCTCGGCGAAGACAGCCAATAGCATCGCGAGGCTCAGCGAAAAGGCTATCGTCAGGAAGACGACGACGCCGAAGAGTGCCATGCCGGCTGGTGTTATCGAGAGGCCGAGTTCACTCAGCGAGACGCCCGTCTGGGTCCCGAACCCCGCCATGTACTGCTTGAGGCCAATCATATAGGCTAAGGCCGCTATGACGCCCATCACTGCCGTTCCAGTTATCTTCGATGCCACAATCGTCGTCCTTCTCACCGGGAGCGTCAGGAGCGTCTCAAGGGTTTTGTTCTCCTTTTCACTCGCCACAGCCCCCGCCGACATCTGGGACGTTATCATGACCATCAGGAAGACTATGAGGGGCAGTCCGTAGGATTGGGAAGCCAGGACCTGCGAGACAACCGTTGGGGGAACGTCAACGATTCTGCCAAGGAGGTACGACTTGCTCTCCGCCCTTATCGGGTGCAGAACCGCGTCCGGGTTCTTCGCGCCGAGTTCCTGAACCTTGAGCTTCGCTATCTCCTCCGAGAGAACGTTTATCACGGCGTTAATCCTGCCCTCGCTCACGCTCTCCCTCATCCCCGAGCCGACACCCTTGAAAACCCCGTATATCTGGACCACAGCGGCCTCATCGGACTCAATGCTCTCGCTGAAGTTGGGGGGAATCACGACCAAGACATTCTGATTCTCCCGGAGCGCCTTCCGCAGGGCATCATCAACCGAGCCGGCGCTTATGACCGTTACGGTGACGTTGGGGGTGACGTTCAGGGCCTTTATCAGCAGCTCGCCGTACTTTCCATCGTCGAAGTTGACTATCGCCACGTGGGTGGTACTGGCGGCACTCTCGAATCCGAACTGCATCATCTTTCCAAGGGCCGGGTAGACGATTAGGGGCACGATTATGAGGCCGAAAATCAGCTTTCTGTCCCGCATCAGGTTCTTTATCTCCTTCTTGGCCAGGACGAGAAAATCGCTCATGAGCCCTCACCCCCGACCGGCTCTGGGATGCTCACGCCGATGGCCCTCATGAAGACCTCCTCGAGGTTCTCGGCGCCGTATTTGGTTTTCAGCTCCTCCGGCGTTCCAATTTCCACGATTCTTCCGCCGGCAATCATGGCAACGCGGTCGCAGAGGAACTCGACCTCAAGCATGTTGTGGCTTGAAATCAGGAACGTCGTTCCTTCGCTCCTCGCGAAGCGCCTTATCGTCTTCCTTATCTCGTAGGCGTTCACTATGTCGAGCCCGCTCGCCGGCTCGTCGAGGATTGCCAGCTTCGGCCTCACCATGAGGGCCCTCGCTATCAACAGCTTGCGCGTCATTCCCTTGGAGTAGGTTGAGACCTTGTCGTCAAGCCTCTCCCCAAGGCCGGCGAGCTCAGCGCCGAGCTGGAGCATTTCCCGGGCTTTCCGCTCGTCTTTGGCGTAAAGCCTCGCCATGAACTCCAGGTACTCCCTCCCGGTGAGGTTCTTGTACGCTCCGGCCTCTTCGGGCAGGTAGCTGATTAGTGCCCTGACCCTGTCGGCTTCCTTAACGACGTCGTAGCCCGCTATTCTCGCCGTCCCCCCGGTTGGCCTTAGCAGGGTAGCGAGGATTTTGAGGGTCGTGCTCTTTCCGGCCCCGTTCGGCCCGATGAGGCCAAAGATTTCGCCCTCCCTGATGGAGAAGCTTACCCCCTTCAGGGCCTTGACCTTTCCGTAATCCTTCTCAAGGTTCTCAACCTCAACGAGCATTTTCATCACCCTCGTAGATGAAGATGTCCTCGATTTTAACGCCGAAGAACCGCGCTATCTTGAAGGCCAGCCTTAGGGAGGGGTCGTATTTCCCTTTCTCAATCGCAATAATCGTCTGCCTCGTAACCCCTAAGGCCCTTGCGAGCTCTTCTTGAGTTAGCCCTTTCGCCTCCCTAAGGTCGCGCAACCTGTTGCGCATCACATCACCCTCTCGTAGTAGGCTTTCAGAATTGCCGCGGCCAAAACGCCTGCAAGCAGGGGTAAAATGAGCCACTTGGAAAGCAGAACCGCCGTTTCGCTGTCATGGCTAATAAGCCATATCAGCTCGTAGCCGAAGACCACGAGACCAATCCCCATTCCGTTGTAGAGGCTCTTCATGGTTATCAGCTCTGTCCTCTCGTCGGTTATTGGTTCCCTCTTGTTGTACACCTTCAGGAGGAGCCACGCCCCGAGCCATGTGATTGTGAAGAAGAGCCAGCTCATGTAGGTGTTTATCCCGGAATAGTAGCTCATTAGCAACATAGTCGCGAAGAGAAACAGGAAGTGGATTGTTTTGAATCCCATTCACATCACCCGCGAGTAGTAGTGCCTCATGCACAGCTTGAGGACAGACGTTAAAACCATCAGGGCAAGGGCGAGGTAGTAGGCGCTCCTCAGGCCAGGCTCCCTCTTGGAGAGAACCGAAAGGACCACTACGGAAAATGCCATTGCCAGCACGACCACCTGGAGAGTTCTCCGCGAGGCGGCCTCCTCGATGCGGAGTGTTCTTTCATCGCTTATGACCTCACCGCGTTTTTGGAGCCACTCCGCGTAGAGGAACGAAGATGCAATTGAGGCCGCTAGGACGCCGAAGGCCAGAAGAACACTTCCCTTCCACAGTGCGAGGCTCAGCAGGAGGGCCGTTGTTGTGGGGATTGCGTACCCAATGAGCTTCCACCTATCCATGCTCCCACCATGTAAAGTTTCCTTTACGTAAAGTTTCCTTTACATCCTTATAAGGCTTTCCCCTCAAAGCTTTTAAAGGTGGAGCGAAAACTCCCTTCCGCGCGGGGGTAGCCGAGCCTGGCCAAAGGCGCGGGATTTAGGGTCCCGTCCCGCAGGGGTTCCCGGGTTCAAATCCCGGCCCCCGCACCACAACAGCCCTTGCTTGCGCAAGCGCTGGTGGAAGATGATGTGCCTTTTTGAGGTATTCATTTCTTAGTGGGTTTCTCATTCACTTGCTTTTTGGCGAGTGTTCCATTCTTTAAACGGCGTCCGAAGGACGCCAATGACAAAGTTGGAACTGCTTGAAAGGTCTTGTTTGGTGTTAAACCCGGTCTAAACTTGCACTCGGTCAGTGCACGACTGACTTTTTGCTTTTTGAGAAGAAGGGCGTTCTTTTCGCCAGCCTTTCTCAAAGGCTGAGCGCGAAGTTTGACCAAGGTTCGTGATTCTTCTCTAAGAATGAAATTTTAAGGAGTTTGTACTCTTAAGTGGCAGTACTCTCAAGGAATTCTCTTTAAAAGGAGTTATTTAGGAGGGGTTTCTCTAGGAGGCGTTCCTTCGGAGCGCGGGGAAATGTAAACCCGCGTGAGAAAGCTTCCAAAATTTAGGAATTCGCCACACTACAAGAGCCCATTAAAAGCGCAAACACTCTCACCGGAGCCCCTACAAAAAGAATCACAAACTTTGATGAAACTTTGCCGGGCAAAGTTTCTTTGGTGAAGCTTTTTCCAAAAGCTTCAGCGCTGGCGGAAGATGCGTGCCTTTCTAAGAATTGGCAAGTTCTGAGATGGGTTTCTACTCAACTTGCCCTTTGGTGAGTGTTTCACTCTGAAAAAGCGCCCAGAGGGCACCGATAAAAATGTGAAACTGCTTGAAAAATGTTTGTTTGAGGGATTAAACCCCTTTCAAAGTTTTGATTGATTATTGCACGACTGTTTTCTGCTCTTTGGCTAGAAGGAGCATTTCTTTCGCCAGCCTTTCCCAAAGGCTGTTGCAAAGTTTCTTAGTGAAGCTTTTGGGAAAAAGCTTGCTTGGAGAGGGGTTCGCTTTGAGAAGATGCTATCCAATGCTGGAAAAAGTTGGATTAAAGGCCAATATCAGTCCCCGATGAGCCTCGCGTGCTCCTGCTTGATACAGCGGTGGGCGACGGCGATAAGGCCCGCCTCCTTTGCCCTCTTGAAGGCCTCTCTATCGTAGGTCCCGAACTGGAACCAGACAACCTTCGCGCCCTTCTTTATCGCCTGCTCAACGTAGTCCTTCGTGAACTCTGGCCTTACAAAGAGGTCAACTATCTCGACCTCGTCGGGAATGTCGAGGACGCTTGGGTAGCACTTCTGCCCGAGAACCTCGGAGTAGCGGGGGTTGACGGGATAGACCTCGTAGCCCTTCTCGATGAGGTAGCGCATGACCTCATTCGCGTCGCGCTCGGGCTTCGGAGAAGCTCCAACGAGGGCTATCTTCCGGTACTTCGTCAGAATCTCCCTCACGTCATCGTCGGTCAGCCTGTCAACGGGCATAATCCTAACCATCGTATCACCACCATAGGTTTGAGAAGGGGTTTAAAGCGTTGGCGGGAACCTATATCGATGGACCATGCTCTACGAGGAGACGCTCTACTCCAGGTGGATAACCATCCTGCTGCTTCCGCCGATAATCGGCATGTCAATCGGCCTCTACGAGAGCTTTGCCACCGGTCAGGGCGTCCTCATAATGACCGTTGCAACGGCCCTCACAATAGCGGTAATCCTTGAGGCGATGGCCTTCCGTGTGAGGGTTTACGAGGAGGGAATCTTTCTCAGCGGTTTCCTCGGTTTCTTCATCAGAAAAACCATTAGGATTGACGAAATCGAGTGGTTCGCGGTCAGGGAAGGCTGGACGAGCTGTCCGGCGAAGATTCACTTCACCCTGCCTGCGAGGGCCTGCGTCTACCTCAAGAGGCGGAAGGGCTGGGATGTCTCGTTCTCGACCAACCACCCGGAGGAGCTCACGGAGGTTCTTCGCTCGCTGGGGGTTCAACGAGGAGCTTAGTCCCCTCAACCCCCACGACACTGACCTTCTCTCCCTTTCCCGCCGTTCCGTGAAGGCATTTCGCGCGCCAGAGTTCACCGTCGAGCTTCACAAGGCCCTCGGGCGAGAGGTCCTCCACGACCATAGCGGTTCTGCCGACGAGCGATTCTGGCCCCGTCTGGGGCCGTTTTTCGAGCCCGCCTCCGAGCACGTACGGAGCTATCAGAACGTCCTTGACGAGGAGGATTCCCAGAATCAGCCCCGTGATGAGGGCCGGCACGTCTATTCCAAGGGCTGGAAGAACCGCGAGCAGAACTATGGCAACGATTATCTCATCCGCCATCAGTGCGATGAGCTTAAGGATTCTCCCAATCACTCCCTTCCCTCCAGCCGTCTCCACCCCTCGTTGACCTCGATTATCCCCCACCAGCGCTTCAGCTCTCGTCTCGCGGTCATATAGTCGGGATAAAATCTCCCCACGAGCCTCCAGAAAGCCTTAGAGTGGTCGAGGTAGCGCAGGTGCGCCAGCTCATGGATTACGACGTACTCAATCAGCCTCTCGGGTAAAGCCGCGAGGCGGAGGTTGAAGCTCAGGTTTCCCCTGCTCGAACAGCTCGCCCACTTCGTTCTCTGGTTCCTGATGTAGATTTTGCCCGGGGAAAGGCCCATCAGGACGGAGTAGAGGGCGACGAGCGCCGTTACCCTGCCTCGCAGGAGCTCCTTCAGGGCCTTCCGCGCCCGCTCGCGCTCGGCGGGGAGGATTAGCTCGCCGTCCCTGCGCTCAATTCCCCGAACGTTCCCCAGCTCGAGCCGGTAGAACTCGCCGAAGAAGGGGAAACCTCTTGAGGATTCTCTCCTCACTTCCCCGAGCTCCCTCAGCCTGCCCTTCAGCCACCTCTCGTGCTTTTTGAGGAAAGCGCTAACGTCGAAGCCCTCCGGCGCGGTGACGACGATTCTCCCGTCGGGTTTGATCTCGAGCCTCGCGTACCTCACCGGCCGGCGGCGAACCTCTACCTCCATGCGACCACCTTTTAAGGATGAATTCGTACCCGCGCTTATGAAGGTTGAGGTTGTAAAGCGGAGGGTCAAATCACTCTACACGCGCTCGCGGATCCCCGGCGTTTCCTGGAGCGCCAACCAGTACGTTGGCTGTTCCTTCGCCTGCCCCTACTGCTACGCCAGGAGCGTCGTTCGGGAGTTCAGAGAGAGGGAGTGGGGAAGCTGGGTGATAGCCAAAATCAACGCGCCTGAACTTGCGAGGAAGCACGTGAGCGGAAAGGTTGTGATGTCCACGGTGAGCGACCCCTACCAGCCGGTCGAGGCCGGGCTAAAGCTCACCCGCTCGACGCTCCGGTTCATGGACAAAAGGAACGAGCTCTCAGTACTCACCAAATCACCGCTGGTAACGCGCGACGTCGAGATTTTCAAGCTCTTCCGTTCGATTGAGGTCGGCTTAACTCTCAACTCCTTTGAGGGCCGTGAAAAGGCTCTCCTCGAGCCGCTGACACCGGTTATGAAAGCCCGCTTCAACGCCCTTCAGGGGCTTCACGAGGAGGGAATAAGAACGTACGCCTTCGTCAGCCCGATAATACCGGGCGTCACCGACGTTTCGAGGGTTGTTGAGGAAACGAAAGGTTTTGTCGATTACTACTTCTTCGAGGTTCTAAACCTCAAAAAGGCAGGAGATGAATTTCGGGAAACGCTTCGCTCCGAGTTTCCCGAGAGCTACCGGGTTCTAACCAGCGAGGAGCTTTTCAGGGCTTTTCTCTCGGAGCTCCGCGACGAGGTTCGCTCGCTGAGGGTAAAAACGGAGGGTATAGAGACGCACTTCAGGGGCTGGGGTTTTGTGCGGGTTTAATCACCACACCGACGACAGGAGGGGCCCGCCGTAGGCGAGCCACAGGAGGAAAGCTGTCGCGAAGGGAACCGTGAACTCGTCGTAGGCCGAGCGGAGGGGAAGGCTCTCAAGCAAAGTGGCGACGAGGGCAATGCCGGCGATAATGCCCCAGCTCGGGTCGAGCGAGAGGACCCTGTGTGCACCCCAGAGGGCCAGAACTGAAACAATGAACATCGTTGCGCTTCCGACTAGGGTCTTCCGCGGGTTCCAGGGAATCCTCGGTCCGCCGAGGGCCTGCCCGGTTATGGCGTTGAAGCAGTCGCCGAAGGTCGAGACCCATAGGGCCGAGAGCGCCATGAGCTTTGGAAAGACCGTGCAGATGATTCCCATCGTCACCCAGAAGAGGAAGCTCCCGAGGAAGTTGTCGCGCTCGTCTTCCCGTGCCATCGTTTTGTAGCTTAAATCTGCCACTGGAACGGTGAACTTCCATCCCCGGAGGAGCTTGAGGTGCTGAAGTGTGTAGAGGAAAGCCAGCGACCAGACGACGACGGACCTCCTCCCCGCCCTGAAGGGCGAGGGTTCCAACGAGTTAACCCCCCGCCGGTTGGCGGTTCGGTTTGCGGGCCCATTACTTACTCGGGTTGTCCCTTTTGGTTCAGCCCGCGGGCCGGTTCTTCGGCCCATTACCCCTACCGGCAAGCCCGGCTCGGGGTTATGGTTTCTGAGGCCACCATTAGAGTTTTTGACTGCCACAACGGGCAGTTCTTGAAAGGACGCCTCACGGCGTCAACCCTCCAATGCTGGAGGGTAACGTGAAACCCCTCATCCCGTCGGGTTGTTTTACGGTGGCTTCTTCGAGATTCTATTACGCTTGCAAGACTTAAAAGGGTTTCGGTGTTTTAAGGCTTGTGGGGTGGTAAAGTGACCCATCTCGGCGTGAAGAGTATTATCGGGGCCCCGAGGATTCCGGGCGAAACGTGCCAGAGCTTTCTTACAAGCTCCCTTCTGCTCAAGCCCATTGATTGCACCCTAAAATCATCGGGATTGGAGTATTTATCGGTTTTCTTTTGAAGTTTCCACAACCGCTATGACCATCGAGTTCACGTTCGTCCCGGTTGGGCCGGTCTTGAGAAGCGCGCCGGCCCTTTCGAGGGCGCGGTAGCTGTCGTGGTCTCTAAGGGCTTCCTCAACGTCAACGCCCGCTTCCTCAAGCCTCTTCAACGTCTCCCCGTCCACGATTCCTCCCGCTACATCTGTCGGCCCGTCAGTTCCATCGGTGTCGAAGGCCACAATGGTAACGTTGAGTCCAGCTATTTTCCGGGCGATGCTCAGCGCGAACTCCTGGTTGGGCCCGCCGAGGCCCTTCGCGTCTCCAACGGTCACTGTCCACTCGCCTCCAAAGACAAGGACGGCGGGCTTTTTAACGGGCCTGTCCCGCTTTGCTACCTCCTCTATTATCGAGCCGACCGCCAAAGCGACTTCCTTAGCTTCGCCCTCAAGCGTCGTCGTCATCACCGCCGAGTTGAAGCCGAGCTCTTCAGCTTTCCTCGCCACGGCCTCACACGCCTTTGAGTTGCCCGCGATTATGAAGTTGTGGACGTTGCCGAGTTCCTTTGGCGTCTCCTCGATTTCCCCGCGCATGCCCCGCTCAATG
Organism: Thermococcus henrietii; assembly: GCF_900198835.1. NCBI lineage: Archaea > Methanobacteriati > Methanobacteriota > Thermococci > Thermococcales > Thermococcaceae > Thermococcus > Thermococcus henrietii. Next base: position 2,097,176 of record NZ_LT900021.1, on the reverse strand, counting down.
ACTCTTCTCACGCTCTCCGGGACTCTGTCCCAGATTCCGCACCTCACGAGGATTTCGTAGGCGTCGCGGTAAGTTGTCGGGTCCGGCACGGTTGGGCCCGATGCTATGAAGCTCGGGTCGTCACCGACAACATCCGACACGAGCAGGCCAATTACGGTTCCCTTCACAGCCTTTGCCAGCCTTCCACCCTTGACTTTAGACAGGTGCTTTCTGACGGTGTTGATTTCCCTTATCGTCGCTCCACTCCGCAAAAGGAGCTCGTTCGTCCTGATGAGGTCTTCGAGGCTTATCCCCTCAGCGGGATAAACGAAGAGCGCGCTCCCGCCTCCTGAGATAAGGGTTAGAAGGATGTCGTCTCTGCCGACCTTTTCCGCGAGCTCAAGGCCCAGCTTTCCCGCCAACAGGGAATTTTCGTCCGGAATCGGGTGGCCTGCTTCGATTATCCTCGCTTCAATTCCATCGCAGTCCCTTGCATAGCCGTGCTTCGTAACTATCAGCGCGTCTCCAACCAGCCCCTGGGGAAATGTCTCAAAAATCGCTTTCGCCATTCTACAGGAGGCCTTTCCGATGGCGAGGATGTGAACTTTGCCCTTTACCTCAAACTCTCTGCCCAGAACGGTGATCTTTCTTCCATCAAAGTTGAAGCTTCGCTTTACCGAGAAGTACGGGTCTGCCGAGCGTATGGCAGTTTGAACGAGTTCAAGGGCGACGTCCCTCATGGGATAAAATTGAAGGGAAACCTTAAAAATCAGTCGAGCATCGCGAGGACCTTGTCGACCTCGTTCGAGACCTCGACGTCGAAGAGGTGTATCGTCGGCAGGAGCCACCAGAGACGGTAGTTGTGAGTCTTGTCTTCCTCGCCGTAGTACTGGAAGACAAACCTTCCGAAGCCGGTCAGGTCGCGGTGGACGTCTCTGACCTCCCTCAGAACCCTCCTCACCTTAGGCGGATACTCCTCGAAGGGCAGTGGGAGGCTCTTCACAAAAACCCTGTCCTTGAAGAAGTCCGTGGTCAGGCCGACGCTCCCGACATGCTTCTCGAGCTGGTTGAACTTCTTGGCCGTCCAGAAGCGGTGCAGGATTAGCCTCGGGTCCTCCTTGGCGAGCGGGTAGCTGGCTTCTTCCGTATCGAGCCAGAACTCAAGGTAGGGCTGACCGCGCTCTATGACGATTCTCGCCAAAAGCCTTGCGTTCTTCGGTATCTCCCTCTGGGTCTCGCTGATGTGGTACTCCCTGCCGTCCTGCGTGTAGGTCTCGCCCTCCTCGTGGGTTCCCGTCCTTGAGACGAAGTAAGCCTCCTTTCCGTCTATCGTTCCGAGGTGCAGGTCGTAGCCCCACGCCTTCAGGTCCTTGAACTTGAACCTCCTCTCGGCCGGAACGACTCCGGTGTTCTCGACTATGTAGTAGCCCTCGAGCATTTTCTTCACCTCAAGTAAATAAAAGAGTCGGGGCTTTTAAGCTTTTTCCTCGATTATGAGCTCGACCGTGACAATGGTTTCGGGGTTCCTGAGGAGCTCGACGAGCTCCCTTTTGATGTCCTTCGCGGACTTAGTAGCTTTTATCGCGAGGGTTCTGGCGTCTATGTAGTCGCTCCTCCTTATCACCATCGAAACCGGGCTTTCGAGCTTCAGGTTCGGACTCCCATATGCGGTGAGCTCATCGGAAAGGTTTCCGGCGCGTATGACCACGCGGAGCCTCGCGCCCCTCCTCAGGGCGTCCTTGAACTCCTCGCTGAGGTCGCTCAAAGCCTTGTCGGCAGAAACGCAGATTATGCAGTCTCCCCGGGGCGTTAGAAAGTCCTCGGTCGTTATCTCGAGCGTCGAGCGGTGAGTTGCCCTTACGTTCTCGTGCCCCCTGCAGTGGATTACCTCCCTCAGCATGGGTTGTGCTTTTCGCGGCACTATAAAACCCTTTAGCCACGTGGGAAAACTTTTAAAAGATGCCCTTGATTTGAGATACGGCCACAGGGTCAGTTAGAGGTGATGGAAATGGGGAACATAAAGCAGACCTTCATCAAGAGGACCGCTCGCGAGCTCTTTGACAGGTATCCGGACAAGTTCACCAGGGACTTCGAGCACAACAAGAAGATGGTTCAGGAGCTCACCAACGTCACGAGCAAGACCATCAGAAACAGGATTGCCGGTTACATAACCAGGCTCGTCAGGATGAAGGAAGAGGGCAAGATACTTTAACGGCCCTCTTTATTCTCTATCCGCTTCCTAAAAGTCGTTCAGGTCTTCCACTATCTTCCTCGGAAGCCTCGGACCGAACTCGCGCATGAGCCTCTCGAATTCCCTCTCGTTCTCCTGGGCTATCCTCCTGAGGAGGTTCTCTATGTAGGTCTCTATGAGCAGTCTCACCTCTTCGAGCTCCTGCTTGGTTCTCATAACCTCATCAACGCGCCTCTCTATCTCGCCGAGGAACTGGAGGAGCTCCCCTATCTTCGTCTCAGCGGGCTCTGTTGATTTTATAAGCTGTCTCGCCTGGGCGTACTCGGCGGTCTGCCTCGGCTTCTTCGGCTCGTACATCTCGGTGCCGAACGTGTAGGGGGTAAGCAGTACCTCAAGCCTGAAGCCGCGCTTTATGGTGTAGTACTTCCTCGGCCTTCCGCGGGGTATCTTTTCCGTTCGGCCCTCTATGAGTCCGGCCTTTTCGAGGATTCTCAGGTGCTCAAGGACGGCCTTCTGTCCGACTCCGAGTTCCTGACTCAGCTCGCTGACGAAGTACGGTCTCTTGGTGAGAAGGATGAGAATTCTCCTCCGGGTTTCGTTTCCGAGTATGTCGAGCAGTTTTCCCATCTCGCCCGATTCCATGCTCTCACCCCCCTTTCCCTAACTTGAAGTTAGAAAATAGCCTTTAAACCTTTTTCGGTTTAAAAGCTGAATTTAAAAACCCACCTTATCCTATGTAAACCAAGGTGGTTGAGATGTTCGAGGCAAAGCTCGTGTGTACCCACTGCGGTGCCGAATACCCGCTCGCTTCCGGAATCTACAAATGCCCCAAGTGTGGCGCCCCGCTCGATGTTACCTACCACTACGACGACATAGCGAACCTAATCGAGGACGACGACCCTTGGTTCCGGGAGAGCCCGCACGTATGGAAGTACTGGATGTTCCTTCCGGTTTCAAACCTCAAGAGAATCGTCACGCTCAACGAGGGCGGAACGAGGCTTTACAGGCTCAAACGCCTTGAGGAGAAGCTCGGCTTTGGAAAGCTCTACGTCAAGTACGAAGGCGAGAACCCGACGGGAGCCTTCAAGGACAGGGGTTCGAGCGTCGAGATAACCAAGGCCCTCGAGTTCCACGCGAGGAAGGTTATAGTGGCCTCAACCGGCAACATGGCGGCGAGCGTTTCTGCCTACGGCGCCAAAGCCGGACTCGAGGTTACCATCGTCGTCCCGGAGGGAACTCCTGAGGAGAAGCTCACCCAGGCGAGGATGTACGGGGCGAAAGTCGAGGTCTTCGGGAAGACCTACGATGAAGCTTTGGCGGAGGCCGAGCGGAAGGCGATGGAGGAGGACTATTACCTGACCGGCAACTACCACTACCGCGTCGAGGGGCAGAAGACGACAGGCTTCGAAATCCTCGACCAGCTCCGCTACAACGTTCCGGACTGGATTATTGTTCCAATCGGAGCGGGAACTCACCTGAGAGCTATCTGGAAGGGGGTTAAGGAGTTCTATAAAGTCGGCCTCGTTGAGGACCTGCCGAGGATTGCCGGTGCCCAGATAGAGGGCTATGACGCGATAGTGAGGGCCTGGAAGACGGGCAAGCCGATTGAGAGGGTTCAGAAGAAGGTTCCGACGATAGCGAGTGCCATAGCGGTCAAGAAGCCCGTCGATGGCGAGAACGTCATAAAAGCGGTGAAAGAGAGCGACGGCCACCTCGACACGGTCACCAACAGGGAGACGGCGGAGGCGGGCATGCTCCTCGGAAGGGAGGGAATCTTCGTCGAGCCGTCCTCGGCAACGGCCCTTGCCCTCGCCAAGAAGATGCGCGAAGAGGGCGTAATAGACAAAGATGAAACCGTGGTTGTAGTTGCAACCGGGCACGGCCTCAAGGACGTGAAGACGTGGGAGAAGGTCCTCTCAGGGGACTTCGTGGTGTAGCCTGCACCTCGCCTCGTAGCTTTCCTTTCCTCCCACCATTATTACCGGCGAGTCTCTCGGGGCCGGCTTTCCGTCTATCAGCCTCTGACTTCTCGTTGCAGGTCTTCCGCAGACCGTGCAAACGGCGGTAAGGTAAACGATGTTGTCTGCCCTGACGAGGAGCTCCTTCATTACGGGAAACGGTTCCGCCTTGAAGTCGAGGTTCAGACCGCTCGCTATGACGTAAACGCCCTCGTCAGCGAGTTCGTTGAGCGCGTCAACGATACCCATCGGGAAGAACTGAACCTCGTCAATCCCGATTACATCAAAGCCCTCCTTTCTCGTCAGCTCGACTATACTCCTGACTCCTTCCTCGCTCGTGGGGACGACGTAGGCCCTGTACCTGAGGCCGTTGTGGGCAACCACGTCGCTTCGCGAATAGCGGTCGTCTATGCTCGGCTTGAAGAGGGCGACCTTCCGCTTGGCGTAGGCCTGCCTCTCGATTCTCTTTATCAGCTCGCTCGTCTTTCCGGCGAACATCGGGCCGGTTATGACCTCAAGGAATCCCTCCGGATGCATGGAACCACCGGGGCAACTACGGAAGGGTGCGTTAAATCACCTTTGGAGAAAAGTTTGAACGGAAGACGAAAAGAAAAGCTGAAGCCGGACAGGTCATCAGACCGGCGTGACGTGGCCCCACTTCTCTAAGGCCCTGGCAAGCTCCTTGTGGGTCTTGGCGTACTCGTCGAGGGGGATACCTTCCATTATGGCGTCGATTGCCTGCCTCGCGGCCATTGCTCCCGCCCTCGGTCCGTCCGGGTGGCCCATCGTTCCGCCGCCGAGCTGGAGGACGAGGTCGGTTCCGAGGGTCCTTATGACGGGCTCAATGTTGCCGGGGTGAAGTCCACCGGAGCTCGTCGGGAAGACCGGCTTCATGTGGTAGAACTTCTGCTCCATGTGAATGACGTCGTTCTCCTCCGGCTTGTAGTGGCTCTCGGTGATTATGCGCTTGTTCTGAATGACGTCCCACTTGCCACCCTCAAGCTTTCCGACGCCGGCCGTTCCGATGTGGAGCTGGTCAACGCCTATGACGCGGAAGAGCTTCGCCAGGACGAACATCGAGATGCCGTGCTTGGGGTTCCTGTCGAAGGCCGCGTGCATGGCCCTGTGGGCGTGTATCGCAATATCGTAGTCCTCCGCCAGGTCGCGAATGTACTCCAGGGCGGCCCAGCCGGTTATGACGACGTCGACCATCGCGTGCGGATTTCCGAGGTCGGCCAGGATTTCCAGTCTTCTCTCCATCTCGCGAATGTCGGCGGTGATGTTGGCGAACCAGGTCTTCTTCTCGCCGGTCTCGTTCTCGACCTTCTCCATGACCTTCGTTATCCTCTCGGCCCTCTCCTCGAAGCGGTTGTACCAGGGGCTCGTTATGTTCTCGTCGTCCTTGAGGAAGTCCGCTCCGCCGGAGAACAGCTCGTAGGCGAGGTGCTCAACCTCCTCCGGGGAGTAGCCGACCTTGGGCTTGGGGACGACGCCGTAGAGGGGCCTCTTCTCGATGCCGAGCTTCTTCCTGACGCCCTTGATACCGAAGGCCGGTCCCTTGAAGTCCCTGAGGAACCTCTCTGGAAGGTAGAGGTCCTCGAGGCGGAGCCACTCGACGCGCTTCATTCCGAAGACGTTGCCCGCGACGCTCGCGAGGAAGCCGGGCATGTTCCACTCCTCGAAGATGTGAACCGGGTAGGCTATCCTGACTATCCACTCGTTGTCTCCCACCTGAACGAAGTCGTAGGCTTTAGCTGAGAGGTCAGACCAACGCTCCTGCTCGTACCAGGGGTAGAGGGTCGTCCAGGTTCCCGTCGAGCTCTCTGCCGCTACCGCCCCAGCGGCCTGCTCGATTGTAAAGCCCTTCGCGGGGGTTACCCTAAAAACGGCCACGACGTCTCTCTTCTTGTTCGGCTCGTAGCCCTTGTCCACGTAGTAGTCGTATATCTTGTCGAACTTCTCGACCATTCACAACACCTCCTTGGTAAACACTCTATATCACCCATGACTATAAAAACCCTACTGGCAAATTTTGAGGAGTGATGGACTGATTTTTACATAAGTGAAGCTCTTTTTGAAGGATTTTCGAGCCACCGCGGGACTTTTGGAGCGTTCTCTGGCCCCTTTTTAATCTTCCCGGGCGGGTTGCCATTTCCGTGTAAAATAGTGATGGGCCCGACGGATTGGGAATTCTCGACGATTAACTGAAATCCCGCCGATAGGCCCACCCAGAGGGCTCCGTTTCCGAAAGGTTTATATAGGCCTTCGCTCCTAGAATAGAACGCAGAAACCTGCAAAAAGAAAGTAGGAGGTGTTGTGAATGGCCGAGCTTCCAATTGCCCCGGTTGACAGGCTTATAAGGAAGGCCGGTGCCGCCCGCGTCAGCGAGGAGGCCGCCAAGGTCCTCGCCGAGCACCTTGAGGAGAAGGCCCTCGAGATTGCCAAGAAGGCAGTCGCCCTCGCCCAGCACGCCGGCAGGAAGACCGTCAAGGCCGAGGACATCAAGCTCGCCATCAAGAGCTGATGTCCTTTTCCCGTTCTCTTTTCCGTTTACCAGAGCTTAACCCTTTTAACGCTCGGTTCTTCTCCGGGCTTCAGAACCGCGAAGCCGGCCTCGTCCCACCGTGGAAACGTCGGCGAGCCCGGGTTCAGGAGGTAAACCCTTCTCCCGTAGACGCTGAAGGAGTCAAAGTAGAAGCGGTGGGTGTGGCCGAAGACGAGCAGGTCAACCTCCATGTCGAGGGCTTTAAGGCCCAAAAACTGCGCGTTGAGGCTTAGAAGCTGATGCCCGTGAATCACGCCGATTCTCATTCCTCCCGCTTCAACAATCTCCTCCTCCGGAAGACTGAGGTGGTCAACGTTTCCCCTGACCGCTATCACGGGCGCTATCTCCTCAAGAGTCTCGAGGACCTCCGGTGACGTTACATCGCCGGCGTGGAGAATGAGCTCTGGATTAATCTCCTCAAACTTCTCCAAAAGGGGAATTGGGAGGGCCTTTGCCTTGTCCCCCACGTGGGTGTCGCTTAAAACCGCTATCATCGTCACATCGGCACGTTTATACCGAGCTTTTCTACGAGCTCCTTGTACCTGTTCCTGACGGTGACCTCGGTGACGTGAGCAACCTCGGCGACCTCGCGCTGGGTCTTCTTCTCGCCCTCAAGGAGTGAAGCAACGTAGAGCGCCGCCGCGGCTAATCCGGTTGGGCCTTTTCCGCTGGTTATACCGCGCTTTATGGCCTCGCGGAGGATTTCCTTCGCCCTCTCCTTGGTCCTCGAGCTGACGCCGAGGGCGTCTCCAAAGCGGTCAACGTACTCTATCGGGCTCGTCGGGCGGAGGTTCAGGTTGAGACCCCTCGCAAGGAAGCGGTAGCTCCTCCCGATTTCCTTCTTCGTGACCTTTGAAACCGCCGCAATCTCGTCAAGGGTCCTCGGAATTCCCTCCATTCTGCACGCTGCGTAGAGAGCGGCGGAAACCATGCCCTCTATCGAGCGGCCGCGAATGAGCTTCTTCATGACGGCCTTCCTGTATAGAGAAGCCGCAACCTCCTTGACGCGCCTCGGGAGGCGCATTTGAGCGGCCATTCTGTCGAGCTCGCTCAGCGCGAAGGCGAGGTTCCTTTCCGCGGCGTCGTTTATGCGCATCCTCCTCTGCCACATGCGGAGCCTTCTCATCTTGCTCCTGTACATTCCCGTTATCTGGTTGCCGTGTATGTCCTTGTCGCGCCAGTCTATATCGGTCGAGAGCCCCTTGTCGTGTATCATCAGCGTCATCGGCGCGCCGGTTCTCGCGCGCTTGGCCCTCTGGTCCGGGTCGAAGGCCCTCCATTCCGGCCCTTCATCGACTACGTTTTCCTCGATGACGTAGCCACAGACCTTGCAGACTATCTCACCCCTCCTGGGGTCGTATATAAACTCGGTTGACCCGCACACGGGACAAACCCTTTTCGGAGTAATCGCTCTCACCCCCTTCTCCTGGGGGCGGGGCGAGAACGCTTGGGCCTCTTAGAACCCTTAGAGCCTCTGACTTTAGCCTTCTTACCTGGTCTTTTATCCTTCCTCCTCTTGTCCACGTACAGAAGAGCACCGACGTACCTCTCGGGGTCCTTAACACGGGGTTTAACGGCAACATAGGGGTAATTAACGGGACCAAAAACATCCTTAACAATGCCTACCGGCTTCAAATCCTTGTCAACGACGGGCTCGTTGAGCGATGGAACCCAGTTCGTTCTGACTATGAGGAAGCCCTGCTTCGCGTAGTGAGAAACCTTCCCTAAGCGCTTCATAGCCCCACCCCAAAACGACATCTCCTTTTAAACTTTTCGCTTTTCTCCCTTAAAAGCCTTTCGGTAATTTGGGAAAGGTTTTTAATATCCACTCACAAACAGTATAAGATTGGGACTGGTGAAAATGAAGTGCCTCGTCGTCGGCCACGTCGTCAGGGATGTAATAAGGCGCGGTTCGAAAATCGAAGAGAGACTCGGCGGCGGAGCCTACTACTCCGCCCTGGCACTTTCGCGCTTCTGCGACGTTGAGATTCTCACGAGCTTTTCTCAGCTCCCGGAGGAGTGGATTGACGAGCTCCGCTCCCTGGGCAAACTGACAGTCCTGCCCTCCGATGAAACAACGTCCTACGAGCTGACTTACCTGGACTCCAACAGAAGGGAGCTGAGACTGATTTCGCGCGCCTCCCCTATTACTGAATTCCCGGCCCAGAAGTACGACGCGATAATCCTCAACCCCGTTGCCAACGAGATTCCAGAGGACATCGTGAGGGAAGCCTTAAACCGGGCGGGGCTCGTCTCGGCCGACCTTCAGGGTTTCATACGCTCCCCTGAGAAGGGCCCCGTAAAGCTTGTCGAGCGCGACGGGTCGTTCCTTCGCGGAGTCGGCATCCTGCACGCCGACGTCGCGGAGTTCCCCCACGTGAACCTTGACCCCGGCTCTGTTGGGGTTCTCCTCCTCTCGGACGGTCCTAACCCTGGAAAGGCCTACCTCCACGGAAGGCCCTACCGTTTCGTTCCTCTGAAGGTTGAAGTAGATGAATCAACGGGCGCGGGAGACGTCTTCCTTGGAGCTTTCACCGGTTTTTACCTGGAGTGTCCCTTTATCCAGTCCCTAAAGCGGGCTGTCGCCTTCACGGCGCTGTTCCTCAGGTATCGCTCCGTAGATTTTGACCTCGACAAGATTGGCGAGCTCGCAAGGGGTGTAACCGTTGAGGCTTTAAGTGATTAGACATAACTCCAACCGGCCGATGATGAAACGTCAGCACGCTGAACGCTGATGAGAAGGGACTTCCCTGAGGTGAAAAAGATGGACCGCTACGTTCTGCTCGTCAAGGCCCCAAAGGGGGCTGATGTAAGCGAATTCCGCGAGGAGGTTAAGGCCCTCGCAGAAAAACACGGTTTCAAGGCCGAGCTCCATCGGTGCATAGGACTCACCGTTGACGGCGTCATACTCTATCGGGGCGGTGTCGTTCTCATAAAGCGAAAGAACGAGCCCTTTAAGAACCATTTTGCCCTTCCCGGTGGTTTCGTCGAGTACGGCGAGACCGTTGAGGAAGCCCTGAAGAGGGAGATGAAGGAAGAGACCGGCCTGGACGTCAGAATCCTCAAACTGGTGGGCGTTTACTCCGACCCTGGCAGAGACCCGAGGGGACACACCGTTTCGGTTGCCTTTCTCTGCATCGGCGAAGGGGAACTTAAAGCCGGCGACGATGCGAAGGAAGTCGAGGTTGTTCCGATTGATGAGGTTGAGAAGCTTCCGCTGGCCTTTGACCACGCGAGGATTTTGAGGGACGCGCTGGGCCCGAGGTGAAAGAATGATTTACACGGGAGAAGAGGCAATCAAATGGCGGTGGGTGTACAAAATTTCCTCTGTGATGGCCGTTTTATTTTTGGGTTTAGGTGTATTCTTGTCCAAACTGTTCTTTCTAGCGGCATTTGTGTCAGTGTTGATATCCAAACATGCTCACGATAAATCTAAAAGATGGGCAACAGGATTTGAAGGGGAATACTACGTTATTGAGGCTCTTTCTGAGTGCAAGTGCTTTAATGGAGTTCTTCTTTCTGATTTAATGCTCCCTGGCGCAACTGCCAATATAGATCACGTTCTTGTATGTGACAGAGGGATTTTCGCGATTGAAACCAAAGCATACACCGGGATCTATAAGGCAGATGGGGATACATGGTATTATGAAACAATGTCTGGAAAGATAATCCCTACAAAGAGTCTGAGCAGGTTGGCAAAAAGAAATGCTGCTATACTTTCAAAATTTCTAAGGGAGCGGTATGGGGAGAGGTATTTTGTTAATCCCATGCTTGTGTTTTCTGGAGCCACTGTGTTTGAAGGCCGGGCTACTGTTCCGGTTTTGTTTCCTTCTCAGATATGCGAGTACGTGTGCTCCCTTCCCCGAACTCTCTCCAAGCAGGAGGTCGCACGGTTGTCAGACCTGTTAGCGAGATACGCTCGGCACATTATGGAGGTAGGGAAAAATGCACCTTGAATACCCCTCCTTCGGGAGGATAGTGGTTGACGGAAGAACCTATGAGCACGACATCGTGGTTTATCCGAGCGGAAGGGTTGAAAAGAGAAAGAAGTGGCTGAGCAAAAACAAACACGGAACGAGCCACAAACTTGACCCCGACGAGCTCAGGGAGTACCTTATTGAGGACTTCGAGGTTCTAATCGTCGGCACCGGCTACTACGGTTACCTCTCGCTACTCCCCGAGAGCAGGGAGCTGGTGAAGGACAAGGAAGTCTATGAGCTCCCCACCGGGAAAGCGGTGGAGCTATTCAACGAGCTCAACGAAAAGAAAAGAGTCCTTGGAATCTTCCACGTCACCTGCTGAGGTGCCAGAGCAACAGCACATCGACGAGGAGCACGAAGGGGAGCGAGAGGAACCACTCAACGTACCACAGCCCAGCTGTAGCTCCAATTATCAGCCCGTTTGCGAACAGGGCGAGGAGCATCTTTTTCCACGTTGTCTGGGGTAGTGCCACCTCCCTGATTCCCCAGTAGAACACCGTCAGCGTCGTTCCCGCCGTTGAAACCGGCAGGAGGAGCGCGAGGGGAAGGACCTTCAGTGAGCCCGGGTTCATGAGCGAGAGACCCAGAACCGCCAGCAGGCCCGCAGTTACCGGAACGGCGGTCATGGTCACGAGCTTGCCCCTCAGAAACGTCCTGAGGCTCAGCGGGAGCGAGTGAAGGACTTCAAAGGCCCTGCCGTCTATCTTCAGAACTGCGTCTATCGCTATGGCGGAGGTCCAGCCAACGGCCAGGACAAAGCCAAGGGCCGAGTCCTCGCTTCCCGACTTCAACGCACCGGCGAGGGATGGGATGATGACCACGACGGGCATCAGCAGGCCCGTTAGGAGGGACGTGTTCCTCGTTGCTATCTTGAAGTCCTTGAGCGCCAGCGCCAGGGCCGGGCTGTGGAGCGAGAGCCTCGCCCTGCCACCTCTCCTCTCGGTTGCCGTTCCCTCGCTTATCCTTCTCCAGAGTCTCCTGACTGTTGAAACGTAGACCACTCCAATCACAAGGCCGTAAACGGCCAGGAGGCCGAGCGAGAGGAGGGGTTTCTCGACCGTAGAGACCGAGAATGGATACGCCACCGAGTACCTCTCGAAAACGCCCTTAAGCGTTTCATAGTGGCTTGCAACGTAGCGCTGGAGGTAGTTCAGGCCGTAGAAAAGCGACATCACGAGGAGTATTCCAAAGGCCTTGAAGGCTGTTTTGAGGCCGGAGAACTTCCCGCCGGAGGCCTTTCCAAAGCGGTCGTAGATGAGCAGACCGAGGGTGTGGCCGAGCATTGTCCCGATGAACGCCCAAGCGAAGCCGAGGACTCCAGCAACGGGCCCGAGCTTGAGGGATAAGGCCACTGCCGGGGGGAGGAGGAAGAGAACCGATGGAAGCTGTGTAATCAAAAGCATTACGCTGAGGTACTTTCCGCCGACGCGAACCGGGAGCGAGAGTAGAGGCTCAAAGAGGCCGAGCGAAACCGCGTACTGGGCCGTAACTGCCGTTCCGTAGAGGGCCATTATCAGCGGGAGCATGCAGTAGCTCGCGTAGATTACCGCCGAGCCTGAGGGGTCTTTGACGTAGTAGACGCCCGGAAAGAGCATGAGGCCGAAGATTCCGAAGAGGATTGACTGGCTTAGCAGGGTTCTCTTGAGGCTCCCGCTCCGCTTGAAGGCCTTGATGAACTTGTTCCAGTCCGTTGAGAGCTGGGGGTTGGCCTTCAGCCGTTTATAGGTCATCTCGCGGTAGAGGACGTTTACTATCTCCCACTCCATCAGAAGGCCTCCCTTAGGGCCCTGACGAGGGAGCTTACCTCCTCTTGGCTCTCGGTCAGCTTGAGGAAGACGTCCTCAAGGCTCTCCTCGTGGGCGAAGCGCTTGAGCTCCTCAGGGGTTCCCTCTGCTATCAATTCGCCGTTGTAGATTATGCCTATTCTATCGCACAACGCCTCGGCAACCGCGAGAATGTGTGTCGAAAAGACTATGCTCTTTCCTTCCTCCTTGAAGCCGTTGAGAAGCTCTTTCATTATGCGCGCGCTCTTGGGGTCGAGGCCGTTGATAGCCTCGTCGAGGATTAGGGCCTTCGGGTCGTGGAGAAGACCGGCTATTATCGAAACCTTCTGCTGGGTTCCGAAGCTGAGCGTCCCTATCAGCTCGCCGAGGTATTCCTCGATTCCGAAGGCCTTGACAAGCCTTTCAACGCGCTCCTCAAGCTCCCCCTTTGGAATCCCCCTTATGCTTCCCACGAAGGAAAAGAACTCCATCGGGGTCAGGCTCTCGTAGAGAACCGGCGTTTCGGGTATGTAGCCGGTTATTTTCTTCACCTCAATCGGGTTCTCGGCGACGTTTATCCCCTCGACCAGGACTTTTCCTTCGCTTGGCGGGATAATCCCGGCCAGAATCCTCATCGTGGTGCTCTTACCGCTCCCGTTTGGGCCCAAGAGGCCGTAGATTTCGCCGTCGCGGACGGTGAAGGAGATTCCCTTGAGCGCAACCTTCCCGCCGAAGCGCTTGACGAGGTTCTCAACTTCTATCACACCACCACCCGGGGTAAATTCTACACTTCCTTTAATAACTTTTCTGTGTGAAGAGACATTCATGAAAAGCCCTAAATAGAATGAGCGCCTAACTATCTACAATCCAGACCGGTGTGGCTTTCTTTTCTTGCCGAGGTGTGGGTTGGAGGTGTGTATATGAGAAAATTCTCACGGGTTTTGCTCCTCCTTCTTCTGACAGGGTTAGTGCTGGTTGGCGGTTGTCTCGGCGGGAACGGCATCGGTGTTCCGACTGGAACTGAGGACGGCGATACCGGAAGCTCATCTTCTGAAGATGTCGGAGCGCACTCTGACACCGATTCTCCGACAGGCACTACAACGGAAACCCAGACTTCAACTGCGACGGAAACGCAAACCGGAACCCAAACCGAGACACCAACGCCAACCGAGACGCCCTCATCGAACGCGAGCCTTCAGTACGACGAGGATGGAAAAGTTCTCTGCGATGAAAGCTCCGACCCCGATTCCGGTTGCGAGGCCGGGGAGACCAACGGGAACGGAACCGGGCCGGGCTTTTTGATAGGGCTTCTCAACGTCACGCTCGAGCCTGTGATAATCCCCGTTTACAGGCTCACTGCCAACTTCACATATGCCGGGCCACTCTGGAGCGACGCCTTCGAGCCGAACGGGAAGGTTATAGAGCGGGTCTCGCTCCTAACGTCCTCGACCGACCCCGGAAGGAGCGTTAAGCTCACGATAACCTTCGAGAACGAGAGCCTGGCCAACGCCTACGTCCACATTCCAGTTTTCATCGACCTCTCGGGCAGGAAGTATACCTATCCGCCAACGGTTCTCCGCTTTGATGAAGGCGACGAGTTCGGGAGAATCTGGGAGCTCCATCTTTACTCCACGGGCTTTAGGCTCTACGAGCTGACCGGGGAGGGGTCGGTTGAAGTGGGGGCCGGAAACGTCCAGCTCGACGGAAGGCGCGTGAGCTTCACAATCGAGAACTTCTCGGAAATTTTCCCGGAGAGGGTTTACCTCAGAATCTACGGGAGTACTATGGCCGACAAGAGCCCGAGCCTCGTCTATCCCTACACCGGGAGCTTCGTAATCGAGGCCGGGAAGGGCTGGATTGACTACTACTCGCCGGCCAGCTTCTTTACGGAGGAAGGAAAGCTCTACATGGAGGCGAGGGGCTACGACCTGATGATAAGGCTCTATCTCGACGACCGCAAGTACCGCGACATGATGCCTATGAAGGTCTTCTTCGACAGCACCGACAACGGCGAGGCCGACTGGATTGCCTACGTAGACGAGGACTCCTTTAAGTTGAGGGACGCGCACGGAAGCGTCTACCGCGAGGGGAATGTGAGCACTTACATCGAAAACGACCGGCACGTCGTCGAGTTCACCATCGAGAACTTCTTCTCCCTCGTCCCCTGGCGCTACTTCCGCCTCTGGTTCTCGGGCCAGGTTTACGCGCCTTCGCTGAAGCCCCGCTTCCCGTCCCATAGCAACCTGTGGGTGAACGCCACCAACGGGCTCAGCATAGAGAAAGACGTCGACCGCTACCTCGTCATCGTCGTCGAGGACGTCTACATAAAGGGCAACAAGGACAGCGCGGAGGGCGAGATTCAGCTCGTCTCGTGGGCTTTCCCTGTTTACTGGGAGCACGAGAACGACCTGAACTGGAAGTACGGGCCGATTTACGCTGTCGGCTATCCAGCAAAGCGCTGGGTCGAGGCGGACGACCACAGCCGGCTTTTATACCACGATGATAGGGCTATAAGCGTGGGCTACCCCTTCATCAACGGCTACCCGATTTTCGCGATGCCCCTTGACGAGGTTAGGGAATACAGGAAAATCTACGTCCACACAGCTGGCTGGGACATCGACAGTCCCGGAAAGTACGTCACGATGGGCGTCGGCTTCCTCGTTGATACTGCTTTAGGCCTCGCCACCGGCGAAATTGGAACCGCGATGAAGTACGGCTACAACGGGGTAATGTTCATCAACCAGCTCGTTACCGGAGAAAGCGCGAGCGAGTTCTACGGCTCAAGGATTCTGGCCGTTTTCGGAACCGAGCCGGATATGGTCGGCTACTCCGGCTACACGATAGACGCGAGGGCCGATTACAGCGACGGGGTTCTCATCGAGGTCTGGTCAACGGACGGCAACATGAGGGTTACCTATCTCGTCCAAACCGTGGAAGTCCCGAGGACGCTCCGCTACAACACCCTTCAGGCCTACCTCGACACCGTTCAGTTCACGAAGGATACTGAACTCGGCGACGACGAGTACTACCTCTACGCGAGCGGGTTCATCTCCTTCAAGCCGGAGGAAGTGGACGTTCCGGACGTAACGGCCGAGAGGACGACGGGAATGGCGCCGGTTCAGCCCGTCAATAGGTATCCAAAGTCTGGAGTGCTGTCGGGCAACAGGTTCACTACGAGACCGCAGATTCTGATTATCGGCCACACGAGGGCGGACGTGCCGTTCCTGTACCTCGAATACGACGGCTGGGAAGAAGATGCCGGAAACTGGGGCAACGACGACGACCCGATGGGGCAGGTTTCCATAACGCTCCTCTTCGACGACGACTACTTCGACTGGGAGCCGGATTCGGCGATTCCGACCAAGGAGTGGAGCCTTGAGTTCTCGAGCTGTGGCGTTTCGGGCGGTTGCTCGAAGGCGTGGTTCTGGGTCAGGGTGAAGCCCTGAGTTCATTTATTCTTTTCATTGCCTTGTCAAATTCTTCGGGGACATAGTATGCCTCAACGCCCGCAACTCTGGCGTTTTCTACCTGTCGTCTGTCACATGAGAGCAGAATAGCTGAGTTCTTGAAAGCGAGTGCTATGTAGTATGTATCCACGGCCCTCCCATGAATTTTGGGCGCAATAGCCTCCGCAACTTGGTAAAACTCCTCTTCTCCAACGAACTCAACGCCCTCTCCTAAGGTCTCAACAACCTGAATTGCCCTCATTCCTATTTTCCTGCTAAAGACGCTCAGCATCTCAATCTTCGCTATTCTTGGCATTGTAACCACAATGTTGCCCTCTGAGACTGCCTTAAGCAACTCTTTAGCGAGTTTATGCCTATCCCCAAGTTTTGGAAGAAGGGAGTCGATAATCAGAGATGCATCAAGAACTATCACTTTCTCTCCCTCACGAGAACTTCCCCGAGGTCTTCATCTACGTCCTCGAACTCCTTCTCAAGTTCCGAGATAACTTCGTAGAGGGACCTCTTGAGGACTATGCGAACTTTCTCGCCTTCCTTTAGGTCCACCTTCTTCAGGGGTTTCAGAACCCCGTGGTCGTAGACGGCTTCAATAACCTCCATGCTCCCACCGATAAAACTTCGCGGAAGGAAAATTAAAGGTTGTCCTTTCTCTCGAGGTGCGCCCTCTTGACCTCAAGCACCCCCGAATAGTTGCAGTCGTTCCACCGCTTTTCTACCTCGTCGAAGACTATTCTGGCCTTGAAGAACGGCGCGTCGCGGACGAAGGTCTCGAACTCACCGCCCTCTCCGGCCACGTGGATTTTGTACCTCTCGTGGAGCTTCACCAGCTCCTCCAAAGCTTTCTTGTCAATCCTCCGCCCGAGCCAGCGCTCGTCCAACCCGTAGGCCGAAACTCCGACCATTACGATGTCGAAGATTCCAATCAGCTCGCGCATGTAGTCAACGGGGTCCCTGTGCCAGGCCGGCGCGAAGCTCTCGATGCCGAGTTCCTTTGCCACCCTGTCCACCCTCTGCTTCTGGTACTCGCTGGCCAAAGCTCCGGCAACGACGCCGTCAATCTTCAGCCCCTCGAGGACTGCCTTCATGTCCTCTACCTCTTTTTCCTTCTCGCCACTCGTGAAGCCCTTGACGAGTGGAATACCTATCGCCCTCGCCTGCAGTTCCGTGAGGTGAATGTTGGGCACGTGGTACATGTAGCTGTCTTCCCTCTCGCTCACCATCGAGACGAGGTACTTGACCTCGAACCCCTGCTTGAGCGCCCAGTAGAGGGCGTAGTTCGAGTCCTTGCCCCCCGAGTAAAGGACCGCCACGCGCATTTCCACCACCGAAAGCTTTAAATTACCTGCGGTTAATTTAATCTCGGTTCTCTTGATGAGGCCTTATCAAGGGCCTTAAAAAGGTGATGCCGATGACTCCAAAAACTGCAGTGATTCTCGCGGCAGGCCTTGGGACGAGGATGGGCGGAAGGCCAAAGGGCCTCGTCAGGGTTGCCGGAAGGGAGATTCTGTACCGAACGATGCACCTCCTCCAGAGGAACGGCGTTGAGAGGTTCGTAATCGTCACCAACGAGCGGTACGCCCCCCTTTACCGCGAGTTCGTTGAGAGGAACGGCTTCAACGCCGAGCTCGTGATAAACCCCGAGCCCGACAAGGGCAACGGTCACTCTCTCCACCTCGCCAAAGGCCACCTCTCCGGGCGGTTCGTCCTTGTCATGAGCGACCACGTCTACAGCGAGGCCTTCGTTGCGGAGGCCATAACGGGAAACGGCCTCATAGCGGACCGAAGGCCGGGGTGGATTGACGTTGACGAGGCGACGAAGGTTAAGGTGAAGGACGGCCGGGTCGAGCGAATCGGGAAGGGCCTTAAAGACTGGGACGCGGTTGATACCGGCTTCTTCGTCCTCGATGAAGGGATTTTCAAGGTGACGGAAGGGCTTGAAAACGAGAAAAACGGTGACTACTCACTCAGCGAGGTCGTCGGGCGTGCTAAGCTTCCGGTTACCTTCGTTGACGGCCTCGGCTGGACCGACGTGGATACGCCGGAGGAGCTCAAGAGGGCCCGAAAGATGCTCGTCTTCACGGCCGTCAAGGGAACCGGCGACGGGTTCATCAGCAGACACCTCAACAGAAAAATCTCGACGAGAATCAGCTATCTCCTCGTTGAGAAGGTCACTCCAAACCAGATGACGGTCGTCACCTTCGCCCTCGGCGTGCTCTCGGCCTTCCTAACGCTCGTCAGCCTGCCTTTAGCCGGAATCCTCTACCAGCTGAGCTCAATTCTCGACGGCGTTGACGGCGAGCTCGCGAGGGCCCAGCTGAGGACGAGCAGGCTCGGTGGCTACGTGGATTCAATCCTCGACCGCTACGTTGACGGCTCTTTCCTCGCGCTCCTTGCCTACTCAGCTTTGAAAGAGCCCCTCTGGTATCTGGTCGCGCTCTTAGCTCTGCTCGGTTCGGTCATGGTGAGCTACTCGACCGAGCGCTTTAAGGGGGCCTTCTGCAGGGACGCCTACCGGGAAGTCCCGGCACTCAGAAAGCTCCCGGGAAAGAGGGACGAGAGGGTCTTCCTGACGATGCTGTTCCTGCTCGTTCCTTCAGGTCTCGCCGTCAGGGCGCTCTTCGCGCTCCTCGCAGTCCTGACAAACCTCCGCGTCGGGGCGACGGTTTACTTTATTCTTTTGAATGCCTCGTCCTTTAGGACGGGGATGCAGTAAACAACCCAACAGTCTTTAAGCGAGAAAACAACACTCTTTTAAAGCCTAAAATTCATACCATACTTTGAAATGAAGCGAACTGTAACGCTTAAACTCCAACCCTCAAAAGAGCAGGCGAAAACCCTCCAACAGTTAGCGGACACTGAAGCTAAAGTCTGGAACCAAGTAAACTATCTCAGACGACAACAATTCTTCAAAGAACAAATCGTGGACTTTAACAAGACTGAGAAAACCGTTTATGAAGAGTTTAAGCGGGAAATCGGTTCAGCAACCGTTCAACAAATCTGTCGCAAAAACGCTGAAGCTTGGCGTTCATTCTTCTCACTCCTCCGGAAGAAGCGGAATGGTGAACTTCCCTCTTGGCTTAAGCCCAAACCACCAAACTACCTCAAAGAAGACGGAAGGAGGAAACCATTAATCGTTCTTAGAAACGACCAGTACAGGATTGAAGGGAATAAGCTCATTCTAAAGGGTCTTGGCAAATTCGGACGCCTCGAAATCCAGTTCAAGGGTAGAATACACTTGAAGGGGAAGCAGGGTCGCTTAGAAATCACTTACGACCCTGTAAAGCGGAAGTGGTATGCTCACGTAAGCCTCGCAGTCGAGGAAAAACTTGAGAGTGGGGAGTGGATTAAACTCCCAAGAACTCCAAGAGGAAACCTCTCTGCGGGAATAGACCTTGGAGTGAACAATTTGATGGTCGCTTATGTGGAGAATGGAGAAAGCTTTCTGGTCAATGGGAGACCGTTAAAGAGCATTGACTTCTACTGGCGGAAGAAGATTGCTGAGTATCAGTCGAAACTCAACAAGAGTGGAGCCAAAACGAGTAGAAAACTCAAGAGAATGCATGAGAGGGCCAAACTTCAGGCGAAGCACTACATTAACACGGCAGTAAGGCAAACTGTTAAGAAGCTCTACGATTTGGGAGTTAGTAGAATCATCGTTGGTTATCCAAAGGGAATAGCGAGGAATTCTGATAAGGGCAAAAAGCAAAACTTTCTCCTCTCCCACGTCTGGCGGTTCAATTATGTCATTAAACGCCTCACAGAGGTTGCGGAAGAGTATGGTATTCGGGTTGTAGTTGTTGATGAGGCTTTCACTTCTAAGCTTTGCCCCGTTTGCGGGAAGCCCCACGAGGGGGCTCGCTTTGTTAGAGGATTGTTTAAGTGTCCCGCAACGGGGCTTGTGTTTAATGCGGACTTAGTTGGAGCTTTCAACATTTTGAGGAAGGTTGTGACGACCATAACCCCGAATCTGAGCGGGCTTTATGCTCAGGGGAGGGGTAACTGGCCGAAGACCAGGCCAGAGGGGTTCGAAGAACCCGTTGTAACGGGTTCCTTGATGAGAACCCCTCGAACCTCTCTGCCAGTTGGGTAGGAGATTCCTCGCTGGAACCCTTGCCCTTCAGGGCAGGGAGGAGGTCAGCTCATATCCAGAAAGGTTTCGCGACCAAAAACTATTTAACCACTGTAAAATATTTGAGAACAACGAAAAGGAGGTGGGTGAAATGGTCAGGGTTGTTATACTTGGCCAGGGTTACGTTGCAAGCATATTCGCGAGCGGTCTTGAGAAGATAAAGGCCGGAAAGCTCGAGCCCTACGGCGTCCCGCTGGCGGACGAGCTCCCGATTAAGATTAAGGATATCGAAATCGTCGGTTCATACGACGTTGACAAGGCCAAGGTCGGCAAGGACCTCTACGAGGTCGTCAAGGCCTACGACCCCGAGGCCCCGGAGAGCCTCAAGGGCATCACCGTCAGGAAGGGAATACACCTCGGAAGCCTCAGGAACCTCCCGCTCGAAGCGACGGGTCTCGACGACGAGATGACCCTCAGCGAGGCCGTTGAGCACCTCGTCAACGAGTGGAAGGAGCTCAAGCCTGACGTTTTCGTCAACGTCTGCACCACCGAGGCCTTCGTTCCCTTCGAGAACAGGGAGGAGCTTGAGAAGGCCATCGTCGAGGACAGGAAGGACAGGCTCACAGCTACCCAGGTCTACGCCTACGCGGCCGCCAAGTACGCCAAGGAGGTCGGCGGTGCGGCCTTCGTCAACGCGATTCCAACCCTCATCGCCAACGACTCGGCCTTCGTCGAGCTCGCGAAGGAGAGCAACCTCGTTATCTTCGGCGACGACGGAGCCACCGGCGCCACCCCGCTGACGGCTGACGTCCTCGCGCACCTCGCCCAGAGGAACCGCTACGTCCTCGACATCGCCCAGTTCAACATCGGCGGAAACCAGGACTTCCTGGCTCTCACCGACAAGGAGCGCAACAAGAGCAAGGAGTTCACCAAGAGCTCCATCGTCAAAGACCTCCTCGGCTACGACGCCCCGCACTACATCAAGCCGACCGGCTTCCTCGAACCCCTCGGCGACAAGAAGTTCATCGCCATGCACATCGAGTACATCAGCTTCAACGGCGCCCACGACGAGCTCGTCATAACTGGAAGGATAAACGACAGCCCGGCTCTGGCAGGTCTGCTCGTCGACCTCGTCAGGCTCGGAAAGATTGCCGTCGAGAAGAAGGCCTTCGGAACCGTTTACGAGGTCAACGCCTTCTACATGAAGAACCCGGGACCGAAGGAGATGCACAACATCCCGCGCATCATTGCCCACGAGAAGATGCGCATCTGGGCCGGACTCCAGCCCAAGTGGCTCTGACGGCAAGCTTTTAACTCCCTTTTCCTACTTTTCTCGGTGGGTGAGAATGAGCTGGAAGAGGGGAGCGTATCCTGAGTTCACGATTGAAGACGCGGTCGCGGTTCTGTTCCTGATGAGGAATCCCGTTGGGAGGAAGACGATTTCAGAGCTCCTTGACCTCGGCGAGGGGAGCGTTAGAACGCTTTTGAGAAAGCTTTCGAGGATGGAACTCATAGAGTCCTCCCAGAGGGGCCACGTCCTCAGTGGGAAAGGCAGGGAGCTCGTTGAGAGGCTTTCGCGGGCCTTTTCGGAGGTTCACGCGGTTGGAAGGGTTGAGGGCTTTCCGGCCTACGCCCTAATCGTCAGGAACCCTCCTGAGTTCAAGAGCATCGAGCTTCGCGACGAGGCAATAAGGTTCTTCGCCAAGGGTGCGATGATTCTCGTCGTTAAAAACGGGGAGGTAGTATTCCCAGAGGACGGCAGGCCCCTGCGGGAGACCATGCCCGAGCTGGCGGAGAAGCTCTCCGTTCTTGGGCCTGATGATGGAGACATGGTCGTCGTTACTTGGGCCGAGAACCCGGCTGATGCCATGAAAAGCGCCTACCACGTGGCGGTTTTCCTCAAGGACGTGCCGGAGGAGATAAAGTCCCTCGTGAGGTGAGCCGATGGCCGAGAGCAGGCTTATCCTTGCCCTTGACGTCTACGAGCGCGAGAGGGCCCTTGAGATAGCCCGCGAAACGGCGGACTACCTCTGGGCGATTAAGGTGAACTGGCCCCTCATCATCGGTTCCGGGCTGGACATAATCCCCGAACTCAAGGAGGAGACCGGTCTTCCGGTCATAGCCGACCTCAAGCTCGCGGACATTCCCAACACCAACCGGCTGATAGCGGGGAAGGTTTTCGAAGCGGGGGCGGATTACATCATAGCGCACGGCTTCGTCGGGAGCGACAGCGTTGAGGCGGTTATGGAGCTCGGGAAGACGATAATCGTCGTCGAGATGAGCCATCCGGGGGCGAGGGAGTTCATACAGCCCGTGACGGATAGGCTAATAGAGCTCGCCAACCGGCTCGAGCCCTTTGGGGTCATAGCTCCGGCCACGAGGCCCGAGCGTGTCAATTACATCCGCTCGAGGCTCAAGCCGGGAATCAAAATCCTAACCCCCGGAGTTGGCGCCCAAGGCGGAAAGGCGGGCGAGGTTTTAAAGGCCGGTGCCGACTACATCATCGTAGGCCGTTCGATTTACGCGAGCGATAACCCGAGGGAGAGCGCGAGACAGATTTACGAGGAGGTGAGAGCGTGGAGCT
Organism: Thermococcus henrietii; assembly: GCF_900198835.1. Taxonomy (NCBI): domain Archaea; kingdom Methanobacteriati; phylum Methanobacteriota; class Thermococci; order Thermococcales; family Thermococcaceae; genus Thermococcus; species Thermococcus henrietii. The sequence goes on along the minus strand of NZ_LT900021.1, from coordinate 2,074,643 downwards.
GAAGGTCAAGCACCCCCTCAGCAAGAAGGAGGTAAAGGCCATAATCCGCGAGATGGCCGAGATTTTTGGAGAGGAGATAGCCGAGAAGATGCTGAGCAAGAAGGACCGCGTTGAGGTTGCGGAGTTCGACAAGACAACAGAAATCCTCCTCGTCAACGGAAAGCCCTTCTTCATACGGAGAAAGGGCCTGATTTTCCCGCTTGTCATAGCGCTCTACGAGCTGTCCAACGAGGAAGACTTAAGGAAGTGGCCGAGGCGCGTTGTCGTTGACGAAGGGGCGGTTCCATACATCATCAACGGCGCCGATGTCATGGCCGCTGGCATAGTTGATGCCGATGAGAACATCAAGGAGGGCGACTTCGTCTTCGTGGTTGAGGAGCAGTACGGAAGGCCCCTCGCGATAGGCATAGCCCTCATGAGCGGTAAGGCGATGAAGGAGAAGCCCAAGGGGAAGGCAGTGAAGAACATCCATCACGCCAAGGATAAAATCTGGAACGTCACGGTGGGATGAGATGGGGGAATCTAAAGGCCGGAGAATCCGCGTTTTAGCCGGTGGAGTCTTTGACATCCTCCACGTCGGGCATATACACTTTTTAAAGCAGGCGAAAGAGCTGGGCGATGAGCTTATAGTCATAGTAGCCCACGATGAGACCGTTAGGAGGAACAAGCGGAGGAACCCGATAAACCCGGCCGAGGACAGGGCTGAACTGCTGAGGGCGATAAAATACGTGGACGAGGTTTACATCGGCTCGCCCGGCGGGATAGACTTCGAGCTCGTGAAGCGCATAAACCCGGACGTTATAGCCATCGGCCCGGACCAGAACTTCAACTGCGAGAAGCTCAAGGAGGAGCTGAGGAAGCACGGCATAAACGCTGAGGTAATACGAGTTCCCTACCTCTACAAGAGCGACCGGGCGAAGACGAGCAAGATAATAAGGAGAATAGTCGAGGAGTTCTGCGAATGATTTGAGGGCTTATTTTATTCGCCCTGATTTGACCTCACCCGGGGTGGGGCCCTGAGTTCAGGGTCTCAGTTTTGAGATGTAATCGCGAAGGAACTCGGGGTCCTCCCGCTTTACCGCGCTTAAAAGCTCCTCGAACTTCTTCTCCCCGAGGGCGAGGCGGAGGTAGTAGTAGAGGTTGACGGCGTCTTCAACGATGGCGCTCTGCCTCCTCCCTTCCTCGGCGTAGAGCTGAATTAGTTTCATGTTCATGTCCCTGCTGACGTAGAGCGTTTTCTGCATCTTCTCCTTCTTCAGGTTGCGCTCCTTCTTGGGCTTACTCGGTTTCGTGAGCTCGTCTATCGAGCCGTCAAAGAGCTTTGGAATTTTATCCCTCGGCAATCTCAACCACCTCTTTCGCGAGCTTTAGGAAGGCCTTCGCGGCGCGACTCTTGCCGTCGAACTCGAATATGCTCTTACCCTCACTCTGGGCCTTCTCAAGGGCTATTGCCTTTGGAATCGTCGTCAGTATCGGCGCGTCCGGGTAGGTCTCCTTGAGCTCCTTGAGGCGGAGCTTCGGAACCTTGGTCTGCTTGGTGAACTTGTTGGGAACGAGGCCAAGCAGTTTCAGGTTCTCGTTGGTCTCCTCGCGAATCATCCTCATGAGGTTGAACATGAGCTGCATCCCTATGACACCGAAGTAGCTGAGCTCGAGCGGGATGAGCACGTAGTCGGAAGCGGTGAGCGAGTTGACGAGGAAGATTCCCATGCTCGGTGGGTTGTCTATGAGGACGTAGTCGTAGTCCGGCAGAACCGGCAGTAGGGCCTTCTCAAGCCTCCTCTCGCGGTTGTAGGCGTTGATTATCTCGATTTCCTTGGCCGAGAGGTTCAGGTGGCTCGGAATAAGGTCAAGGTTCTCCCGGACGTTTATCAGGCTCTCGTCTATTTCGCTCTCCCTTGTCATGAGCGTTCCGACGTGCCTTTCGGCGTAGTCGAGAACCCTCATTCCGATTAAACCAAAGGTCAGGTTGAACTGCGGGTCAACATCAACGAGTAGGACTCTCTTGCCCATATCGGCTAGGGCGTAGCCGAGGTTCATCGTCAGGGTTGTCTTCCCGACTCCCCCCTTCTGATTGGCAACGCTGATTACCACTGCCATGGTTTTCACCCGATGAGTTAAAAAGAGTCAGGAAAGGTCCTCGAAGTCGTCAAGGACCCTGCTCACGTAGGTTGGAAGCCCACCCTTTGACTCTTCCCTCCTGGCTATGGTCTTGTAGAGCTTGTCCTCGAAGGACTCAAAGGTCTTCTTGGGCTTTGCGGGCAGGAGGGACTCCTTTGGTGCGAGCTGGAGTGCCGTTTCGCCTCCAAGAATGTGTGGGCTCTTGACGCCGGTCATTATCACCATGGCCCTGACCATCTTGCCCATGTCCTCGTCAATCCTTGCACCCCACTTGATTTCGCTCTTCTCACCGAGTTTCTCATAGACGATGTTCATGGCCTCGTTGATTTCTCCAAGGCTGACATCCGGACCAACGGTGAAGTGAACGAGTGCCTTCTCACCGCTCCCGTACTCGACGTCGAGGAGCTTGTTCTGGAGGGCGTTCTTGACTGCATCGACGGCCCTGTTGCTTGAATCGCTCTCGCCGATTCCAATCAAAGCCGCTCCACCGTTCTTCATAACGCTGTAAACATCCGCGAAGTCGATGTTCACCATCGACGGGAGCTTAATCGTCTCGGTTATGCCCTTGACCATCCTGGCTATTATCTCATCGGCGAAGCGGAAGGCCGCGTTTATCGGCAATTTGGGAACGAGCTGGAGGAGCTTGTCGTTCTCGATTATCACAACGGTGTCCGAGTAGTAGAGGAGTGCCTTTATTCCTGCCCTCGCTTTCTCAATTCTCAACTTGCCCTCGTTCTTGAAGGGGAACGTTACAACGCTCACGACGAGGGGCTCCCTAAACCTACCGTTGTGCCTGGCGCGCTCCTTGATGACCCTCGCCACAACAGGTGCCGCCCCGGTTCCGGTTCCGTTGCCCATTCCGGCGGTTATGAAGACGAGGTCGGCGTCACCGATGGTCTCGGCAATCTCGTGGGCGCTCGCCTCAGCCGCGCGGTAGCCTATCTCCGGGTCTCCACCCGAGCCTTTACCCTGCGTTATCTCCTTACCGAGGAGGAGTTTTTTATGGGCTTTTGCGTGCTTCAGCGCCTGCGCGTCGGTGTTCATCGCTATGAGCTCTGCCCCCTGGACGCCGAGCTCGTACAGGCGCGTTATGGTGTTGTTACCGGAGCCACCAACACCAACGATTACAATCTTTATCAAGTCGTCGTCATCCTCCATGAGACTCTCTTCCATCTTTGGCCTCTTTGGCTCGTCGTCGAGGTCTATCTTTATTCCCGCCTGCTCAAGCAGTTTAAACACCATCGCCCCAACCCCCATGTTAAGTATGGCGTGGGTTTAATGCCCTGATTTAAAACCTGATTTAAAGCGGCTTATTTTATGATGTAGTCAGGCGTTGAGCGGTTTTCAGCCTCAAGGCGGTACAGTTCCTTTTTCAGAAGCTCGCGTATAGCCTCGCGAATGATTTCACTTCTGTTGGGGTAAACACCCTTCTTAACGAGCTGGTCCATCGCGTTTATGAGCCCCTGCGGGAGCTGAACACTTATGATTCTCATCCTGCTCATTCCTGCACCACCACGTTCATTAAGCCGCTGGAGTAGATAGTGATTAATTAGTTAAATACTTTGTGCTTTGGTTTTAATATTATGATAATATTAATTTCAAAAATTTTTTGAAAAACTCTTTTAAGGTTCGAATCTAAACGAAAAGATGGTGGTTCGAGAGTGATTCGCGTAACGGATGGAGTGTTCATTACGAGGGTTTTGGTTCGAAACGTTGAGGCAGTCCTTCCTTACCTTGGAAGTGACGTTCAGCTGGTCAATACCAACTGTTGGAGAGCCGTTGCGTTCGCCTCGATACTGGCTTTGAGGGCTTTTGAGCGAAAAACCAACCACGCAAAGACCCTAGGAGGAGAACTGCTCCTTCGCTTGGCTGGAACACTCCAGATTAAGGACGCGATAATGGAAGTGGGTGTGAAACCTGGTGAGAATTACCTCGTCGTCTTTGGGGACGAGGCTGACACGAAGCGTGTCCTTGAGGACCTTGGATTGGAAGAGCTTCCCATCGATGAGTGCCCCGACGAAATCACGAAAACTTTTTTTGAAAAATCAGCCCTCGTCGAAGTTTTGTAGGTGAAATTTCCCTTGTTCCAACGTTTGGTTAAGGATAGGTTTATATACCGCCCCTTTTACACCCCCGCAGTGCCCGGGGGGATGATGAATGCGCTACAAGAAGAGAAAATACTTCCTCGCCGGAAGGATAAACATAATCCAGCGCTCGAAGATTAGGGAGCTCTTCGAGAAGGCCCGGAAGATGGAAAACGTTATCTCCCTCGGAATAGGCGAACCGGACTTCGACACGCCGGAAGTTATTAAGGAGGCCGCTAAGAGAGCCCTCGACGAGGGCTACACGCATTACACACCCAACGCGGGCATTCCCGAGTTTAGGGAGGCCATAGCGGAGTACTACAAGGAATTCTACAACGTTGATGTTGAGACTGAGAACATTATCGTTACCGCTGGCGCTTACGAGGCAACTTATTTGGCCTTCCAAAGCATCCTCGAACAGGGCGATGACGTTATCATCCCGGACCCGGCCTTCGTCTGCTACGTGGAGGACGCGAAGATAGCCGAGGCGGGCATCATCAGGATCCCCCTCCGCGAGGAGTACAAGTTCCGCCTCAACCCGGACGAGCTCGTCGAGGCTATAACGAAGAGGACGAGGATGATCGTAATCAACTACCCCAACAACCCGACCGGGGCCGTTATGAAGAAGTCTGTCGTCAAGGCCATAGCCGACATAGCTCAGGACTACAACATTTACATCCTCAGCGACGAGCCCTACGAGCACTTCCTCTACGAGGGGGCGAAGCACTACCCGATGATTAAGTACGCTCCGGACAACACAATTCTCGCGAACTCCTTCTCGAAGACCTTTGCCATGACCGGCTGGCGCCTCGGCTTCGCCATCGCTCCTAAGCAGGTCATCAGGGATATGATTAAGCTCCACGCCTACGTCGTCGGTAACGTTACGTCCTTCGTCCAGATTGCGGGCATAACGGCACTCCGCGACAAGAGGAGCTGGGAAGCCGTTGAGAGGATGAGGCAGGTCTACGACGAGAGAAGGAAGCTCGTTCTGAAGCATCTCAGTGAAGTGCCGCACCTCGAGGCCTTCAAACCAAAGGGTGCCTTCTACGTCTGGGTCAAGATTGACCCGGAGCTCGACATGACGAGCGAGGATTTCGCGGACTGGCTCCTTGAAAACGCTGGGGTCGTGGTAATCCCCGGAACCGCCTTTGGAAAACAGGGTGAGGGCTGGGTCAGGATAAGCTACGCGACCGAGAAGGAGAAGCTCATCGAGGCAATGGAGAGGATGAAGTCAGCGCTCTCCAAGCTGTGAGGTGGTTCGATGGAAAACGTCCTCCTCATGATTTTTATTACAACTTTTTTGGCCGAGTTTGGGGATAAGACCCAGCTGACTACCATAGCCTTCGCCTCGAAGTACGGATGGAAAACTGCTTTCTTAGGTGCAATCCTCGGCCTTGCGGCCGTTAATCTGATAGGTGCCCTCATTGGCCAAGAGCTTGGTAACATGTTGCCCGCATCGCTGATTAGGAAGGGCGCCGGGATGCTCTTCATAGTCTTCGGCGTCCTCATGTTACTTGGAAAGCTTTAGAGGTGGTTGCCATGGACAAGAGGTGGTCAACGGTATTGCTTAACACCGTTCTCCTTGCTTCCGGCTTTGGAACGATGCACATGCTCGAGAAGTTTAAGGACGCGGTTTTGACTCACTACGGAATTACCGAGGCAATGATGAGCTACCAGCAGACCGCGTACGTCGTCGGTCTCTTCGTCGCTTTCCTCCTCGGTGGAACGAGCCTTTTTAAGGGCTCCTTCAAGAGGAGCGTGGCTCTAATAGTTAGCTTCGCAGCGATTCCGCAGTTCCTGATTCCCTTCATGCCCAGCTGGTGGGGTGTGGTTGCGCTCCGCTTCTTCCAGGGCTTCATCGTCGCGCTAATAGCGGTCTTCAGCAACCAGATTGGAAGGCTCTTCGTGGCCGAGAGGCCCTTCGCTAAAGGTGTAATACTGTCGGGAATCTTCTGGGGTGGAATCTACGGCATAAACCTTGCCAAGTGGGCCGGTGGAAGTAAAGCAAGCTGGTCCTCAGTCAGGGAAGCCTTCCTAATCTCTGCGGTCCTCATGTACGTCATGCTGGCAATCTGGTGGCTCTTCATTGAGGACTTCGAGATTCCAAAGGAGAAGCGCTCCTCCAAGGGCAACGTCTGGAAGATGCCCTTCACTTGGGTATTCGGTTTCACTTTCTTCCCGGCGCTCTGGATTATCTTCACCCTCGGTTCATTCACCCTCAACAGGGTCCACTTCAGCAGCTCCCAGGTAGCCAACCTCGTCATGACCCTTGAGGTCTCAATGGGCCTGTGGTCGATAATCATGGGCTACCTCGGCTACCGCCTCTCGGTTAAGAACACCAGCAACCGCGGTCTCTTCAAGGCCATCGTCAGCGTCATGACTCTCTCCTACGCGGTAACCTTCGCGGGAATCTTCATTGTCTGGAAGGCGATACTCGCCAACGACTACACGCTGGCACTCCTCGGAATAGCGATAACCGGAATCGTCCAGGGAACGGGTCCGGCCTTCTGGACCACCGCCCCAGCGGCCTACCCGAAGGAAATCTATCCAGAGGCCAGCTTCGCCCTGGGCCTAATCTCGAACTCTGCCAACGCGGTAGCCCCGAACGTCATGTTCGTCCTCGTGAAGGGCGTCACGACGGGGATGATAATCTACCTCGCGATGGCCCTGCTCGGAATACTCCTCCTGCTGGCATCGAGCAGGATGAGGCTCCCCGTCGAGGAGCTCTCCTAACCCCTTTTCTTTATTACATGGATATCCCTAACTAAGCGGTGCCTTTCTTCGTAGTCGAGGTGCCTGGATATAACCTCGAAGCCCAGTTTTCCGAGCCATCTCCTCTCCTTCCGGTAGATGCTCCCGTCCCTCAGCCTGTAGGCAGGGAAGACGAAGACTATCCTTCCGTTTCTCTTGAGCACATCGCTAAAGCTCTCGAAGACCGAAAAGTACAGCCTGTCCAGTTCGTTAGCGAGCTTTATCGCCTCGCCCCTGCCAGGGTTCCTCTTCAGGGGCTTTCCGAGGTAGGGTTCGGTGACTATGGCATCAAAGCGCTCGCGGAAACAGCGCTTCAGCTTTCTCGCGTCGCAGACCTCTATCCTCGCCGAGTTCCTGGGCCTGAACTCTTTTCTGAGCCACTCGATGTTTCGCCTCGCTTCCCTCACCCTGTCAGTATCTCTGTCGCTTCCGTAAGCTGGCAACCCCTGGAGGACGAACTCCTGAAGGACCGTTCCGATGCCGCAGAAGGGGTCGAGGAAGAGGCCCTTCCTTACCTCCGTGAGGTTCACCATTATCCTCGCCAGCCTCGGCGGAATCGAGAGGATTGGCCTCTGAACCGGCCTTTCCACGTCAAGCTTCTTCAGCTCGAAGGGGTCGGTAACCTTGACCGTCTCGCCCACGAGGAAGCTTCCGTCGTCCCTGAACAGGAAGACGATGTCCTTGACCTCTGGAAAACCCTTCAGAATCAGCTCGGCAGGCATGGAGTAGACCTTTGCCGGCTTGAAGAACTTTGCTGGGCCTTCCCTCTTGAACTCCCTCTTTACGGCGCTCCCCAGCTTCCGCCAGAGCCTCCAGTCATCCTTTCCGTAGAGGCTGACCGTAAAGAGCTTAGCGTATTCGAGGTCCTTTATCGCTTCCTCGCCTTCTCCAACGATTCTCACGAGCTTGAGCGACCCGCCGAGCCAGCGGAAGTGTCTCTCTATCGAGGGCTTTGACTCGAAAACAATCCAGTTTTTTCCTTCCTCAATAGGTTTGACCTTTAGGCCAAAGCGTCTCGCGAATGAGAAGAACTCCGCTCTTCCAAGCTCGGGATTCTTGCCTAATATCACTCCATACATGGATTGCGCTTTGGGTAAGTTTTTAAAAAGCTTCCGAGTAATAAGGTCAGCTTTAAAGCGGTGGTCAACATGCTCATCGAGGAAGCCCTCAAATCAGTTGCGGCCATCCCGGACCCCTACGTCAGGGCCGTTACCTACGCGAAGATGGGTGAAAAGCTCGCCGTCGCTCGAAATCCCCTTTATCGGGAAGCGTTTCTCAGCGCCTTTGAATCCCTGGGTGGCATCGATGACCCCTATGCCCTGATGAAGGCGCTGATTTCAATAGGGAGTTCCCTTGGTCGTTCTGGACTCAAGGCGTATAAGAGAGTTTTTGCGAGGATTTTAAACGAATCGAGGTTCCTTACCCACCCCCAGAGGGATGAGATACTCCGCACGGCTTCCCTCGCCCTCGTCTCCTTCGGGGACGTAGGTGAGGCAATTAACTTTGCCCTCGAAATCTCGAACGGGGATTTGAGGCAGTCTACCCTCGTGGCCGTGGTTAGGGCCGCGTCCCGCTCCCTTGAGAGGAACTCCCTGAAGACCGCTTACCGCATTAGAAAGATTAAGCTTGCCATGGAGTACATAACGGATGAGCCATACCGCTCCAAGGCCCTTTTAGAGCTCTCTAAGGGGTTGATATCTTTGGGGAGTTACGGGGATGCCTTCTCTGCGGTCGAGGCCATGGGGTCACGTGAATGGGCAAAGCAGGCTTTCAAAGAGCTGGCGTTCAGGTTAAGCGAGCTGGGGGTTATAGAACGCTATGTTGAATCGTTCGTGTCCCTGGCAGAGGGGTTATCCCGCAAATTTGGAGAGGAGTTTTGGGTCGAGCTGGCCACTGCCCTCGCACTCGCGGGGAGGGGGGAGCTTGCGGTCGGGCTTTTGAGAAAGCTTGGACTCGAGTCCATTAAGCGTGTTGCCTTGGATGTTCTCGATAAGAACCCCTCCGCACTTAAGGAGTTGCTCTCGGCGCTCTCCCACGAAGAGGCCCTCGAAGTTGGCAGGGTTTTAATGAACAGGATTCTCGAGGAGCCCTCCCCAGAGAAGAAGAGAATCGTGAACACCATAGCGAGGTTCGTCCGGTCTGAGGAGATGCTAGCCAAAGTCGCGCGCTTTTACGTTCTCATTGGTGACGTTGAGTCGGCTCGAGGAATAGGGGCGTTTCTACAGAACCCCAAACTTCGTTCGATTGTCATGGCCGACGTTGCCCACCACTACCTCAAACTCGGACGGGTTGAGGAAGCCATAGACACCGCCCTTGAAGTCCGCGACGCTCGGTTTGCCTCTCTGCTGATGTCGGAAATACTCATAAAGGCCGTTGAGAAAGAAGTTGAGGGGTCTGGTCATGGAGAGGTTGAAGGCTCTGATGGGGAGGCGCGGAGAAGGACTTGACTTCGTTAAGGACCTGGTGGGGCTCCTCCTCGCGGGAAGCGACGTTTATTCTCATGAGCCCGTCTTTAAGGACGCCATCGAGGAGATTTACTCGGTTTTAAAGGAGGAAGTTCGCTCCGGCAAATTTGAACTCCTCGATGCATACGAAACCGCGGTGGTATTAAAGGCCGTTGTTTTTAAGGAGAAACTCGAAAGGGAGCACCTCCTCAGAAGGCTCCTCGCCGAGCTGGGGTGATTGTTATGCTGTACGAGATAAGTATCGAGACGAAGGAGCGCTGTCAGGTTGTTGATATAACTGACGAGGTCCAGAGGCTCGTCTACCGCTCCAAGGTGAAGCACGGGATAGCGGTCGTCTTCACCCACCACACGACGACGGGCCTCTTCATAAACGAGTACGAGCCGGGCTTAATCGAGGACATCACGGGCAAGATGGCCGAGCTCGTGCCGAGGGAAGGTTCCTACGCCCACGACAGGATTGACAGGAACGCGCACGCGCACATAAAGGCGAGCATCTTCCTCAACCCCGAGGTGGTCGTTCCCATAGACCAGGCTGAGCTCAACCTCGGCACTTGGCAGAGGATTCTCTTCGTCGAGCTCGACGGCCCGAGGCACAGGAAGGTCTACGTCATGATATGTCCCTGTCCAGAGATGCCGGAGGAGTGATTAGACGTACATCGCCATGTGGGCAATCCTTTCAAGGAGCTCGTTGAAGCCCTCGTAGGTAACCAGCGATAACGCCAGTGGCTCCTGCTCCAGCCTCTTCTTTATGATTTCTCTCAACTCCTCCACGCGCTCCCTTGGAACGAGGTCAATCTTGTTGATGACGACGATTATCGGCTTGTCGTAGCGCATCTTGAGCATGTGGTGGAGCTTCTCCATGCCCCTGTGAAGGCCGACGGTCGCGTCGACCATGTGGATTATTATGTCCGCCGAGACTATCTCGTCTATGAGCTCTTTGAACTTCTCCTCGCTGAGGACCTTCCCGCGGAGCTCGAGCCTCGGGTCGAAGAGACCGGCCGTGTCTATGAGCACGAACTCATCTGCCCCTCCAAAGGGGTTCTTCATACCCTTGGGTATCTTCAGCTTTCCAAAGCGCCTCCTCACGAGCCCCTTCGTCGTCCCGGGTAAATCCTCCACCTCGCTCACCTTCCCGCCCACGAGTGCGTTCATGAGGGTTGATTTGCCGACGTTTTCGGCACCGATTATCGCAACCTTTATCATCTCTTCACCCCCTAATTCAACTCAGCGGTTGAATTTAAAGGTGATTGGCATGAGGCGCGTCAAGCTCGGTCATCACTATTACTACGTCGTCACTCCCGATGACCTGAACGGGAAGCTGAGGGGCAAAAACGTCGTCCTCGAAGGCAAAATCGAGGACAAGCCCGTCATCGAGTTCCTGCCGATGGAACTGCCGAGCTGGAGGACGACCTTCAAAATCCACGGGGTAAGGGTTGACTTCGCGGGGAGTCCCTGCATAGGCAAGGGCGACACCGTTAAGGTCTACGGTCGCTTCCTCGGGGACGCGATAATAGCGACCGCCATCGAGACAGAGAGGGCCCTCTTCACAACGGAGGAGTGAGCATGCTCGACCTCCTAATCGAGCTCGGCAACCTCAAGAGGCTCCCAAGGACGGGCTGGCTCCTCAGGGGCGTTCCAAACCCGGAGAGCGTGGCCGAGCACAGCTACCGCGTCGCTTTAATAACTCTCTTCCTCGCGGACGAGCTGAAGGCGAAAGGGGTCGAAATCGACGTCGAGAAAGCCTTGAAGATAGCCCTCCTCCACGACGTCGGCGAGGCGAGGATAACAGATATCCCGAAGACTGCCCAGTACTACCTTGACAAGGGCAAGGCCGAGAAGAAAGCGGTTATGGAGCTTCTGCTTTCATCGCCAAAACCGAAGGAGTACTTCAAGCTGTGGCGCGAGTACGAGGAGGAGACGAGCACAGAAGGAAAGCTCGTGAAGTTCGCCGATAGGCTGGAGATGCTGATTCAGGCCTACGAGTACGAGAAGGCCGGCTTCAGGAACCTCGACGAGTTCTGGGGAACCCTCGAAAAGCTCCGTGAGAGCGAGTTCTACAACTACTTCCGGGAGCTCGTTGAGGGACTCGTTGAGATGAGAGAGAATTTGCATCGTGGTTAGTCTAACCGCGGTGCAACAATTTCAAACTTCCTTCAGAGGAAGTCCTCCAAGTCCCAGACGAGGTAGCCTTCATTCCTCAGCTCCTCTTTTCCTCCGACACTCTTCGCGATGAGGCCAAACCTGAAAGCACCGTCAAAGCGGACGAGCTTTGCCTTGCCCTCCAGCTCTCCTAAAACCCTCCTCGCGTCCCTTTCGCCCAGGTCCTTCCACTTGACCTCAATCAGGCTGACCTCATCTTTGCCCAACGCCACGATGTCGATTTCTTCGCCCCTGAACCACCACCTGCCGAGGGCCTCGAACTCGACCGGCCTCTTGAGGAGAAGGAACTCCCTCGCGAGGTCCTCAAAGCGAACCGAGAAAACCTTGTAGAGGCCATCGAGCTTGGCGGTTCCAGAGGCTATCTCGGCCATCTGGGGGTAAGTCAGAACGAACCAGCTCAGCAGAACCGGGTCGCTTATCCGATACAGGCTTACCTTCCTGCTCCCGAGGATTGGTGTTTCCTTCTCGACGAAGCCGAGTCTCATGAGGGTCTCGATGTAGGGGTAAACGCTCCTCGCCGGAAGGCCGAGGTAGTTCGCAATCCTCTCAAGCCTCCTGTTGCCCTCTGCAATCGCCCTGAGGATGGAGAAATAGCTTTTCAGCTCCCTCAGCTCCTCTCCGAGGATTATGTAGGGTTCGTCGTAGAACAGGCCGTAGTCGCTCAAGAACTCCTCTCTAACGAACTCCTCAATCGAGGAGTAGCGGGAAGCGAGCCTCAGATAGGGTGGAATCCCCCCAACGAGCATGTAAGCTCGTATTCCATATTCCCTGTCTTGGAAAAACTTCAGGGCGTTGGGGTAATCTAAGGGCCTTAGGTGAATGCTCCTCGTCCTCCTGCCGTAGAGGGGCGAAGCGTGGCTCAGAACGTCGTCCCACATCATGCCGAGTAATGAACCGGAGATGACGAGCATGACGTTTTTCTCGCTCAAAATTCCGTCCCAGGCCCTCTGGAGGTCGCTCAGAATCTTCCGGTCGGACTTTATGGCGTAGGTGAACTCGTCAAGGACTATGAGACAGTCGTCTGCCCTCTTGGCGAGATAGCTCAGGAGGTCGAACCAGTTATCGGTCTCAACCTTCAGTATCAGTCCGTCCCCGAAGAACGAGGCAAGGGCGCGCTTGAATTCCTTCATCTGCACTTTCCTTATCGCCTCGGGGAACGTGAAGAAGAAGGTATTCCTGCCCTTGGAGAACTCGCGCATCAGCCTCGTCTTTCCAACCCTTCTCCTGCCGTAGAGGACGACGAATGACGGCCGATTCTCCCACTCCCGCTCGAGAACTCCCATTTCCCTCTCGCGGTCTATGAACTCCACGGCTTTCACCAAATAGTATAAACACGATTATATATAAATGCGTTTCGACTATTCCGCCCCAATTCACGAAAACACTTTCATTTACGTTAACGCATCTGTTTGCTCAAAATGTTTAAATACCCGTTTCCGTCCCTTATACCGGTGGTCTCTATGAGGAAGGCGGTTTTCCCGTTGATGGGGCTCCTCATACTCTCGGTTCTCGCGGCGGGGTGTATATCATCGTCAAGTAGCTCCGGCTCCGCCTCAACGGGAACTTCAAAGCCCCTCACGGAGGAAACCCTGATAATCTTCCACGCCGGTTCGCTGAGCGTCCCGCTCCAGCAACTGGAATCCGAGTTCGCCAAGTACGCCGAGGAAAACCTTGGGGTTAAGGTGAAGTTCCAGGATGAGGCGAGCGGTAGCGTTATGGCCTGCCGGAAGGTTACTGACCTCCACAAAAAGGCCGACATAGTCGCGACCGCCGACTACACGCTTATCCCCCAGATGCTCGTTCCCAACTACACTGACTTCTACGTCCTCTTCGCGACCAACCAGATAGTCATAGCCTTCACCAACAAGAGCAAGTACGCGAACGAGATTAACTCGACGAACTGGTACGAGATTCTGGCGAAACCCGGCGTCCGCTTCGGCTTCAGCAATCCGAACGACGACCCCTGTGGCTACCGCTCTGTCATGGTCATGAAGCTGGCCGACCTCTACTACGGCAAGCCCATCTTCGAGACCCTCGTCGAGAAGAACACCAACATCTACGCCAACGGAACGCACATCTACGCGCCCAAGGAGATTCAGCTCAAGACCGACAAGGTCGTCATAAGGCCGAAGGAAACCGACCTGGTAGGCCTCGTCGAGAGCGGGGCGATTGACTACTTCTTCATATACAAGAGCGTCGCCGAGCAGCACCACCTCCGCTACATAACGCTGCCGGACCAGATTAACCTGGCGGACTTCAAGCTCGCGGACTACTACGGCCAGGTCGAGATAACCCTAGGCTCCACCGGCAAGACCATCAAGGCCAAGCCCATCGTCTACGGCGTCACCGTGCTGAAGAACGCCCCCCACAGGGAGCTCGCCCTTGAGTTCCTCAAGTTCTGGCTCGGCCAGCAGGGCAGGGAGATATTTGAGAAGAACTACCAGGACTTCCTCAACCCGCCGATAGCGTTTGGCAACGTTCCCGAGGGAATCAAGGACGAGGTGAAGGTCGAGGGGTGAGCTTTTTATTCCCCTCTCCCTATTTAGGGGGAGTGCAATGAGGCGCGACTACACCCTCTACTTCTTCGCGGCACTGGGGAGCTTTCTAATCGTCTACATACTCCTGCCCCTCGCCATGATTTACTTCAGGCAGGCCCAGGATTTTCATGCCTTCGTCAGGACCCTCCACGACCCGGTTGTGATTTCTGCAGTCAAGCGCTCCCTTTTAACGGCCACGGCGACCGCTTTGATAGCGCTCCTCTTCGGCGTCCCCCTCGGCTACGTTCTGGCCAGGAAGGACTTCCCTGGGAAGAGCCTCGTTCAGGCGGTCGTTGACGTTCCGATAGTGATTCCCCACTCCGTCGTGGGCATAATGCTCCTCGTTACGTACTCCACCTACATTCTCGACAACTACAAGGGCATAATAGGGGCCATGCTCTTCGTCTCGGCGTCCTTCACGATAAACTCCGCCAGGGACGGCTTCTTGGCTGTTGACGAGAAGCTTGAGGCGGTTGCGAGGACCCTTGGAGCTTCACGGCTGAGGGCCTTCTTCTCGATTTCCCTTCCGATGGCCTTCCCGAGCATAGCGAGCGGGGCCATAATGACGTGGGCAAGGGCAATAAGCGAGGTCGGCTCAATCCTGATTGTGGCCTACTACCCGATGACGGCTCAGGTTCTAATCCTTGAGTACTTCAACAACTACGGCCTGAGGGCTTCCCGGCCGATAGCGGTCCTCATGGTCACGATAAGCCTCGGCATCTTCGTCGTCCTCAGGTGGCTGATAGGGAGGCGGGCCAATGCTCAGGGCTGAGGGAATCTCCAAGGACTGGAAGGAGTTCTACCTCAGGGATATAACCCTCGAGGTTAAAGAGGGCGAGCACTTCATAATCCTCGGGCCGAGCGGTGCGGGAAAGACGGTTCTCCTTGAGATAATCGCGGGGATAATAGAGCCGGACTCGGGGAGGGTTTACCTCGGCGGGAGGGACGTTACTGACCTTCCGCCCGAGAAGCGCGGTTTAGCCTACGTCCCCCAGAACTACGCCCTCTTCCCGAACATGAGCGTCTACGACAACATAGCCTTTGGCCTGAAGGTCAGGAAGGTGCCAAAGCCCGAAATAGAGCGCAAAGTGCGAGAAATCTCCGAGGTCCTTAGGATAGAACACCTCCTCCACAGAAAGCCGAGGACGCTGAGCGGTGGGGAGCAACAGAGGGTAGCTTTAGCGAGGGCGCTCGTCGTCGAGCCATCTTTAATCCTCCTCGACGAGCCCTTCGCGAACCTCGACGTCCAGACGAGGGCGAAGCTGTTAACCGAGATGAAGCGCTGGAAGCGAGAGCTGGGCTTCACAGCCCTGCACGTGACTCACTCCTTTGAGGAGGCCATAAGCCTCGGCGACCGCGTTGGGGTGATGCTCGACGGCAGGCTCGTTCAGGTTGGTAGGGTCAGGGACGTCTTCTCAAGGCCGGTGAGTGAGGAAGTTGCTCGCTTCCTCGGCTTCGAGAACATAATAGAGGGAATCGCCGAAGGTAGAAAGCTCGGGGTCAACGGTGTTGAAATTGAGCTTCCGGTCGAAGCCAAAGGACGGGTCAGGGTCGGCTTAAGACCGGAGGACATAATAATCTCGACCGAGCCGATAAAGAGCTCCGCCAGAAACGAGTTTAAAGCGGTCGTTGAGTCAATCGAGGAGCTCGGTCCGCTCGTGAGGGTTCACCTTTCCCTCGGCGATATAACCCTTACTGCTTTCATAACCCGCTCATCGATGCTCGAACTCGGGATAGAGAAGGGAAAAGAGGTCTACGTCAGCTTCAAGGCGAGCGCGCTTCACGTGTTCTGAGCTTGTCCCTTATCTCCACCGGCAGGCTCTCGTAGACCTCATTGAGGGCATCGATGAGCTCGACGAGTTCTTTAGCCGTCAACGTCGTTGTCTTCGGGCCGATTTCGAGTATCAGCGCGTCGTATTCCTCCGGCGAGACCTCCTCAAGCTCGTCCAGGTGCTCCGCTTTCCTCGGGATTAGGTTCACCTCGCCAATCATTCTGCCCTTGGGTATCTCGGCTTCCCGCTCCTCTATCGGCACTTCCTTGGGGCAGTCGTAGCGCTCGACGAAAATCTTGATGTCCACCACCGGCGTTCCGTCGAGGGCGTCAATCTCGTCTATGTAGAGCCTGCCCTCCTCGATGCGGTGAATTCTGACGGTGTAAAGAGCTATTGGATTCGGCCTGTAGGGCGAGCGCGTCGCGAAGACGCCGGTGAGCGGGTTCTTCGGGTTCCCGTAGGGGTGCACCTTGAGGATTCTTCTCCTTGCCGGCGTGTCGCTCCCGTGGAACCAGAGGACGAGCTTGACCCAGTCGCCCTCCCTGAGGCCCTCCGTTGCCTCCCAGAACTCGGGCAGGATTTCGATGTGCGTTTCCGGCTCCTTCCTTACGAAGCCGACGGGGGTTATTTTGAAGGGTTCGAAGTTCATAGGCATCACCAAGAATGAAAGCGAAAAAGGGAATCAGGTCCCGTGCTCCCAGCTCTCAAGGTATTCCTTCTGCTCCTCGGTGAGCTCCTCAATCTTTATTCCCATGGCTGAAAGTTTAATCCTCGCTACCATCTCGTCAATCTCCCTCGGCAGGACGTAAACTTTGGGCTCAAGCCTCTCATGGTTCTCCTTGATGTACTGCGCCGCCTTCGCCTGAAGGGCAAAGCTCATGTCCATAATCTCCGCCGGGTGGCCGTCTGCCGCCGCTAAATTGACTAGCCTTCCATCGGCCAGGAGGTAGAGCCTCCTTCCGTCCTTAAGCTTGTACTCCCTGATGTTGGGCCTCGGCTCGCTTATCTCAACGGCGAGCTCCTCCAGGTCGGGCTTCCATATCTCAACGTCGAAGTGGCCGGCGTTGGCCATTATGACGCCGTCCTTCATCAGCTCGAAGTGCTCTCTGCGAATGCACTTGATGTTGCCGGTCGATGTCACGAAGATGTCGCCTACCTTTGCCGCCTCCTTCATGTCCATGACGAGGAAGCCGTCCATCCTTGCCTCCAGTGCCCTAATCGGGTCAACCTCGACGACTATAACAGTGGCGCCGAGGCCCCTTGCCCTCATCGCTATTCCCCTTCCGCACCAGCCGTAGCCAACGACGACGACGTTCTTTCCGGCGACGAGCAGGTTGGTCGTCCTTATTATGCCGTCCCACGTGGACTGGCCGGTTCCGTAGCGGTTGTCAAAGAGGTATTTGGTATAGCTGTCGTTGACCGCTATGATTGGGAACCTAAGAACCCCGTCCTTCTCCATCGCGCGGAGCCTTATTACCCCTGTCGTTGTTTCCTCGCTCGCGCCCCAGATTTCGTCTATTAACTCCTGCCTTTCGCGGTGAACGGTGCTTATCATATCCGCGCCGTCGTCTATGATGATGTTGGGCCTTATATCCAGAGCCTTGTGCATGTTCTCGTAGTACTCCTCCCTGCTCTCCCCCCTGATGGCATAGACCTTGACGCCGGCCTTCGCCAAGGCCGCGACGACATCATCTTGAGTGCTCAGCGGGTTGCTGGCGGCGGCAGAAACCTCCGCTCCCCCGGCCTTAAGGGTCAGGAGCAGGAAGGCCGTCTTCATCTCAAGGTGGAGCGTCGTGGCGATTCTGACGCCCTTGAAGGGCTTCTCCCTCTCGAACTCCCGCCTTATCGTCTGGAGAACGGGCATGAAGCGCGAGACCCAGTCAATCTTCTTCTCCCCGCTCGGGGCAAGGGAGATGTCCTTGACGCAGTAATCCTTCGTGCAGTCCATACCAACCACCGGTGGGTTTTTAATTTCTGGAGTTAAAAAGGGTTGGTGTTGTTATGATAGTCGACCTCTCGCTCCCCCTGGGAGAGGACACGCCGGTTTACCCCGGCGACCCGGAGGTAAAGGTCAAGCCCTGGGCCTTCATCGAGCGCGACGGCTACTACATGAACGCCCTCAAGCTCGGCGAGCACTCGGGGACGCACGTTGACGCTCCGGCTCACTTCATTCCCGGCGGAAAGACGATAGACGAGATGCCCCTTGAGAAGTTCATCGGTGAGGCCTTCGTGGTGGACGTTCGCAATGGCGAGGGAACCGTTAAGCTCGATGAGATTCCCGACTCCGGTTATCGCGGTAGGATTGTCCTCTTCCTTACGGGCGGGAGGGAGCTCTCGCCGGAGGTCGCGCTCTTCCTCGTGGCCGAGGGAGTTAAAGCCGTCGGCACCGACGCGATGAGCATCGGCGACGAGACCGTTCACACCATTCTCCTCAGCGAAGAAGTTCCGATATTCGAGAACCTCGTCAACCTTGAGGCCCTGGTTGGGAGAACCTTCACGTTCATAGGCCTCCCCTTGAGAATCGAGGGTGGCTCTGGAAGCCCTGTTAGGGCGGTAGCAATAATCGGAGATTAACGTTCCTTTTGGTTTCTGGAGAATTGTCATGCCCCCTTTTGGATTAGTGGGTGCTAACTTGGCGTTTGGAACGATTTGGAACGATGAAAACCTCTGTGGTTCGGTGTGGGAAGCAAAAGAACAAACGAAATCCCCCGAATTTTTAAGAAACCGTCTATCTGCCCTTAATTTCGTGAAAAAAGCTTAAATAGGGCTTTTTCGTAGTTGGTAATGGTGATGAGCCATGATGGGTAAGAAGTTGGTGGCAGTCCTGTTCGGACTGCTTATGATTGGAATGGCATTCAGTGTTGGCGGTGCCTCGGCGGAAGAGACCGTCACAGTAATCCTCGTCAGCGACAATGCCGCAGACAACGCGATAGCTCAGTACCTCGCCAACCTGACCGGTGCGGTCGTCGTGACGACCACCTGGGGCACCTACGACCCGAACGTTACAGCGGAGATACTGAGCTACGCCCCGGACCAGGTTATAATAATAGGCGGTCCCGACGCGGTTGTGAGCGAGTACGTTACCGACCTTGAAGAGTACAACATAACTGTTTACCGCTGGTGGGGAGCCAACAGGTACGAGACTGACCTCGCGGTTATGGGCAACGCCAGCAAGCTCTTTGGAATCAAGTTCAACGCCAGCGTCGTCGTTGCCGGCAACGACAGCCTTGCAGTCCAGACCGCTCTTAGGCTCGCCGTCCAGAACCGTGCGATGATAGTATACGTCAACCAGTCGACCAACGTCACCAGGCTCATGGAGAGGTTCCAGGTCAGGGAGATGGTAATGGTCAAGAGCAAGGCCTCTGAGAAGGTCATGGAAAAGGTCTCCAGGGAGCTCAAGGCCTGCAACTGCACCACCAAGCAGGTTCAGGCCAACGTTACGGCCGAGCAGGTTAGGATGATTATGGAGCAGGTCCGCGAGAGGCTCATGGCCATCGAGGGGATAGCGAACACCACGAACTCCACTCAGCTTATGGAGCAGGTTAGGGAGATGCTCCAGCTCATGGAGCAGGCTAACGCAAGCCTTCAGGCAGGAAACGTCACCGGAGCCTACGCTTTGGCCCTTAAGCTTCAGGTGAAGACCGAGTTCGCCCTCAAGGAGGCCAACAAGGAGCTCCACAGGGCCATGGAAAAGAACGGAAAGCTCGCCCTTGAGATGGAGCTCGAGAAAATTGAGGCCCAGCTTGAGGTCCTTGAGAAGGCAGGAGTTAACGTTAGCTCCGTTCAGACAATCCTTGACAAGGTCAAGGAGGCAATTGATGCGGGGAACTACAGCGTTGCCAGGGTGCTCCTCAAGGATGCCAAGAAGGCCCTCCACGAGCTTTACATGACGAACAGGGAAACCGTTAAGATGAACCCGGGAATGGGTTCAAAGCCCGAGAAGAGCGGAAGGCACTGATTAGGGTTCCTCCCCTTTTCTCCTCGCTTTTTTCTCCCGCAGGTACGGGTAGCGCATTATGTGCCCGCAGTTGAGACACTTTATGACGACGTGGGGGTAGGGTTTGCTCCTCAGCCTCACGCGCGCGTTCTTTCCCGGGACGAGGAATGAGTGACAGCGCTTGCAGTAGCGACGCTTCCACTTCCTCGGGAGTCTTATCTTGGCCTTCTGCTGGACGGCAAGGGCTATCTCAACGTATCTGTCCGCCAGCTCCGGGCTGTACGGAAAAACCCTCTCCGCGAGGGTGAAGAGCGTCTCAACGCGCTCCCTCGCTATCCGTTTTTTCTCCCTCTGCTCCTTCTTCCTCAGGAACTTCTTCCCCACGTTACCACCTCACCAGCTTCAGCTTTCCGGGAAACGGTTCGTAGAGGTAGCCCTCGCGGAGCAGCTTCTCAAGGGTCTCCCCCGCGTGCTCCCTCCTGAAACCGGCCTCGATGAGGGCCTTTAAGAACTCCTCCCTCCTGACCGTGCCGTCAATGGATGTCGCCTCGAGGTCTTCAAAGATTCTGACGCCAATCTCCGCCACCCTGGAGTTTCCTATGTAGCGCTCGTACTCCCTCAGGAGCCTCAGCTTTTCCCTGTCGGGAAGTTCGTTTATCCACGTGTCGGTTATCTCCTGGTACAGCCCGAGCAGGTCGCTTATGAGGCCCCTTCCGAGTTTTCCCTCGAAGCGCCCCATCGCGCCGAGAAGCCTCGCCCCAAGCCTGTACCTAAGCCCGACGTTGAAGACCTTGCCCGAGAGAGTTAAGGCATCGAAGAGCTCCCCGTATTCGTTCCGGTTTCTCATCAGGAATGCCTCGAAGCGGTAGCGGTAGTCCTCCATCTCGCCGAGGTTTAAAACTCCAACGCGCCTTCTGGCGACCATGACGGTGGCGACGACGTTGGGCATCAGCTCCTCAAGTTCTTGGTTTCGCTCGTAGGCAACGTCCTCGGTTATTACGAGCGGGGCCTCTCCGAGAGTTGCGGTTTCGTCCTCGGGCTTCATAACGAGCCTCGGGCTGAGAAAGCCTGCGCTCTTTTCCCTGAAGTGCTCCTCCACCCACTTGGGCACCGGCCTGGGCCTCTTCAGCATGGTCCTCGTGTGGGGGACGTAGTAGGCCAACTTCGCCCTTGGCCTCGCGAATCTGAAGTCAAGGCCCAAGAAATCGTCGTCGAACTCCGCCCACCTGTCCCTCCTGAGCTTCAACTCCTCCGGGAGGAGTGAGTGGAGGTATTTTAACGCCTCCCAGAGTGAGAGAACCGAGCGCTCGCGCTCTCCTTTAAAGGCCGAGAACGTCACCCCCTCCCCCCAGTTCCCCGCCCCTATGACGGTCGGGGCGCTCAGGAGGGAGTATATTATCGCCCTCTCCGTCTCGTAGTTCGCGTAGACCGTGCTCGAAATGAGGCTCTCAAGCTCGCCCCGGCTCAGCGTATAGCCCTCGTAGCGGAGCCAGCGGTTCTCGTAAGGGGTTTCCTTCAGCTCGATGACGCGGAGAAGCCTAAGGTTTCCGTAGGGGTAGGCGTCAAGTATTCCCCTGACCCTCACGTAGGCGCCGGAATAAACGCTATCCTCAATCGCGCTCGCTTCATCTATCCTCAGAACGAGGTACGCCCTGAGCCTGCTCTTCTTCAGTTCTTCCGGTGAGAGGGGAGAGAGCAGGTAGTAAACCGCGTCCCTCGGCGCGTTCGGTGGTTGTCTGAGTAGAAGGAAGCCTTCGACTTCGACCTCCTCCCCGTTCCTCCCCTGGATTTCGCGAAGGAAATCCCTAACCCTGACTTCCGGTGTTAAGGGTTCCCTGCGCTCCTCCCTGATTAGTGCGAGTAACTCCTCCATCGAAGCCTGAAGGACCGCAAAGTTTATAAAGTCATCTCTGAAGGTGTTATCGGCACGGCGGCCATAGCGGCGGGGTTACACCCGGTCTCGTTTCGACCCCGGAAGTTAAGCCCGCCTGCGTTCCCGGGTGTACTGCCCTCCGAGAGGGGGCGGGAAACCGGGAACGCCGCCGGCCACTAAATTCTCTCGTAACCACCTACACAAAAGCTATTTAAGCGGTTTGTAGCTATTTTTTACGGTCGGTAGTCATGCTCAAGAAGTCAGCGAGGGGCAGGTTGAGCTGGGACTACATAAAGGACAGACACTCCGAAGTTATCGGTGAGCTTAAAACCCTTCGCAACTGGGACGAGGTTAAGTCCGCGATTCCAGAGTCAGAGACGCTCGGTGACTACTCCCTTCTGGCACTCGAGGCGATTGCTGCGGTAATCCGAGAGCTCAGGATTGAGCGCTCTTTCCTCAGCGAGAAGATTGAGACCATAAACCGGAAGCTCGAGGAGCTCGGGACCTCACACCGGGAGCTCAGCTACTCCGTGGAGAAGCAGTTCAAGGAACTTGAGAGCAGAATCTCAGAGCTGGAGCAGAGGACGCTCTTTCTGGAGGGCGTTGAGGCCATAGTGCCGAGGATAAACGAGCTGGAGGAAAGACTTGACCGGCTTCCGGCTGAACTCTTCAAGCGCGTTGAGGATGCCTACGGTAAAAAGGTCGACGAGCACCTTCACCGCATACTTGAGGAGCGCCTCGAGTCCCTGAGAGAGGAGCTGAAGCGGGAGGTCTTTGGCATAAGCGTTGACCTTTCCCGTGCCCTTAGGGACCTTCAGGAGCACTACGAGAAGCTCGTCGAGGAAAACGTCCGGCTCAGGGGTCTGGCGAAGGAGAACGAGAGGCTAAGAAAGAGACTCGTTGAGCGCGAGCGTGAGCTGGAGGAGCTCAAGAAAAGGCTTGCACTGTTCCAGGAGATGGCAAAGCGCGTTGATGCCCTGAGCGAGAAGATTGGGAAGTACGAGGAGAGGCTCAAGGAAATAAAGACGATTGAGCGGGAGCTCGTCTCACTAACTGGGGCGAAGGACGCCCGGTCGGCTGTTGAGGTTTTGAAGAAGGACTTCGTTCCCAAATCCCGGTTCGAGCAAACCGTTCGGGAGATAAAGTCCGCGCTGGCCGAGGTTGAGTCCCTGAAGGAGGAGAACGAGCGCCTCAGGCGGGAGAACGAGAAGCTCAAAGAGGCCCTCAAGACAATCCTCCAAGAGCGGTTGGAAGGCGGGGAATCACCTCTCCAGGAGGAGTAGCCGTTTCATGCCCTCCTTCAGCCTCTTCTGGACGAGGTCGCTTTTGTCTTTCTCTATCGACTGGAGCTTCGATATCACGACCTTTCTCAGCTTGTCGTTCTTCTCCCCGAGGGCGACCAGGGTTTCAACGGCACTAGCGCGCACGAGGTCGTCCTCATCCTGGAGGAGTGCGAAGAGCTTCGGCAAGAACGGCGTTACGTAGCGCAGACCGTTCTCACTCAGCGCCGCTATGAAGTTCAAAGCGGCGAGCTTGTCGGATGTGTCCTTTGAAATCAGCATGAATCCTATGTCCCTGAAAACGTTGCCGAGCAGGCTTGGTCTGGCCTTCATAATCTCCTCGAGGACGTACGTTGAGTTCACCTTAATCTTGGGGTCGCCTATGCGGTAGTTCGCAAAGATTACCGGAACGACCTTGCTCACCTTCTCCGGTGCAATCTCGGCCAGAACGCCGAAGGCCCTGGCTATCTCCTGGGTTAAAGGCACAGCCTCACTTTTCCTGAGCATAACCATCAGCTTCGTCAGGAGTGACTCATGGAGCTCCGGCATGTCCCTCAGGACCTCGACGACGACTCGGAGGGCGTTCTTCTGAACCGTCCAGAGGTCATCGTCGAGAAGCTCAAGAACTTCCTTGAGGAATTCCTTGTCTATGGAAGCCCTTGCCACGATTTCCTGGAGCCTCTCTCCCGTCGCCAGTGCCTCCCTTAGGTCGAACTCCTCCTCCATCTCTTCCACCAAGTGGAGTACGGCAAAGGTTTATATAAGCTTTTCACCACTCCTTTTGGGGGATTGGCCATGAAGAGAAGCGTTCCAGTGATTTTAGTGGCTTTACTGGCGTTTCTTCTGCTCGGAAGCGTTTCAGCGTCTCAGAATCCAGTGCTGTGGAAGGGAACCCTCTGCGAGAACGTGAAGTACCAGAAGAGCATAGAGGCAGTTGCCCTCACGAATGGGACAGTTTACGCCGCCTGCTCCTACAGACAGGTGGTGGGTTCAAAGGGCCTCGTTGAAATCTACTACCTGGGTAACCTCGCGGCTTTTTCGCTCAACGGAACCAAACTGTGGCAGAACTCCTCCGGCTACACAGTTAAGCTTGTACCCGTTCGGGGAGGTCTTCTCGTGGGGAGCTTCGGTGGTCTCCTGAAGTTCAACAACCTGGGTCGTGTCGTGGCCACATACGACGTCCTTAACAAGCTCTACGACTTCGCAATCTCAGGGGAAACCGCTTACCTCGTGGACGGCGACTTCTACGTCTCAGGTAACCGGACCTCGTACAGGGGTCACGTTTACGCCGTAAAGCTCAACGGGAACTTCACCCCCCTCTGGAACATCACCTTCAACGACATGCTCACCCGGATTCGTGTTGGGGGGGTAATCTACGCGAGCTCAGGCTTTCCCTCGGGCTACGTTGGAAAGTGGCAGTTCGGCTCGCTCTACGGAATTTCCCGCCAAGGAAAGCTTCTCTGGAACGTGAGCTTCGGTCACTGGGTCAGGGATTTGGAGGTTTGGAAGGGCAACGCGGTCCTTGGAACCGGCTGGGACAACTCCAAGGGCCGTCTCTACGTGGTCTCCCCGAGTGGAAAGGTGCTCCTCAACGAGAGCCTCTTCTACACCGAAGACATTCTGATTCTCAACGATACGGCTTACGTCAGTGGTTACGACGGCAAAAACGGAACGCTCGTCGCCGTTGAACTGCCCTCCGGAAAAACCCTTTGGGAGCGGAAGTTCCCCTACCGCGTTAAGGTCCTTGCCTACACCGACGGCGTTCTCTTGGCTGGAACCGGTAGGTTCGTGAGCAAGGCCGAGAACGGAACGACCTACGTTTACAGCGTCGGAAACCTCTACGCCATCAACCCGAAGGACGGAAAGACCCTCGGCGAGCTCCCGAACACGGGCTACGTTAGGAGCATAGCGGTGAGGGGCAACGAGGCGGTAATTGGAACCGCGAGTTCAACGTTCTACGTGGTCAACGTCGATGCAATGAAAGGAAGCCAGAAGAGTTCGATATGCGGGCCTGGGTTCATAGTTCTCCTCGCCGTTGCGGTGCTACTCCTGAGGAGGTTCACATAGAGACGAGGCCGTATTCGATTAGCTTGTTCACTATTTTTCTTCCTTCCCTCGTGAGGTCTACGACCTTCCTTATCATGACTATCTTGAGGAGCCCCTTGTCTATCATCCTGTCGTAGATTTCTTCGATTTCCCTCTCGCTGAGGCCGAGGAACTGGTGTATCTCGAGCGGGTTTAGACCGGAGTAGAGCGCCATGAGTATTTGCTTCTCCGTCTCGTCGAGGCTTTCAAGTTCTTTAAGTTCTTTCTCCATTACCTCCTTGAACTCCGCCTGGAGCGTTGGGAACTCCTTCGAGACCTTCATGATGAACTCAAAGTAGCCTGGTATGTACTTGAGCAGGTAGCGCAGGATGAAGAGCCTCGTCTTCTTCTCGGGGATGTAGAGGTAGGACGTTACGGTCTCGCTCACGTAGAAGTGCTTTATCTTCCACGCCTGAACCTTCTTACCGTCCATGTCAACTTCCTCGACGTCCATGTCCTCAACGTCCGAGAATATCGGGATGGGCCTCATGTCGGGGTCGAGAACCACGATGTTCCTCTCGGTTTTTCCCTTCTTGGCGGACTTGACGGAGACTATCCTCAGCGAACCGTCCTGCCACTTGGAGTCCATGTTTATCGCTCCGCCCTTAATCCTCGCGAGCTGTAGTCTCACGGCCTTTCCGTTTATAAGCGTCTCGAAAATCGTGTGGACGAACTCCTGAAACTTCTTCTCGTCGTATATGAGCAGGTTGTCGCCTATCGTCAGGATGAGCGTGAGGTCGCCCCTTCCGGGGACGTAGAACTTCATCCCGAAGTGCTCCTTCTCCGGGTTGAGCTTATAGTTGTCGGGAACGTTCACGGCCAGGTCCGTCAGGGACGAGAACGGGAAGTTGTCCTCGCCAACGACCTCCCCCATGTGAAGATACTTCAGAATAAGCCTATCGTGCTGAATAACCCCGAGGGCATCGCGCCAGTTTACCCTACCAGAGCCCTTCCATGACGAGATTATGGCTACCTTGACCCGGGTTTCTGTGACGGCCATGGCTCATCCCTTCCGCCCTCACGTGAGGGCCTGGTACTCTTCGAGTTGCTTCTCCAGCTTCTCAACCTTCGCGCGGAGCTTCTCGCACTCCTGCGAGAGCTTAACCTCGAGGGGCGTTACCGCTGGGTTCCCGCCGCGCGAGGATATCATTTCGTCGAGGATGTTTATAGCGTTGTTGATGCTACTCGTTATCCTTATAAGGGCTTCCTCCGGCGGGAGCTTAACGGCCGTCTTGCCGTCCTTGCTCTTGACCGTAATCGGGAGCTTCGTCCTCGCGACGTACGCTATCACCTGGTTGAGCTTCTCCTTGTCCTTCTGGCTCGGGAAGCGCGCAAGCCAGAGCTTCTTGAACTCGTCGAGCTCGGCAAGGACCTTCATGAGGAACGCGTTGTACTCGTCCTCGCTTATGTATCCAAGGGTGTAGCCTCTCGCGACGTCGAGGAGCATGAGGAGCCTCTCCTTCTTGTGCCTGGCCTCGTCGAGGACGCGCTGGACTTTCTCGTCGATGACCTGGCGAAGCTTCTTGATGAGCTCCTCCTCGTTAACCCCCGAGACGCTCATCTGCTTCTTCTCCTCCTTGGGGACTCTCTTGGGCTCCTCCCTTTTCGGGGCGGGGCTCTCGCTCTTCAGCTCCCGCTCGAGCAGCGCCGCGTAGAGTTCTCCCATCTGGTTGCTAATGGCGTTGGTGATGATGTACGCTGTAACCACCATGCCGAGCAACACCACGACCGCGATGACTGCAATCATTACCCAGTCCACGTTCTCACCCCCTCAAAGTGGGAAAGGGAAACAACGAAAGTCACAGTTTGAATTTGCTGATGATTTCCCTGAGTTGTTCGACGATTCTCTTCAAGTCGTTAGCGGCCCTCTCAAGCTCCTCAGTGGCAGCAGTCTGCTCTTCAACGGCAGAACTAACCTCCTCAGCACTGGCTGTAGTTTCTTCAGCACTCGCAGCCAAATTCTCCAAAGCACGCAACGCCTTATCAACCTCCTCCTGCGTGCGGATAATCTGCTCCTTCACCTCACCCATCCGACCACTGGCCTCCTGGAGGAGGTCGGCGATGTTGCCGAGGTAGGTTATCGTCTCCCTGAGGGTCTCGGCACTCTCGCCAACCACTTCAACGCCCTTCTCCGTGCTCTCCACTGCGTCCCTGATTTCGGTGGTTATTTGGTCGATTATGTTCTTGATGTTGTCTGCAGCCTGCTTGCTCTCCTCGGCAAGCTTCCTAATCTCCTGGGCAACGACGGCAAAACCCCTACCAGCTTCCCCAGCCCTAGCCGCCTCAATAGCCGCGTTGAGGGCAAGGAGGTTCGTCTGCTCGGCAATATTCGTAATCACATCCGTAATCTCCTCAATACTCCTGCTCATCTCCGCGACCTTTGTAACGGCGTGCTCAATCTTGCTCATGGTCTCCTGGATGCTCTCTATCTGCTGGGCCGAGACCTCGCTCTTCTCCCTGCCTTCGTTGGCGATGTTCACTACCTCTCCAACGGCTCCTTCGAACTCCTCCATTGCCCTGACGCTTTCGGCGCTGGTTTCTGCAACGAAGCGCATTCCCTCGGTTATTTCGTTGATGTGCTCCTGCTGTCTCTGCGCTTCAATGCTGACCTGCTGAACGGCCTCGTTGACCTGGTTAATCGCCTCTGTAACATCCTTTGAAATCTGGGCGAGGGTGTTCGCCTTCTTTTCAAGTTCGTCGGTAACGTTGACTATTTCGCCGATTAGTCCCTTGAGTTTCTCGTTGGTGTCTTTGAGGTCTTCGAGGATTTCTTTGAGTTCACCCTTGGCCTCCATGCTGAGGCCGTTGCTTAAATCACCCTCGGCGAGGCGTTCGAGTTTTGTCGCTATCGTGTTTAAGGTTCCAACGAGGTCCTTTCCTACGGCCTCGAAGGCCTTGATGAGCGCACCAATCTCATCGTCCTCCAAGTACCGAATCCTCTTAAGCTCCCTATTCACCTCACTCAGCCGGCCCTCAGCCAAAGCCTGCGCCACGCGCTTGAGCTCCTCCAGGGGCTTTATCGAGCTCTGGGTAATCTTGTATGCGGCGCCAACGAGAACGGCGGATATCGCGAGGATTATGAGCGTCATGTACAGTGCCGCCCTCTGGGTTGTCTTCCTCGTGTCGTCCACCGCCTTTATTATGCCCGCACTTATCTCGCTGACTGGGACCTTGGCGAAGACGTACCATCCCGTTTCGGGAATCTTAACACCCGCGGCGACGGCGCGCACCCCTTCCCATGTGTATATCGTCGTGGCGTTTGGTTCTCCGCTCTTGATTATCTCGGCGACGGGTTTGAGGCTGGGCTCTTTGAAGACATTGAGCTTCATCTCAATCTGGGGGTCGGGGTGGATGTATATCAGGCCGTTTGGACCGACGACGTACGCGTAGCCCGTTTTTCCTATCTTAACGCTTGTAACGGCCTTTGCGAGCGTGTCTATGAACACATCCAGACCAATGACACCAACGAGTTTACCGTTGTAATAGACTGGAACGGCGTAAGTCACGACCCACTTTCCGGTTGAGGCGTCGCGATAGGGCTGGCTCCAGACCGGTCCGTTCTTCTGGACTGCCTCCTGGTACCACGGCCTCTTCCTCGGGTCGTAACCGGCCGGAAGCTTCTGCTCAGGATAAATGTACATGTTGCCGTTCACGTCGCCGAAGTACACCGCGCTGAGCTTTGGCTCCGCTTTGGCTATCGTTGAAAAGCGTTCGAGGAGCAGGGGCTTCAGCTTTTCAGCGTAGCCGGGACTTCCAAATGGCGTCCCAGTCTTGTTCAGGTCGTTCAGCGATATTATGGTGAGCTGTTGCGTGGCCCGTCCGAGGGCTTCGACCTCCCTGAAGAACCCGCTGAACTGTTCCGCGAGTGCGTTTGCCTGCGCCATAGTCATTTCCTTGGCCTGGTAGTCCACCTCTGGTGCTAGCTTCTGCTGGATTATGTCGCTTGTGTGGTTTCCCGTGTACAGCATCATGGCGCTGGCTATCACTGCCACGAGGAACAGCGAAACGACAACGATACCAACAATTTTCGTCCTGAAGTTCATCGAATCACCCCCTCGTGTTCCTGATTCAATAAATCTTCTCGATGACTTTTCCACCTGAAACCTTCCTCATCCTGACTTTACCCGTTGATAGGTCGAGGTAAATCGTCCTTCCGCCCTTTCCGCCTGTGTCCTCCGCGACCAGTCTTATGCCGTATTTCTTGAGCTCCCGCTTCGCCACTTCGACGTTTCTCTGCCCTATCATCAGCTTCTCGTTGGTCACGTTGGTGAACATGTGCGCCCCCCCGAAGAGCTTTGCCTCGGCCCTCCTCGGGTTTCCGCCGAGCTTCTGGATGTCCCTGATGAGCAACTGCAGGCCGGTATCGACGTACTTGGCCGGGTTTCCCTTGTTGCCGTAGTAGCTCGCCTCCGGCAGGAGCGCGTGGAGCAGACCGCCAACCTTGGTTAGGCGGTCGTAGAGGGTTATACCGACACAGCTACCTAACCCGTAGGTGCTGATTATCCCCTCCTTCTTGCCGACCGCGTAGTCGCCGATGCCGACCTTTATCTCCATCGGCAAGGTTCAACCCTCTGTCTGCTCGTTGATTGTAGGCTCGGAACCTTCCGTGGTGCTTTCCTGGGCTTCCTCCTGGGGGCTTTCGGTGGTTTCCTCAACCTTGCTCTCCCCTACCTCTTCCCCGGGCTCTATCGTCTCTTCGGGCGGTATCTCGGGCTCGATGTCCTTCACCTGGGCCTCAAGCTTGCCGACGAGCTTGTCAAAGGCGTCTTTGGTTGGCACAAGGTAGAACAGGCTCTCTATTCCCGTGTCCTTCTGATAGAAGCGTGTCTTGAACATTATGACCTCGGTGACATCCCTGAGGTCGGGCCTTGACAGCTCCTTTTCAACGTCGTAGAGGCTCTCGGCTGGCTTTGGCGGGCTCAGCGACACCGGCTCCTCAATGAGCTTGGCGAGGATGTCCGTGTAAACCGAAATCAGTATGTTGCCTATCTCCATTATCGCCGAGCGTCCCATCTCGTCTATTCCCTCGTCGCCGGGGTCCATTCCAAGGAGCGTCATGACGAGCGCTTTGGCACTCTCCTTGGGGAACTGGAGTATCGTCAAACCGCTGAGCCCCTCGGTTATGTCGAACATCACAACGAAACTGTTCGTTATTCCCTTGCTTGCGAGCTCGTGGAGGAACTTTGCCCTGGGAATTACGCTGACGGTCGGGGGCTCCATCTCTATCTCGCCTATCATGTTCGAGAGCGCCGTGAGAGCGTGGCTCATCGCTATGTTGGAGGCTTCCCTAAATATGTCCTGATACCACTCCGAAAACCAGTTCTTGTGCCCGCTCATACGAATCCCCCCAGCAGGGTATCAACAATCTTCTTCATCGAGGCCGGATGCGGGATAATCGTGAAGTGCTCCTTGAACTCTATTCCCTCAATCTTCATCTCGGTTTTGAGGAGCATCGTGTAGTCGCAGTGCTGGGCAACGTCGGCCAGCGCGAAGTCCAGTATCGCTGGGGTGAAGTCAATCGCAATGTCCGGCGGCGTCTGGTTGATTTCCGTTCCGAGAAACTCGCTGAGGGCGTTGGCGAAGGCAGAGATTAGGATGTTTCCCATCTCCATGACGGCCGACGCAACCATATCGTCAAACTCGGTCGTCGTCCCGGGTTCTTGGCCCATCATGAGGTCGAATATCCTGAGAGCATCCTCAAAGTCGAGGAAAAAGAACGCGTGGCCCTCGAAGCCCCCGCTGAGCTGTATGTAGACTGCCACCTTAACGTCCTCACCGACCTTCTCTGGGACGGACTTGATGGAGGTTATCTCTATCTCCGGAACCGTGATGTTCACCGTCAAACCTGTCATCTCGCTGAGCGCGTCAGCCGCCCTGGAGGCACCTATGTTGAAGGTCTCGACCAGCGCGCTCTTTGCGACCTCGTCGAGGTTCTTTATGTACTCCTCGTAGTTCTCAGATTCCACCACGCCCACCTCCGAGGAGACCGTTAATCTCGATAATCAGCACGACGCTACCGTCACCGAGTATGGTCGCTCCTGCGAAGCCGCTGATGTGCGAGAGCATCTTGCCGAGGCTCTTGATGACGATGTCCTTCTTGTGGAGAAGCTCGTCAACTCCTATGGCCACCTTCTGGGCGCCGAGGTCAACAACCAAGGCCGGGAACTCCTCAAGCTCGGGCATCGGCAGGCCGAAGAGCTCGTGGAGCATTATGACAGGTATAATCTCACCGCGGAGAACTATGACCTCCTTTCCGCCGATGCTCTTGAGGTTCTCGCGCTTTATCTCGATGCTCTCAAGGATGTTGTTTATCGGAACCGCGTAGACCTCGTCCTGCACCTTGATGAGGAGCGCCTGGATGATGGCCATGCTCACGGGCAGCTTGAGCACGAAGGTCGTTCCCTTTCCGACCTCGCTGTAAACGGCTATGCTTCCGTTGAGGCTCTTGACGACCTCCTTGACGACGTCCATACCAACTCCTCTTCCAGAAACGTCCGTGACCTGGTCCTTGGTGCTGAAGCCCGGCAGGAAGATTAGGTTTATCGCCTCCTCGTCGCTCATCTCCGCGGCCTGCTCCGGGGTTATGAGGCCCTTCTCCACGGCCTTCCTCTTAATCTTCTCAGGGTCTATCCCCCTTCCGTCGTCCCTGACGATTATTTCGACGTGGCTCCTCTCGCGCTTTGCTATGAGCTCAAGCCTTCCCGCCCTCGGCTTGCCGAGCTTCTCGCGCTCCTCCGGTGGCTCAATGCCGTGGTCTATGGCGTTCCTGAGGAGGTGGACGAGAACGTCACCGAGCTTGTCGAGTATCGTCCTGTCAACCTCGATGTCCGCTCCCTCGATGATGAACTCAACTTCCTTGCCCATCTTCCTCGCGAGCTCACGGACCATCCTCGGGAACTTGTTGAAGACCTCTGCGACCGGTGTGAGACGCATCTCCATTATCTCGTCCTGCAGCTCGGTGAGGAGCCTTGAGAGCGTTGACAGCGTCTCGAGAAGCTCCCTGTCGCCGAGCCTCTCCGCTATCTGCTCAAGCCTTCCCTTGGTGATGACGAGCTCACCGACGAGGTTCATCAGCCTGTCTAGGTGCCCCACGTCCACCTTGATTATCTTGGAAATCTTGACCTTTGGCGTCTTTATCGGGCCTTTTATGGCCTTTTTCCCTTTCTTTTCGGCCTTCTCTTCCTTTTTCGCCTCCTTCTTTTCGGCTTTGGGCTGGGCCTGGGCCGGAGCGCCCTCTCCTACTTCCCTAACGTCGGCGCTCTCGACGTCCGGGTGCTTGGTGATTATCTTAACTATGTCCTCCTTGTTGAGGTTCGTCCTCAGAATGACCCTGAAGTAGTAACCGTCAATCAGCTCGCCGTTCTGGATGTCAATCTCATTTGGTTCGGTCTTCTCAACGAGGCCAACCTTCTGAAGGTCCTGGAGAACGAGATAAGAGCGAACACCTTTGAGTGGGGCGTCCTTCTGGAGGTAAACGGTGACCTCGTATTTCTTTTCTCCTCCCTCAACCTTTGCGCCCTCTCCGCTCGCAACTGTCTCGCCGCCGAGCGTCTGAACCTCGACCTTCTCAACCTCGGGATGCCGAGAAACGACTGTTTTAATCTTCTCCGGGTCCTCTTCGGTCTCTATGACGAACTCGAGCACATCAACGTCTGCCTTTCCGTCCTCGATGACCTTCCTCTCGGGGTTGGTCTCGACGACGACTCCAAGCTCCTCCAGGTCGGAGAGAATGAGAAAAGCCCTGACCCCCCTCAGGGGGGCGTCCTTCTGGAAGTAGACCTTCACGAGGTAGCGGTTGCCGGCGGGGGGAGCTTCTGGCGCCCCAGCTTCTTCAGATTCTCCCTCTTCGGGGGCTTTCTCCTCTTTCCCCTCCTTTTCCTCTTCCTTCTTTCCACCGCCTGCCCCCGCCTGGTCGAAGAACTTCTGGGCCTTTTCGAAGAGCTCGTCAACGTCGAAGTCGCCCTCCTCCCCGGTCTCCTCGATGTTGTCGACCATCGCCTCTATTATGTCGAGAAATTCGAGGAGAACGTCTATAAGCTCGGGAGTTGGCTCAATCTTACCGCTCCTGACGAGGTCGAAGAGGTTCTCCATCTTGTGGGCCACTTCGCTGAGCTTCATGAAGCCCATCGTCGCGGCCGTACCCTTGAGCGTGTGGGCGTCGCGGAAAATCTGGTCTATCATTGCCTTCTTCTCTTCCTCACTGCCACCTTCCTTGACTATCTTCTCCAGCGTGAGTATGGCGTTGCTGAGGCTGTCTATCCTATCCCTCGCGTCGGCGAGGAACTCATCAAGGTACTGTGAAAGGTCCTCCACCGCCACCACCCCGCTTTATCTTGTTCACTGCCATCACAACGGTGTCGGCGATTTTATCGAGCGGCACGATGTAGTCAACCATGCCCGTCTCGGCGGCCGCCTTTGGCATTCCGTAGATTATCGAGGTCTCCTTGTCCTGCGCGATGGTGATTCCGCCCTTCTTCTTGATGGCGACTATTCCCTGGGCCCCGTCTCGTCCCATTCCCGTCATGACGACGCCGACGGTTCTCCTGCCGAAGACCTCCGCGGCGGTAATCATCATCGGGTCGGCGGCAGGCCTTACACCGTGTATCTTCGGCTTCTTGTTGAGGGTTATCACGGGCTTTCCGCGCCTCAGCTCGACCTCCATGTGGTAGTCGCCCGGTGCAACGTAGGCCCAGTCCTCCTCGATGGGCTCGCCGTCTTCCGCCTCCTTCACGTTGAGCTTGCTGACGCTGTCGAGCCTCTTGGCGAAGGACTTCGTGAAGCCGGGGGGCATGTGCTGGACGAGCAGGATTGCCGCGCCGAGGTGCTCGGGGAACTTGGGGAAAACCTTGAGGAGGGACTGCGGTCCACCGGTTGAGGCCGCCATTGCAACCGCAATCCTCGCGGGAACCCCTTTCCTCTTGACCTTGCTCTTCTGGGCCCTCAGCAGTCTCGTCCTCTTGAGCTCAAGGAATCTCCTTGGAACCTTCGCTGCCTCCTTGATTTTCGCGATTATCTCGTCCTTCATCTCCTTCATGCTGAGGGAAATGGAAGAGCTGGGCTTGGGGATGAAGTCAATCGCCCCGTACTCGAGGGCCTTTATCGTTGCCTCGGCCCCCTCCTGCGTGAGTGCGCTCACCATGATTACCGGCGTCGGGCTCTGCTTCATTATAACCCTGAGGGCGTCGAGGCCGTTCATTCGTGGCATCTCAATGTCGAGCGTTACCACGTCGGGCTTGTGGAGCTTGACCATGTTTATGGCCTCGATTCCATCACGGGCTTCGCAACAGACTTCTAGCTCGGGGTCGGAGTTGATTATATCCCTGAGTATCTTGCGCATGAAGGCGGAGTCATCAACGACGAGTACCCTAATCTTTTTCTTGGGTGAGCTCAGGGGCATCATCACTCACCCTAACTCGACAGTACGCGGTTGATTTCCTCAAGCACCTTCGGGGCCTGGAAGGGCTTGACGATGTATCCAGAGGCGCCGGCCTTGAGGGCTTCCATGACCTTGCTCTCCTGCCCGACGGCGGTAATCATGATTATCTTGGCGTTGGGGTCGATTTTCTTTATCTCGCGGACGGCCGTTATTCCGTCCATCTCCGGCATGACTATGTCCATCGTTACCACGTCGGGCTTGAGCTCCTGGTATTTCTGAACGGCCTCCTTTCCGTTGCTGGCTTCGCCAACCACCTGGTGGCCGCCCTGGGTCAGTATCTTCTTCAGGAGCATGCGCATAAAGGCGGCGTCATCTACGACCAAAACCCGAGCCATGCTTCTTCACCTCCAGGTTCTTGCGATAAATCCTCGCGACGAGGTCGTACAATTTGAACAGCTTTGCCGCGTTTCCGAGTATCGTCTCGGTTTTACCCAGAATCAGGAAACCGTGGTCTTCGAGGGAGTCGTACAGCTTGGCAAATATCTCCTCCTGCGCCTCCCTCTTGATGTAAATCAGCACGTTGCGGATGAATATGACGTCGAAACCCGTTGGATACCTCGGGCTGAAGAGGTTGAACTGCTGGAACTTAACGAGCCTCTTCACCTTCGGTGAGACGCGGTAGCGCTCGTCGCTGACCCTCGTGAAGTACTTAGGTATCATGTGCCTCGGAACCTGCTTCTCAACGACGTCAACCGGGTATTCGCCGCGCATCGCGACTGCAAGGGCTTCCCTGTCTATGTCGGTCGCGAGTATCTGCACCCTGAAGCCGCCGAGGTTCTCTCCAAGGGCCTCGTAGAGGGTCATCGCTATTGAGTAGGGCTCCTGTCCCGTGGAGCAGGCCGCGCTCCATATCTTGAGCGAGGAGCTGTGTTGTTCCCTCTTTATCTTCACGAGCTCGGGTATGACCTTTCTCTCGAAGGTCTTCCACACGACGGGGTCCCGGAAGAACTCGGTCACGTTTATGGCCACCGTCAGGAGCAGTTCGTCTAGCTCCTTTTTGTTGGTCCTAATCAGGCGGTAATACTCCATGAAGTTCGTAATCCCCAGCTTTCTCATCCTCGCGCGTATTCTTCGCATGAGGTATGAATCCTTGTAGGCGTCACTGCTAACCTTGAGGTGCCGAAAGAGCTCCTCCTTAATCTTCAGGTAGCCGGGGTCCTTGTAGTCCATCATACGGCTCACTCACCTTGGTGAATGTCCGGGATGAAGGCGAGCCCGTTGGGGGCTCAACGAAATTCCCTACAAGTTTATGGGCTTTTTCTCGTAAAAAGCCTTTAGTGTAGATGGTTGTGTAGGTGCATACGCAGGTCGTTACGAATCCAAGGGTTATTATGGTGACTCGTAGCTTTGGTTATTACATACATACGAAAGTCTTTTATCCCTGAAGTGACAATAAGTACCAGTCAGGGGGTGCGCCCATGGGCAGGTCAGTAACTCTCGCCTCGGTGCTATCGGTTCCAGTGGTCACGCTCGCGGGTTCTGCGGTTTCTCTAGCGGTGGGTGCAATAGCGGGCATCGGCACTGCTCTGGTCGTTGGACTCTACCTCTCTTCCAGTCCCAGAAGGGAAGACCTCCTCGACGTTCTTGAGAGGCTCATCGATGGAGAGCACGTCCCCCTTGAGGGCTTTGATTCGGAAACCGCTTCCCGTCTTCTCCGCATAGCTGAGAAAGCCAAGTCAAAGAGGGAGGTCAGGATTGAGAGGGTAGGCGTTCCGAAGGAAGTTCGTGATGTCCTTGAAGAGCTCAAGAACGCCGACGAGAAGGCAACGTCGCTTCTGGAGAGCGCGGACTTTGGGGTTTCCCTTGACTCCAACGGTCTGCTCACGCTCATCCAAGAGGAGCGCTCCCGCGTGGCAGAGCTCGGGGACTACATCCAGACACTTACGGCGGGCATAGAGGAAATGAACACCCAAGCTCAGGCGCTGACCGATTACGCCCTCGAAACGGCTAACATGGCTGAGAAGGGCAAGCAGATTTCCGACAACGTGGCTTTGAACGTCGCGAGCATCAACGAGGTCAACCAGGATATGGAGAAGGCCCTGTCGCTACTCGTCGAGCACTCACGCAGAATTGGCGAAATCGTCGAGGTCATCGGCAACATCGCGGAGCAGACGAACCTTTTGGCTCTCAACGCCGCAATAGAGGCCGCGAGGAGCGGAGAGCACGGAAGGGGCTTCGCGGTGGTGGCTGAGAACATCCGCGAGCTGGCCGACCAGTCCAAGAAGTCAACCGACCAGATTGCAGAGCTGATTAGGAACATGCAGGAGAGCATTGACAAGGTCGTCGGCTCAATAAAGAAAGAGTTCACGGTCACTGAGGAGATAAAGGACGCCGTTCAAGAGCTCATTGCGGCCTTCGACGATATAGCGAGACGCGCCAACGAGACGGCCAACATGATAAAGGAGCTCTCCGACAGCATTGAGGGTCAGGCCCAGTCTGTTCAAATGCTGATGGACACTTTGGACAGCGTTTACAAGGTTCAGGAGGACCTCTCCGCCGAGGTTGATAACTTCACGGCCTTCATCTCCGACGTGCAGACGAGGCTGGAGGAGATTAGAAAGGGTCTTAAGGAGCTTGCCGAATCGGTTTCGCGTTCACGTGAACTCCTTGAAAGGGTTGGGGGGTGATACTTTGGGGGAGATTCAGGTTGTGGCTTTCATGGTCGGCAACGAGGAGTTCTGCCTTGACATCTCCAAGGTCAGGGAAATCAAGGAGATGATGCCCATAACACGCGTTCCCAACGCGCCGGACTTCGTTGAGGGCGTCATAAACCTGCGCGGTCAGATTACCACCGTCGTCAACCTCAAGAAGCTCCTCGGCTACTACGACCCGGACGAGGACCTCTCCAAGAAGAAGATTATCATCGCCGAGGTCAAGGACGAGGTTGTCGGCATAATCGTTGACGCCGTCTCGGATGTCATAACCCTCACCGAGGACCAGATAGAACAGCCTCCGAAGACCCTCGCCAGCAGGGTGGACATACGCTACATAAAGGGCATCGCCAAGATAAACGACGGCGAAAGGCTTCTCATAATGATTGACCTCGACAAGCTCCTCGGCGACGAGTTTTAGAGGAGGTTGAGGTCCTTTAGAATTTCCTCTATGTCGTCTTTCTTCTCTTCGGGCTCCTTATTAACGGCTCCGAGCTTGAGCATTAACTTTTGCACCTGCTCCTCCAGCCGTCTCAGCTCCTCGAACTGGTAGCGCAGCTTCTCATAGAACTCCTTCTCCACGGGCGTCACGGGGACGGGCTCTCCGAGCATCTCGGCAATCCTGTCAATCTCCCCGGCCAGCTCGTAGGTTATCCTGTGTATCTCAATGAAGCTCTTCTCGGGCGAGAGTTCTTTATCCCCGCGTTTCATTGGCAGTTCGAGCCTCTTGGTTTTGACTATGACCTCGTTGAACTTGGAGTAAACGTTCTCGTCCGGGACGGAGACGATTGCCAGCTTCCTCAGGTTCTTGAGGAGTTCTACGAGGTTCTCCTTGAGCTCCCTAAACTCCTTCTGCCCCTTTCCGGTCAGGACGTAGACCTTCGCGATGTCCCTGAGCGAGAGGAGTGCGCGCTTGGCTTCAAGAAGGCCCTCGCGGAGCTTCTCTGGTTGTAGTGTTATCGCGGCCTTGATGACCTCAAGGAACTCCTCAACTTCCTCGTTCTTCCGCCTCTCGATGACCTCTTCGAGGTGCTCTATCTCCTCCTCAAGCTCCCTGATGATTTCCTCCCTGAGCTCCTCCTTTATAAGCTCCCTGCTCTCCTCAACTTCCTTTTCGAGCCGGTCAACCCTGCTCTCGAGCCTCTCAAGACCGTTCTTAACGCTCCCAATCTCGAAGTCGAACTTCGTCTCGAACTTCTTGAACTCCCTCAGGGATTTCTCGAGCGAGGTTATCTTTTCCCTAATCTCCTTCAGCTCCGGAAGCTGGGTTGGACCTCTCTCGGAGCTCCTCAGTTCTGAAATTCTCTTTTCAATGGCAGAACGGAAGCCGGTGAAGTTCTCTTCGAGCTCCATGAGGTTGTCCTTGAGTTCGAAGTACCTCACGAGAACCTTGTTC
The DNA here is from genome assembly GCF_900198835.1 of Thermococcus henrietii. Lineage (NCBI taxonomy): Archaea > Methanobacteriati > Methanobacteriota > Thermococci > Thermococcales > Thermococcaceae > Thermococcus > Thermococcus henrietii. The sequence goes on along the minus strand of NZ_LT900021.1, from coordinate 2,036,095 downwards.
GTGACGTCCCTAACGTAGAGAACGAGCGCCACTGCAACCACTGCCGTTACTGCAATCGCTTCCCACATGATTACCACCCGCGGAGCCCGTGGAACTAATATGGGCAACGATGTTTTAAACCTTTTTTGAACCCTCTTTAGATTTTTTCCAAGATGATGGGTGAAGGGCCCAATATTCCACCATCATCGAAATGTTGTGATGATTTTTCAATTCAGTGGGTTTTGTATTGGTTAAGGGACATTCTCCATGCGAAAACGTTATATATCTTCCAAGCGCTAACAATAATACGGTGCACCTGCACGCTTAGCTACATAAACTTCAGCGGGCTACAATCAGGCTCAGAAAAACCCGGGGTGGTGGAGGAATGAACTCGGTGGTGATAGACCCGCAGGTGCTCAGGTCATTGCACCGCAGTGAGCTCAGGAAGAAGATACTGATGTACCTGAACGAGATATATCCGTCCGCAACGTACCTGTCGGAGATTGCAAGGGTCGTTGGCTCTGACCCGTCGAACGTGAGGGGGGCTCTTGTTGGTCTTGGTAACCGCTACAACGGTGAGAGCTCCCTGGTTTACCTCGGTCTCGTTGAGGAGATAGCGAGCAACGGCTTCAAGTACTACCGCCTTACAGAATACGGCAAGAAGGTCGTGGATTACCTGAAGGAATACTACCGCTACTACAGGCGGTTCCTGTGAGGTGGGGAGATGACCTCCCCAAGGGTCGTTGACACCAACATAGACCACATGGTCAGGATTGCCATACTCCAGATTGTTTCCCTCGGTACGAAACACGGTATATTTTCCCTCCTTGCGAAGGAGCCCACCCTCCAAGAGCTCCTTGAGGGAGTAGGTCTTCCAAACAGGGCCCTGCTCGTGAGGTTCATCTCTACGTTGCAGGACCTCCGAATCATCGAGGTTCGCGCCGGGAGGCTCCACCTCAACGGTTTTTCATATACCCTCGAGATTCCTCCAGATAAGTATGACCTCCTTCTCCCGGACTGGGTTTCCATTCACGAGGAGATTTATCGAATGGTTGACTACGCCTTCATAACTCCCACCCATCCACACATCCTCATGGACTTTGACAAGGACGCCGACTTCTGGGACATGAGGATGAGCACCTCCTTCGCGAGGGCCTACCGAGAGGTCATGGCCGACGTTGCCGGCCTAAAGCCTGGTTCGGCGGTTCTCGATATAGGATGTGGTTCAGTCTCACCGGAGTTCTTCGGCAGGATTGTGGGCTACGATGGTCTCTACCTCGGCCTCGACTACTCACCGGCGCTCCTTGAGATAGCCCGCTCCAGGGCCGAGGAAAAAAACCTCCCCATTTCCCTTAAAGAGCTCGACGCTCGGCTTATACGGCCCGTCAACGAGTACGACGCCGTTCTGATGAGCTTTGTTCTCGAGTACATCCCGGACAGGGCTAAAGTCCTCAAGAACGCTTTGGAAACCTTGAAAGATGGGGGTAAGCTGGTGATAGTGGAACCCTTTAGGGACGCCTTTGAGAACGTTTCGGCCCTTGAGTTCTTTGAGGCCCTCAACAGGGATTTCGTGGGCTTTCCAATGACTCAGGAGATTTTAAAGGCCGTTGAAAAGTTGGGCTTCACCGTGCGCGTTGAGCGGCCCGGTAAGAGCCTCCTCGTTCTTGAAAAACTATAACTCCCCCCAGCCGCTGTCGTTGGGTTCTTTTTTTAGTACCTACATATGCACCTACACAATCACCTACACTACTAAGAACAAAAAAGGGCTTTATATTTTTCGGGCGTAACCACTAACGCAAATAACCCTATGGGGGTGCGTGGTGAATGAAGGCCAGGACCAGAAGAGGTGCCGTGGGTATCGGTACCCTGATTGTGTTCATAGCAATGGTTCTAGTGGCGGCAGTTGCCGCGGCAGTGCTTATCAACACGAGTGGTTATCTGCAGCAGAAGGCTTCCAGCACTGGCAGGGAGAGCACTGAGCAGGTCGCCAGCGGAATACAGGTCATGCAGGTGGTTGGTTACTACAACGCGGCGGACAACGGACTGACCAAGCTCGCTATCTACGTTACTCCGAACGCGGGCAGCGCCGGAATCGACCTCAACAACACCAAGATAATCCTCAGCAACGGTACCGCTCAGGCGGTTCTCAAGTACAACTCGAAGTTCTATGACAACACCTCAAACAACATCTTCGGCTCCACCGCTTGGCCGAACGTTACTTACAAGACCAACTTTGGTATCATCGTCATACAGGACTACGACCACAGCGTTAAGAAGGACTCCCCGACCATGAACGCCGGTGACATCGTCGTCCTTACCGTTGACGTTGGCGACCTCTTTGGAGCGATACCGGTCAGGACTCACATCACCGGACAGGTCGTTCCAGAGTTCGGAGCTCCGGGTGTTATCGACTTCACGACTCCGAGCACTTACACAACCGCGGTGGTGCAGCTACAGTGAGGGGGTGATGTGAGTGAGGCTCGTTAGAAAGAGGAGGGGTGCCGTTGGTATTGGCACCCTTATAGTCTTCATCGCCATGGTCCTCGTCGCGGCTGTTGCCGCGGCAGTGCTTATCAACACGAGTGGTTATCTGCAGCAGAAGGCTTCCAGCACTGGCAGGGAGAGCACTGAGCAGGTCGCCAGCGGAATACAGGTCCTGCACGTGGTCGGCCACACCAACGCCGACAAGACCCTCATAACCCAGCTCGCTATCTACGTTACTCCGAACGCGGGCAGCGCCGGAATCGACCTCAAGACCACCAAGATACTCCTCGCCAACAACGCAACCCAGGTCTACCTCACGTACAACAACAGTATCGATGGCACTGACGTCTCGAACGTGTTCGACCCGAACCTCTGGACCAACACCAGCTCCACCAAGTACGTTGCCCTGATAATACAGGACTACGACAAGTCAGCCATCAAGGGAACCACGCTCAACAAGGGCGACATAGCGGCCCTCCTCGTCAACGCGACCGCTGTGTTTGGTACCGGAATACCCGTTAGGACCCACATAACCGGCAAGGTTATCCCAGAGTTTGGTGCCCCGGGCGTCATCGACTTCACCACTCCAAGCACCTACACTACCGAGGTCATCAACCTCCAGTGACGCTTCTCTTCCCCTTTGGCTTTCGTTCTTTGACAATTTTCAGGAGGTGATACCTTGCGGAGGGGAGCAATAGGCATTGGCACGCTGATAGTCTTCATTGCAATGGTGCTCGTCGCGGCAGTGGCGGCAGGAGTTATCATCGGCACAGCGGGCTATCTCGAGCAGAAGGCTCAAGCTGCAGGGAGGCAGACCACCCAGGAGGTTGCGAGCGGTCTCAAGGTCGTTAACATCTACGGCTACGTGAACACAACGCCACCGAGCAAGGGGACAATAACGAAGATGGCGATATTCATAGCGCCCAACTCGGGTAGCGAGGGCATAGACCTCAGCAACGTCAAGATAGTCCTAAGCGACGGTGTTAGACTCGTCGTCTACAACTACAGCGAAATCCTGTATCGGGGCATCATAGACGACCTCTTCAACGGCACCAACATCACAAAGCAGGTTTGGGACAACCCGAACCTCACGAACACAACGTTTGCAATAGCGGTAATCCACGACGGAGGCAGCAAGATGGACGTAAGGCATCCGAACCTCGAGTGGGGCGACATGGTGGCGTTGCTCCTCAAGACAACGGTGTTCAGGACCGAGGATGGCAGGGCGGGCATTGGCCCGGCGACCAAGATAGTGGGCAAAGTCATACCAGAGGTCGGTGCGGCGGGAGTTATAGACTTCACCACTCCAGCCACGTTCAACTACAACGTGATGGTGCTCCAGTGAGGTGATGGAGATGAGACGCGGTGCGATTGGTATTGGCACGCTCATCGTGTTCATTGCAATGGTCCTAGTTGCCGCAGTGGCCGCCGGTGTGCTCATAAGCACGAGCGGCTACCTGCAACAGAAAGCCATGGCGACGGGTAGGGAGACCACCCAGGAGGTTGCGAGTGGAATAAAGGTAATGAACATCTACGGCTACGTTTACGGCAACCCGCCGTCCGGCCACAACATAACCCGCCTAGTCATCTACGTCAGTCCCAACGCCGGAAGTGGGGGCATAAACCTCGCCCACGTTAAGGTGGTCATAAGCAACGGCAAGCAGATGGCCGTGTTCAGGTACTACAACCCGAGCGAGGACGAGAACATCAGCGGCGTGAAGGTCAACGCCACATACTTCCACTACGCCGGCGACATCGAGAACATCTTCCAGTACAACACCTCATACCTGCCCTACGGCAACAAATCGACGACCCTCAAGGTTGCCGACAACATCACCCAGCTCTGGGAGAACCTGTACAACGCCACTGTAAACGGTCACCTCATCTTCGGCATCGTGGCCGTTCAGGATTACGATGGCAGTATCTCCGACAACCCGGACAACCCCACCTTGAGCTGGGGTGACATAGCGGCGCTCCTGATATGGATGACGCCCTTCAAGGGAGGGGACAAGTTCGGCCTTCCACCGGCCACTAAAGTCACTGGAAAGGTCATTCCAGAGAACGGCGCAGGCGGTGTCATTGACTTCACAACGCCCAACACTTACACACAGAACATCATACAGTTGCAGTGAGGGGGTGGGACGATGGCCTTAGCGTTCCTTTCATCTTTATTTGGAAAGAAAAAAACCAAGGAAGAACCTGCCCCCTCCTCAGAGCCCTTGGAAGTTGAGGAGCTCGAAGAAGAGGTTGAGAGCAGGCAGGAGAACGAGCAGATTACACAGATACTCGAGAGGATAAACGAGATTGAGAACGACATCCCGAGGATAAAGATAAGCATTGACACCCTCAAGAAGCAGATACAGGAGCTCCGCGACGACATAGACAGGCTTGACAAGACCATCAAGGACGTCATGATGCTCTACGAGGTCATCAGTCAGGAGATAAACCCCTTCAAGGAGCAGATGGGACAGGAGAACCCGCTCACCAGTGAGATACAGGAAATCCGGAAGGAACTGGAAGACTTAAAGCTTGAGATTGCCCAGATAAAGAATGACATAAAGGTGCTCGCCGGTTACGGCGTTGACCTCGACTCGATAATCTATGAGGTGCTTGCGGAGGTGTGACGCATGGAGATGGCAAGGCTGGTCACAGAGGCAGACATCAACGCAAAGCTCGCAGAGCTCAAGGGCAAGGTTCCCAGCGTCGTCATAAACGACCTCCGGGAGAAGCTGATAGCGAGAAAGGAGAACCTCACCTACGAACAGCTTGAGAAGATAATCCAGAAGGTCCTCGAAACCTACGGCAACCAGGTTACCAAGTACGAACAGCTCAGCAAGCGCGTTGACGAGCTGGGCAAAAGGCTTACGGACCTCAGTATGCAGCTGAGCAGGCTCGTTGAGACCCTTGAAACGGCCAAGTTCGATGTTCATGAGAAAAAGGCCGAATCCGTCTCGAAGAAGGTTGAGGAAGTCCACGAGAAGATTGGCAAGCTTGAGGAGCTCCTTGAAGAGGAGGAGAAAGAAGAGACTCCCTCCGAGCTCGTCGAAAAGCTTGAGGAGCTCCACAAGAAGGTTGAGGAGCTCGCGGAGAAGGTTGAGGAGAAGACTGCAAGTGAGAAGCTTGAGGAGGCTCAGGAGAGGCTTGAAGAGCTCCAGGCCAAGATTGAGGCCGGCGAAGAGGTCAGCGAGGAGGAGCTCGCCGCGGCTGAGCAGGCCGTTGCAGAGGCCCAGGCAGAGCTTGCCCAAGAGGAGGAGAAGGCCGAAGAGGCCGGGCCAGTTGTGGAAATCGAGGAAGTTCCCGAGGTTTCGGAGGTTGAAGAAGTAGCCGAGGTCCAAGAGGCCCCTGTCGAAGAGGAAGAGGTCGAGGAACTCAAGGTTGAGGAGGTGCCGGAGACCGTCGAGGAGGTCGAAGAAGTCGAGGAAAAACCCGCGGAGGAGGTTTCCGAAGAGGCGGGGCAACAGGAGGTCGTCGAGGAAGTACCCGAAGAGGTCAAAGTTGAGGAAGTTGAGGCTCCCACAGAAGAAACGCCCGAAGAAGTTGAGGTCGTCCCCGAGGAGGGGGTTGAGGAAATTTCGATTGAAGAAGTTCCCGCTCATGAGGTTGTTGAAGAAAAGAAGGAAGGTGGTGTTGGCATGGCTGAAAAGCTTCAGATTCCCGAGGACATCGCGAGCCTTCTCTTCGAGGAGGAGCCAAGGAAGGCCAGGCTTGAGAAGCTACCCGAGGACATCGTTTCCACCATGATAGCGCTCAAGTGGCTCGGATTCCTCATCGACAGGGTCGGCATACAGAACCTCGAGAGGGTTCTAGAGTTCTACTACGAAATCGGCTGGATAAGCGAGGAAGTGCTCAACCAGCTGCTCCGCTACGCCAAGGGCACCAGACCGCACCACAGGGACCCGGAGTGGAAGCCGGCCGAGAAGCTCACCGTTCAGGACCACCTCATAAGCCTGCTGTTCATCGAGCGTCTCAGGGGACTTAGGATTAACAGAAACGTCCTTGACAAACTTGAAAGGGAAATCAAGATGCTGGAAAAGACGCTCGATGAGTTCTACGGCATCTGAGGGCTTGGAGGGGGCGGCCTATGGGGTTCAGCGTCTCAGCGAGTGCAGCGATAATCTTCATTTCATTTTTGATGATGGCTGGGACGCTCTACACAGCCTGGGACAACGCCTACGCCAACGTTCAGGCCGCCCGCGAGTATTGGTACAACCTCAAGCTTTCACAGTTGAACACTCTGTCCTCTCTAAACGCTAAGAACAGTAGTGTCAGTACGGGGACTACATATTACAACATAACCCTCGCAATTCGGAGCAATGGGATTACCCTATACGTTCCCCACTGGAGCGGAACGTATGATGGAAAGCTGGTTACACTTTACAACGTTAACGACGATAACGTTGGTTTCCTCTCCAATTACACCTATCTCCTCCCTGGCGGTGAGGTCCTGCTGAACGTTACGTACATACCCCTCGATAGCACTCACCACACGCTGAACGTAGTCTTCGGCAATGGGTGCTGGGTCAGGTTCAACTGGTACTACAACACAACGACGAACTCGGTGTACGTTACCACATCGAGGGGCTGTCCAACGGAGGTGAGCTGATGGGGGCAGGTGGGCCTGCAAGCGAACTCATAATGTTCATAGTTGCCGTGCTCGTTGCTGGGAGCGTTGCTGGGGCACTGGCCTACGTTACCAACGACATAGCCCAGGGAATACACATAAAGGGGTCTATGCTTTCGAATGAACTTCGGACAAATTTCGCGATAATAAACGACCCCAACAATATACCTGTTAATACCTCCACCACTCCTTATACTTACACGTTTTATATTAAAAACATCGGCCAAGTTTCGATACCCTTTAACTCAAATTCAGTTCAGGTATTAATTGATGGTCTACTCGTACCTTCAGCTAATCTAACGTTTGAACCCTCAACGTACATTAGTCCTTATCAAGTGGGGGAGATAAAAATAAAGTATGCCCTTAACCCCGGTTACCACACTATTACAGTGGTCCTTGAGAATGGCATAAAGCGCTCTCTAGTGTTTAAAATCTGATACCCTACTTTGAGGAGTGATAACTACTGTCTAGGCGGTGGTCACCTTGGTCGAGGAACTGCTCAAGATAGAGCTCAAGGGCGACGAGCTCCACAGGCGTCTCGGCGGCGGAATCCCCGCTGGAACAATAATGCTCGTCGAAGGCGACAGGGGTAGCGGTAAATCCATCTTCGTCCAGAGGCTCCTCTACGGGTTCCTCATGAACGGCTACACCGCGAGCTACATCTCAAGCCAGTACACCACCGTTGAGTACATAAAGCAGATGGAGTCCCTCGGGTACAGCGTTATCCCCTTTCTAATCAGGAAGAAGCTCATATTCGTCTCCCTTTACCCCCTCCTGAGCGGTGTGAGTGAGAAGAGGAAGTTCCTGAGCAGGCTTTTCGGTGAGCCCCGCCTCTGGGAACCGGATATAATGATAATCGATTCATTCTCATCCCTCCTCTCGCGCGAGCAGGACCCTTCCGCCGTTAGGGACTTCCTCCTCTACGTGAAGAAGATGGCTTCCCTGGACAAGGTGATTATACTCACCGCGAACACCGAGGAAATTGACCGCGACTCTCTCTTCGTCCTTGAAGAAGCGGCCACGATGCTCCTGAGGCTGAGCGTGAAGGTCTTCGGTGGGGATTTGAAGAACTCGGCGACGATAGTCAAGTACAACAACGCCAAGGGTGTCTTCCAGAAGATTATACCCTTCCGCGTCGAGCCGAAGGTGGGGCTGATAGTAGAGATAGCGGCGGTGGTGTGATATGGCGCAGGTGGTCAGCGACACCCTTGAGGAGGCAATGGCGAGGAACCCCCACCTTCGCAAGTACATTGACCAGTTTAGAAAGAAGTACGGCAAGATGCCGGAGTTCTACGCCCAGCTCAGCAGGGACATGAAGGACATAATGTACCCCAACATCATCTACCCGGTGGGAGACCCGATATTCATCCACATCTACGCCGACCCGGCTACCGCCGAAAAGCGCTACATAGTCATCGAGCCAAGGATAGAGAGCAGGGAGGAGGAAGAGAAGTACAACATGATTCGCGACAAAATCCTTGAGATAGCTCCGACCCGGGACATCCCTGAGGAGCAGGAGGAGTTCGAGAGATTCCTCGATGCACTCTTCGATGAAGCAGTCCTCGGCCTTGTAAAGTCTGGGGGTAGGAAGGGGCTCGGAAAGGGAAAGGGCTTCGTCATCACCAAGGAGGAGATGGAGAAGTTCCGCTACCTCATCAAGAGAGACATCATAGGTATAGGTCCCCTTGAGCCCCTCGCGAGGGACCCGTACATAGAGGATATCCACATCATCGGCGCCAACAACATCTCCCTCGTCCACAAGATATTCGAGATGATGCAGACCAACATAAGCTTCGGCGACGACGTGAAGCTCGCGGACTACTTCAAGAACATAGCCGAGCGCATTGGAAGGCCCGTCAGCGACAGGAACCCGATAGTTGACGGTGCCCTGCCAGACGGTTCGCGTATAAACATAATCTACTCGCCGGACATCTCCATCAAGGGTCCGAGCGCGACAATCCGTAAGTTCTCGGCGACGCCGATAAGCATCACCCAGCTGATAGCGTGGGGAACGCTGAGTGCCGAGGTCGCCGCCTACCTCTGGATAGCCCTCGAGTACGGTATGAGCGTCTTCGTCTGTGGTGAGACGGCTTCCGGTAAGACCACCCTCCTCAACTCGATTATTCCCTTCATCAAGCCCGGTTCGAAGATATTCACCGCTGAGGATACGCCGGAGGTTCAGGTTCCCCACCCCGTCTGGCAGAGGCTCATCACGCGTGAGCGCGGTCCCGAGGAGAGCCGTGTTACCCTGTTCGACCTCCTCAAGGCGGCCCTGCGTTCGAGGCCGAACTACATCATCGTCGGTGAGATTCGTGGTGCCGAGGGTGCCATCGCGTTCCAGGCAATGCAGACCGGTCACCCTGTCATGAGCACCTTCCACGCGGGCGACATCAAGAAGATGATACAGCGTTTCACCGGCCATCCGATAAACGTCCCGATAACCTTCATTGACAACCTCAACATAGCGGTCTTCCAGCAGGCGGTCTACGTCAGGGGTAAGTTCCTGAGGAGAACGGTGAGTGTCGTCGAGATTGAGGGCTACTACGAGGAGCTCGGAGGAGTTGCGACGAGGAACGTCTTCGAGTGGGACCCCGTTGCGGACAAGCACATCTTCAGGGGTTTCAACAACTCCTACATCCTTGAGAGGAAGATAGCCGAGATTGCCGGCTACGAAGACCCCAAGGACATCTACAATGAGCTCTTCCTGCGCGCGAGAATTCTCCAGAGGATGGTCGAGCTCGGCATAACCAACTACTGGGACGTCTACAAGGAAATCAAGGCCTTCTACCTCAGGGGTCTCGAGGGCCTCAGCTTCAGGGTCTGAGGTGATGGCAATGGCCGACGAGAAAATCAGCATCTTCACAAAGGCCGACCTAAACATGGAGGCGTACCTCAGGAAGGTCCTGCTGCCCTACCTGGGTATTTCCGCGGTTCTGTTCATCGTCGTTGGGCTAATCTCAAGGCTTTTTCCAGTCCCAACTGGCATTAAAGTTCTCCTCTTCATGATTCCTCTTATCCTCCTCATCTACGCGGCCGTTTACCCCTACATCGTGGCAGATTCCAAAAAGATTTCAATCAACTCGAAGATGCCCTACTTCATCACGTACTTCGCGGTGCTCTCAACGAGTGAGATGGGCCGTTCCGACCTCATAAGAATCCTCGCCCAGGACCCGAAGCTCGGTGCAATAGCCGGCGAGCTCAAGAAGGTTCACACAATCGTCAACAAGCTCCACCTTTCGATGCCGGAAGCGTTCCGCTTCCTCGCTAGGAGAACTCCGAGCCAGATGTTCGCCGACTTCCTTGACAGGCTGGCTTACTCCCTCGACAGCGGTGTCGACCTGAAGGAGTACCTCTTCCAGGAGCAGCAGACGGTCATGGACGACTATCAAACCTTCTATGAAGGCGCCCTCTACGACCTCGACATCTTCAAGGAGATTTACGAGTCAATCATCATCTCGGTCGTCTTCATAGCCTCGTTCGTTATCATCGGTCCAATAATCACCGGTATGGACATCGGCAGGATGGGCCTCTACGCCGTTGCCATGACCCTCGCGGCCGAGCTGGGAATCCTGCTCGTCGTCAAGTTCAGAATGCCCGAGGACCCGATATGGGCGGACAGCAGGGGGATAAAGGACCCGCGCAGGGAGCGTATAAAGCGCGCCGCGATTTACTCTCTCATTGCAATGGTCATTACGGCGCTGGTGTACGTGCTCATCATAAAGCCCCGCTTTGCCCTGCCTTCTCCCTTCGCCCTCGCGCTAATCCTGACCCCCCTCTATTACCTCGGGCGGGTTGTGGATAAGGAGGAGAAGTCCATATTCAGGAAGGACGAGAACTTTCCGGCCTTCATTAGGAGTCTGAGCTCGTCCCTTGCCGCGAGCGGTGCCTCACTCGTGCTCGTCCTGAAGTACCTCAGCGCCCACGACTTCGGTTCGCTCACGGACGACATTAAGGCACTGTACAGAAGGCTCGCCATCCGTGTTGACAGGGACAGGGCCTGGGACTTCTTCATAGCCGGAACGGGGAGCTGGTTAATCGGTATATTCTCAGAGATATTCCGCGAGAGCCTCAGGATGGGTGCGGAGCCGGATTACGTTGGCCTTATCATCAGCAGGAACTTTGAGAGGCTCGTCCGCCTCAGGAGGAAGAGACAGCAGAGCATAGCGAGCTTCATAGGCATAATCTACGGTCTAACCGGTGCCTTCGCGTTCTCCCTCGCTGCATCGTTCCAGGTTGCGGTCTCGATAAGCAAGATGTTCTCCGGGATGAACTTAAACGTCGCCAACAACTACATCGGCAACCTCATTCACGTGATTCCTCCCTCGGGGATGGCGTTCCTAACGTACATAATGCTCGTCCTGATGGTCCTTCACTCCCTGCTCGCCAGCATGGTTATCAAGCTCGCCGATGGCGGGCACATCCTCGGCTCCTCAAGGTACTTCGTCATACTGGCATGGATATTCGCGGTTGGAATGTACCTCGGCCAGAGCCTCATGGCCAAGATGATGAACGTGGGCGCGGGTGGGGCGAGCGGTCAGATGGTGGCATACCTTCTAAGCCTCGCGGGGGTGATTCCATGAAGCGGGTCGTTCTGTTCTCACTCCTCATGCTCGCGTTCCTCGTAACGCTCCACGGGGCCAGCGCGTCATCCTTCAGCGGGTGGGTCTACGTCCCGGGAACGGTCTCCGCCAACAACGTCACGCTCCATTTTGAAGACGTATCCCTGACTGGCGAGCTCCTGGGGAGGGCCTTCGTTAACGGTACCTACTACGGCGACTTTGCCTTAAGACCCGGCTCCGAGTTCAAGGTCGGCAACGTCGTGCTCCACTACTACAAGGCCTTCGTTGGCTCTAAGATGGCAGTTCTGGTCGGCTTTGACTTCCTGAACCTGACCGTGGGGGAGTCGGTCACCCTTGGATACTACCGCTTCCAGGTCATCGCCGTTGGTCCAAACGGAGCAACGATAAGGGCGTACTACCTAGGGACTGAGAAGGATTTTACGGCTTCCAGCTTCAAGGTCGGCCACGTTTCCGTTACCGTATCCGCTTACCCAGAGGTCTTTAACGGTTACCTAAAGGTCGGGGAGGAGATTCACGTTGATGGCCACTACCTCGTGTTCGAGAAGGCATGGGTTGAGAACTCGACTGGAACCCTCGTTAAGAAGCTTCTCTTCAACGTGGATGGAAAGAACTACACACTGACGGCGGGCGAGAAAGCGGACGTGGGGGTTTTCCACGTCGATGTGAAAGATTTGGTCGTCGTCACGAACTCCACGTCCGAGTCCTGCGTCGCGTGTTCAAGCTACGCCGACGTAACCGTGAACTTCATAGGGGCTTCCCTTGCCGTCAAAACAGTTCCAGACTTCGAGTTCTCCCTCCAGCCCGGCCAGACGAGGAACGTGGGGCCGTACCTCTTCAAGTACCTCTACCCGTTCTCCTCTTCCGCCCAAGTTGAGCTCATGAACAACTGCGGGCAGAAGATTACCGGAGCGAAGCTCACGAACTCCACGATATCGGCCGTTCTCTACTACGGCGGCGTCGTCATCGCGCTCGATTCAGTTGCCTCTGATGGAACGGCTACGTTCTACGGCTTCCTGAACCCGTCCGAGTTTCCGAACGTAACCAAAACCGCCAACCTCCTCATGACCCTGAAAGTTGGGGAGGGCCGCCAGTACGTGCCTATGAACGTGAACCTGACGCTGATGAACACAGGAACGGTTCCCCTGTCGCACATCTCCGTGGTTTTCAGTCCAGGAGCGGGCTTCCGGGTTCTGGGAAGCGACAGCTTTGAGATAGCCTCACTGCCACCCAACAAAACGCTCGTCCTACACCTCCGGGTCCTTCCAATGAAGGGGGGGACGCTTAAGCTCGGCACGGCCACGGCCGTTGCGCTGGCGCCCTTCGAGCTTGCCTGCAGCCACTGTACGGTGCTCCACTTCACCTCCAACGACCCCGCGGTGAGGGTTAGAACGTCTGCCCTCGCGTATTCGATTGCCCTCTCAGCTCCCCCCAAGGCAGAAGTCGGGTCGGCGTTCCCCCTCGTGGTGACCGTTAGGAACACTGGCAACGTTAAGGTTCCCGCGAACGTGAGCGTCAGGATTCCCGCGGGCCTCGCGGTCGAGTCGTCGTCGGGGCTCAAGGTTGTGAACGGCAGCGTTCTCCTCGCGGTCGAGCTGAAGCCGGGGGAGGTCAGAAAGCTCAAACTGAACGTTGTCCCATACGTCAACGGAACGGCAAAAATCACCGCCCGGGTTTCATCGCTGACCGGCCTCCTGAACACGACCTCCATAACGTTGAACGTGAGTACTCCGAAGGGGGGCGTTGTAACGGTCTCGGCCCCCTGCAACGGCACGGTCACAACGTCCACGGTTCCGGGGAAGGAAGTCACGGTTACCAAAACCGAGTACAAAACGAAGACCGTAACCTCAACGACCACCTCAAGCGTCCCCTACACACCGCTCAGGACAAAGTTAATCTGGCTGGTCCTTGGGTCCCTCATCGGTGCCGGTGCGATAATAGCGATAGCCTGGTATCAGGCCAGGTCGTCGTGACCCTTTTATTCCCTTCTTCCTAACCTTCGCAGGGGGTCTGCATGAACCTTGACGAGCTGTGGAGAAGGACGGTTGAGAACCTCGTTCGCGAGGGAATAATAAGGAGCGAAGCCGTTAGACGGGCCTTTCTAAAGTATCCCCGCTACCTCTTCGTTGAGGGGAAATACCGGAAGTACGCCCACCTCGACGAGCCGCTGCCGATTCCGGCCGGGCAGACGGTAAGCGCCCCCCACATGGTCGCGATAATGCTTGAGCTGGCCGAACTCAAACCCGGCATGAACGTCCTCGAAATAGGAACAGGGAGCGGGTGGAACGCTTCTCTCATCTCGGAGCTCGTCAAGACCGACGTCTACACCGTCGAGAGAATTCCAGAGCTTGTTGAGTTTGCGAGAAGGAACCTTGAAAGGGCCGGCGTGAAAAACGTTCACGTGATTCCCGGCGACGGGACGCTCGGCTTCCCGCCGAAGGCTCCCTACGACAGGATAATCGTAACCGCTGGAGCGCCGGACATACCGAAGCCCTTGGTGGAACAGCTCAAGCCCGGCGGAAAGCTCATAATCCCCGTCGGAAGCTACCACCTCTGGCAGGATTTGCTTGAGGTAATCAAGCTCGAAGACGGCTCGATTAAGGTGAAGAACCACGGGGGCGTTGCCTTCGTGCCCCTCATCGGGGAACACGGCTGGAGGGAGTAGGCTTTTAAGTTCGGTCCCTCTTCATAACCCGGTGATAGAATGAGGCTCATAGCTTTCGACGTCGAGGGAACCCTCGTAAAGGCGCGCTCGAGCTGGGTTGAGCTCCACAAGAAGTTCGGCACGTGGGAGAAGGGGAAGGAGTACGCGGAGCTGTTCTTTGCCGGAAAGATAGACTACGCGAAGTGGGCGGAGCTGGACGCTTCCCTCTGGCTCGGCAGAAAAAAGGAAGAAATCCTCGAGTGGGCGGACTCGGTTGAGTACAACGACTACGCCTTTGAGCTGATGGACTTTCTGCGCGAGAACGGCTTCAAAATAGCCCTCCTCTCGAGCGGGCTGATGTGCCTGGCCGGAAGGGTCGCGAGGGAGCTTAAGGCGGACTACGTTTTCGCCAACGAGCTGGTCTTCAAGGACGGAAAAGTTGCCGGCGTCGTTCCCGCTGTGGACTTCGAGGGGAAGGGCGCGATACTCAGAAGGCTCAAGGAGGAGCTTAAGCCAGAGCTGACGGTGGCCGTTGGCGACGGCTTCAACGACCTTAGCATGTTCCGCGAGGCAGACGTGGCGATAGCGATAAACCCGCACGAGGGTGTTGAGGGCGACCACGTCGTCGAGAGCCTGAGGGAAGTGCAGGAGATAATCGAGGGCTTAATAGGGGGTCGGTGAAGGGCGTGCTCCTCACCGCTCGGCAAAGCAAAAGCTCGTCATCCCCCTGTCGGCCCGACCGGAACCCCCGGTTCACGATTCCCCAGGGAGGGCGGGCGCCGGGCCGGTGGAAAATTGGGGGAAGGCCTTAAAACTTTAAAGGCCCATCAACTTGAGCTCGAGGAGCCAGAACAGGTCGCCGATGAAGTAGCTTATCAGGAAGCCGAGGAATATCGCCGGGGCGAAGGGCATCGCCTTCTTTCTAAGGAACCTGTTCTCCAGCTTTCCTTCCTCCACGAGTCTCTTGAGTTCCTCAATCTGCTCCTTCGTTAGTCCCTCTGCCGTTGGTGATGCTATGACCTTCCCGTGGTCCGGCTTGAGGAGCGAAAGGTCCGCCTTCAGGAGTGCGACCTTGAGCCTCTCGAAGGGGTCGGTTCTGTCGCGTCCGATTTCTCCGTCCTTCTCGAAGACTGTTTCTCCCAGTATGTCCCACTCCCTCAGCTCCTCAACCGGCACCTCCTCCACGAGCACCTCCCGCCTTATGAACTTGACGAGTGCCAGGAACACCTTGAAGGCATAGAGAAACGCGAGGAGCCTTAAGAAGGCGAAAATCGTGCTCTCTGGTGATAGGTAGACGAGATACGCCAGGACGAGCGCTCCAACAACGTCCCCGACCTTTCTCAGCATGCCGAAGACCGTTATGAGAACTATCGCGAGGAGCCAGCCGACGACGGGGTTCAGTGAGAGACCGAGACCTTTCTCGAGGATTACCCGAACGCCGAAGGCGCCCATAATCCAGAGGGACAGCTCCACGGTGAGGCCCGCTCCCGAGACGAATATCTCTCTGAGCTCCGAGAAGCGCTTCCTCAGGATTATGACGCCAAAGGCGTAGATGAAGATGAACGGGAACACTGCGATGAGGCCGTTGAGGAGGATTGCTATTGGGTAGAGCGGGTAGTGGAGGTAGTAGGGGGCGGTTATTTTGGCTGTGTCGGGCGGGTACGGCAGGAGCGCGGAGAAGCCGGCCAGTATAACCGCGTCGCCGCTCGCCCATGCCCCGATGTAGAATAGGAGCAGACCGAGAATCAGCCCAACGACTAGGGCTATTATTCCTGAGAGGGCAACCAAAACGCTGCCCTCACTCAGTCCCTTGTAAAGATAGTAGAGGATTCCAATTTCAACGGCCGGAACCGGCAGTTTGACGAGCCACTTCGAGAGGGGAACCTCCTCTTCGCCCTCATCCCAGCCGAGGAACTTTCCGATGAGCGCTAAAAGAACCGAGACGTGGTTGTCGAAGATGAAGCCGGTCTTCAGGTCGGTGTACGAGGTGACCAAACCCATAACTAGCCCAACCAGAAGTGGAACCGTTTCCATACTTTCACCTCACAGGTTTTCGAGGAGCTGTTTCCTGACGCTGTCAACGTAGTTGTTGACGTTCCTGTTGAGGTCTTTCATTGAGTTGAAGATGACCCTCGTGGCTACGAGGACGAGCACGAGAACCGCGGCCAGCATGAACAGGTACTCCAGCGCAGTTTGAGCCCTTCTCATGGTCCCTCCCAATAAGGTTACGCCCCAAAGCCTTTAAAAGTTTCCCCGAACTTTTTTCGGGAGCGGAGATGAAGGTTTACAGACTGTTCGTCAGGGATGAGTACCTGGACTTCATAAAGTCCGGCCAGAAGAGGATAGAGGTCCGCGTCGCTTACCCGCAACTCAGGAAAATTCAGCCCGGGGACAAGCTCATCTTCAACGACTCGGTTCCGGCCGTTGTTACCGAGGTCAAGCGCTACGAGACATTTAGACAGGTTCTCCGGCAGGAGCCGATAAAGAAAATCTTTCCCGACGAGCCGAGCTTTGAGAGGGCGGTAAAGAGGTTCCACAACCTCTACCCCAAGTGGAAGGAGAACCGCTACGGTGTTATCGCCATAAAGTTCAAGCTCATCGGTGAGGGGCGATGAAGCACCTCGAGTTCGATGGTCGCTATGCTGATGCGATACTGAAGGGGAAGAAGAGGGCGACGGTGAGACTGGGCAGAAAACCGAACCTCAGGGAGGGGGACACGGTTCTAATCCACGCCGGCGGCTACGCCCTTGGAAAGGCCGTAATCGAGAGGGTTGAGAGCAAAACTGTGAAGGAGCTCACAGATGAAGATGCACTCCTCGACGGCTTCTCGAGCAGGGAGGAGCTGATTAGGGCTTTGAAGGAGCACTACAAGTACGTAAACGACGACTCCAGGGCCCACGTGATAGTCTTCCGCCTCGTGGAGAAGTTTGACAAACCGGTTATGAGCTCGGACTACGCCTACGAGGGAAACCTGCCGGTTGAGATAGCCGAGAAGGCGTTAAAGTACCTCGACCTGCCCGAAGAGGACAGGAAGCTGATAGAGCTTTTCCTCAAAACGGGAAGCCTCAGGAAAGCCGCCTACAGGCTCGGTGGTCTAAACAAGCGCTACCTGATAAGGGACGCCCTCAGGAGGGCCTACGAGGAGCTGAAGAAGAAAGGAATCATGGGGCCGAAGCTTTAACGCTCTCGAGGAGCGCTATCGTCTCCTCCCCTTCGACCTCCCTCTTAACGGCCGAGAGCTTAACCGGCATGAGCTTGAAGGTGTTACCGTTGATGAGGCGCCTGAGGGTCTTCTCAAACTCCTCCATCTCCTTCTCGTCTGCGAAGTCCACCTTGGCTATGAAGTCGTACTCCCCGTAGAGCCACTGGCCGCTCACGGGGAGCTTCTCCAAAACCTCGTCCCTAACGCCCCAGACGAGGAGTACCGCCTCGATTTTCCTCACCTCCGCCATAAAAGGGGGTTGTCCTACGATAAAAGCCTTTCTCAGCTTTTTCCGTCAAACCTACAACCCTTCGAAATATTTTCGGGTGAAATTCGTCTTCTCGGCGGGAAGCGTTTTAACGCCCTTATGGAACCTAAAAACGGTGGTGAAAATGAAGGCGGTCTTCTTCGACTTCGTCGGGACGCTCATAACGAAGGACGGCGAAAACGTGACGCACCTCAACATAATCCGCGAGGTCCTCAGGAGGGCCAACGCCGACCTTGACGCCGAGGAAGTCTGGAGGGCCTACGAGGAGGAAAGCTCGAAGCTCTTCAGCGAGCTGGCCGGTAAAGAGGCGAGGAAAATCCGTGAGGTCGATACGGAAGCTTTAAGGCGCGTCGCTGAAAAATACGGCTTCAGCGTTCCCGAGGAATTCTGGGAAATCAGCCTCGAGATGCACGCCAAATACGGTGAACTCTTCCCCGATGCGGTGGAGACGATTGAGGCGCTCAAGGCGCTTGGCCTCCACGTGGGAATCATAACCGACTCGGACAACGACTACATCGAGAGCCACCTAAAAGCACTCGGAATCTACGACCTCTTCGACTCGATAACCACCAGCGAGGAAGCCGGCTACTTCAAGCCCCACCCGAGGCCCTTCCAGCTGGCCCTTGAAAAGGCGGGTGTAAAGCCGGAGGAGGCCCTCTACGTCGGCGACAACCCGAGGAAAGACTGCGTCGGAGCCAAGAACGTCGGCATGACGAGCGTCCTCCTCGACCCGAAGGCCGAGAAGAGGGAGCTCTGGGGCAACTGCGACTTCGTCGTTTTGAAACTCAGCGACGTCGTTGAAATCGTGAAGGGTCTGATGGAAAAATGATGGGGGTCGGCAACGGCAGGGCTCTTCATCGGAGCCTCAGATAGCGAAATTTTCGTCATTCCCCTCTTCTTCACTTCAGCCGCTGGTAGGCGGCGTAAAACCTCTGGACGACGGTTATCCACGCGAGTATTCCGACTATGTAGACGCCGTACTTGACGTAGTTAATTCCGAGGAACGAGAAAGCCATCAGGATTATCAGCCTCTCCGCCCTCTCTGCTATCCCCACTGCGAGCTTTCCGGAGCCGGCCAGTTCGGCCCTACAGCGCTCGTAGCTCACCAAGTAGCTTCCCATGAACGTTAGGAAGGCAACGCGCCAGTCGACGAGACTTCCGAGCGCTATTCCTAAGAGCACCGCGCCGTCGCTTATCCTGTCGAAGGTTGAGTCGAGGAAGGCCCCGAAGCGGCTCGTCTTCCCTGTCAGCCTCGCTAAAGTTCCGTCGAGGGCGTCAATGAGAGAACCTATCAGGAGGGTTAAAGCTGCTAACCTCGGCTCGTGGAGGTAGTAGAGGTAGGCCGCGAGGAGACTCATGAGAAGGCCTATCACAGTAACCGCGTTCGGCGTCAGCCCTGCCCTCGCGAGGGGTTTAACTATAGCCTCGAGGTAGCCCCTGACGTTCTCTCGATACCTGTTGAGGACCATTTCCTTCACCCGTCGAGCTGGATTACCTTCTTCCCCCTCTCCTGCGGAATTATTTTGAGCTTCGCTCCCTCGAATTCCCTCCTCAGGCCATCACCGTCAAGAAGCCTGTCGAGGAAAACCGCCAGCGCCGCCACCTCGCTGTGGGGCTGGTTGCCAACTGCCACGTTGTAGTGGGCCAGCTCGTAAACGTCTCTCGGAACCTTCTCGGCGCCGACGACGATGAGGAAGTCCTTTCCTGCCCTCAGCTCCTCCTTAAGCTTTGGCATCGCGTCGTCTATGTGCACCCCGTACATCGTCAGGTGGACTATAACGCCCTTCTCGCGCCACTCCCTCAGGATTTTCTTCCAGCTGGGGTCAAAGGTTATCTCGAACGGCCCGCCCCAGCGCCTCACGACGTCCTCGACGCTCTCCTTAACGTGCTCGTCTTCCTCCGCCGAGATTATGATTTTATCGGCTCCGAATGCCCTCGCCGTCAGGGCCACGTGCGTTGTGATTCGCTTATCCCTCTCCGGCCTATGACCGAGTCTTAGCACCGCTATCATCACACCTCACCCGTGAAGACCCTCCAGTAGTAAGTGAAGTCGTCCTTCCAGGGTAGGTTGTGGTAGAACTCGTAGAGGGCTTTTATATTTTCCTGTATCCTCTTTACACTCCACGTCTCGAAGATTTCGTTCAGGCTCGCCTCGTTTGGCGCAGACGCGAATACGAAGAGGGCGTAGAGCTGTTCCGACGGCGGCATTCCCGCGAGTACGAGGTCAAGCTTTGAGCGGAGCTGTGGTTTTAGCCTGCTCATGACGACGTTCGTGAGCCTGTCCTCTAAATCGTTCAGGAACTGGTCGGTGACGTCTACGTGTTCGTGTCCCCTCAGCTTAGTGGGGTCCTGGGCGACTATGCGGTATCCATCGACGGTAACCCGCTGATAAATTCTCGGGAAGTACGGGCTTGCCAGGTATTCGTCGAGGGTTCCTATGAAGCCGTGGCGGAAATCTGCCACGTACCATCCGCCGCCCGTGTAGAACTCGGTGATTGGGTCAATCGTGCAGTCCGTTCCGTTGAAGAGGCTGACTACCCTCGCCGGTATGTTCAGGGAGCGGAGCATCGCGGTCATTAGAATCTGGGCCTCAGCGTAGCTTATCTCAGTCCTGTTCAATATCTCGCTCGGTTGCAGTGTTGTCGTGTAGTTGTTGAGGTAGTAGCTTGACAGAATCCAGTCGTACAACTGTACTCCCGCATCGGATGCGGATTTTGCCCCGTGAATTATGGAGAGGGCCTTGGGTTTCAGGTCCTCGGGGTTGAAATGGGATGTCGATTTGAATTTTTCATTCCAGTAGGCGTCCACTATGTAGCGAGACGTTACGAAAGCGTAGTACTTTCCATAGGCGGCCTTTAGGGTGCTTTCTTTGGCCTTCCACGGTTGCCACAGAACCGTCACGTTGAAGCTCTTCACCATGCTCTCCCTCACGTTATCAGCTATGTACTCGACGACCACCGAGGCGAGGCCACTTCTGTACGCGTACGGGGCGGAGACGGCGTAGGTCAGCGTGACGTTCTGGTGGGGGGAGAGCTGGGTTGGTACGGTCGGTGAGCTCAAGACGCGCATCCCCGGGAGCAGCCTGAGCGATACCGAAACGAGGGTTATGGCCGAATCGTAGTTGTTGGATATCTCAACGGTGACCGGGAAGTTCTCCCCACCCCTAACGGTGTCGGGGGCGTTTACCGTGATGTTTATGCCCGGTGCGGGCGTTCCGCTCTTCGAGACGACCACCATGAAGTGGCCGTAGAAGCCGGTCCAGGTTCTCTTCAATTCGTCCCTTAGCTCTAGGGACACGGGAAGGGAGTACTTGCCGGGCCTAGATGGGGCCCGGAGTATCCATATGAGCTGAACCGACTGGCCGACCTTAAGAACCGAGGGGAACGTTGGGGTCTGCACGATTTGAAAGTTGTCGTTGCCCAGGATAAGCGTGGCGCCGACCAATCCAACCTTGCCCGTATTGTTTATCGTCACGATTAGGTGGATTGTACCACCCGGCTGAACAACGGTTTTGTCTATCGAGAACGTTACCTTGGCGGGCTGTCTTACAAGGCATCCCGATGCGAAGATTATCATGACGATACTTAAAACGAGGGCTTCTCTCCTCACCTTCATCTCCAAACCCTTTAAAGCTCGAACCGTTAATAAGCTTTAGGTGGTGCGAATGATAACGCTGACGACGGACTTCGGGCTCAAAGGTCCCTACGTCGGCGAGATGAAGGTCGCGATGCTCCGCGTCAACCCGAACGCCAAACTCGTCGACGTCACCCACGCGGTGACGAGACACTCGATAATCGAGGGCTCCTTCATCATGGAGCAGGTGGTTAAGTACTCTCCTCCCGGAACGGTTCACGTTGGCGTCATAGACCCTGGCGTCGGGACCGAGAGGAAGGCGGTAATCATCGAAGGCGACCAGTGGCTGGTTGTTCCGGACAACGGGCTGGCAACGCTTCCGCTCAAGCACATAAACCCGAGACGCGCCTGGGAGATAGACTTTGAGAGGATTAAGCGCTTCACCGGCTGGAGGATAAGCTCTACCTTCCACGGCAGGGACGTCTTTGGGCCGGCCGGCGCGCTCATAGAGAGGGGGGTTTCTCCAGAGGAGTTCGCGGAAGAGATTCCGCTCGATTCTCTCATCAAGCTCGACGTCGAGGCAAGAAGGGAAGGCGACCTCTGGCTGCTCAAGGTAATCTACGTGGACGACTTTGGCAACGTCATCCTCAACCTTGAGAACTACGGAAGGCCGAAGGCGGTTGAGCTCCCAGACTTTGGGCTGAGGATTCCCTACAGAGATGCCTACGGCTACGTGAAGCCCGGAGAACTGCTTGCACTTCCGGGAAGCCACGACTACCTCGAGATTGCCGTCAACCGGGGGAGCGCCGCTGAAAAGCTCGGCCTGAAGGTTGGGGATGAGGTCAGGGTGAGGCTGCTCTGAGAAAATGTTATCAACTGCAAAAACAAAAGGTATCTGGTGAGAAAATGGAGGAGATAAAGATTAAGGTCCTAATTCCCGAGGGCCTTGAGGAGATTTTTGAGAAGGAACTGGATGCACTGGTAAGGGGATTGAGGCGTTTGTCCGAGAAGCCTAAGGTTACCGTTGACGATGTCTTTGGTATGATGCCAACCAATAAATCCGCCAAGGAAATGAGGCTTGAGGCCTATGAGGAGCTCTTCTTCTTTCCGTGATTCGTTCGGCGAAACTGAACGGGTTGTTCAAAAAGGTTGAACGAGGTGGTTGCATGGTCAAACGCGGTCTCTTCGTCGGTCGTTTCCAGCCCGTCCACAACGGGCACATGAAGGCTCTGGAGTTCGTCTTCTCGCAGGTGGACGAGGTCATCATCGGAATCGGAAGCGCTCAGGCTAGCCACACGCTCAAGAACCCCTTCACGACGAGCGAGAGGATGGAGATGCTGATAAGGGCCCTCGATGAGGCGGAGTTCCCAAAGAAGCGCTACTACCTGATTCCGCTCCCGGACATCAACTTCAACGCCATCTGGGCGACCTATGTGGTTAGCATGGTGCCCCGCTTCGACGTCGTCTTCACCGGGAACTCTCTGGTTGCACAGCTCTTCCGCGAGAAAGGCTACGAGGTCATCGTTCAGCCGATGTTCAGGAAGGATATCCTCTCGGCGACGGAGATAAGGAAGCGCATGGTCGAGGGGAAGCCATGGGAGGATTTGGTGCCGAGGAGCGTCGCCGAGTTCATTCGGGAAATCAAGGGTTGCGAGAGAATCAGAATGCTCGCGACCAACCTTGAGAAGAACGAGAAAGAGTTGCAGGCGCCGATAAGGATTCCGGAGTTCTGACCAGTTCTCCCTTTCTGTTTTCTCTACTGGAGGGTTAATCTTTTAACTCTTCCCGGACAAAACACGATTGACAAACGTGAAATTCAGCACATCTTTTCGGGCAGGTGAGACTGTGGCTTTGACACTCACCCAGCTCCGCGAGGAGGTCAAGTACACCGCGAAGCAGGTAGGGCTTAACCTTATTTCCATCCCCTGGGTAACGGCGACAATCTACTGGCTGTCTAGCTGGTTTCCAGTTTCGAGCGGGACAATCGTCGGCCTTGCGAGCGTTTCGCTCGCCATAATGTTCCCGCTCTTCTTCAGTGGGGCGGTTTTCCGGGAGAAACTCCTTGGCATTCACGAGCTCCTTCTCTCGCTCCCGTTTCCTCCCACGCGCCTCCTTCTACTCAAAACGCTTGCCGGGTTCGTCATTGAAGTGACTGGAATCCTCCTGGGAAGCTTCGTCGGACTGTTTCTCGCCTGGCACAGCGGGGCTCACATTCCGTTGACCCTCATGTTCTCCGGTCTGCTGATTTCAATGCCCCTGCTCTTCACCTTCACTTTCTTCGTGATTCTAACGACGCTCCTCTTCCAGTCCGCGTGGTTCAGCGCCGTGAAAGTTGCCGTGGGTTTCGTGGCGTTCATCGTTCCCCTCTACGTCCCGCGATACTTCGGGAACGTTCTGTCCTTGAAGCTCGCCCTCGTATTGTCCCTTGCCATCTCGGCTGGGATTTCAATTCCCTCACTCACAATCGTGAGGTCCCTGGGCGACCGCCTCGCCGAGAGGATGGTGCTGGTGTGACGCTTTCGATGTTTGATAACCCTAAAATCGGTGGGACTATTGAGAGTTATAAAATTTTACATTCTCAGTATTTCTGAATTGGTATTTTTGAAGTGGGGCTTTTGAGAGTTACTTTTTTTTTGAGAATATACTAACTCTATATTATTAACCCTCAGTTTAAGAAAAGCTTAAGTATAAACATTTCTCAAAAAATATGTCGGGGCAACAATGAGGCATAGCAAAAAAGAAAGGAGGTAATAGGTATGCCAGAGGATCAAAATATCCCCCGATGGAAAGCTGATAATAACGAACCCAAGATGGTACAAATTAATAAACTTTGAACCTACCTGTGTTAATACATGTAAATTTGCCCCGGTGTGCTACGGGGGATGCAAATGGATGGGAATTATGAATGATTTTAAAGGTGTATGCAACATTGAGCACTTCAGAGATCTTCAAAAGTTTTTGAAGATATATGTTAATTCAAAGTACAAAAGGCAGCTGGAGGCAATACAATGAAGGAGGTTATTAATATCCAAAATCTCACTAAAATTTATCCAAATGGCAAAAAAGCTAATGATAATATAGCAATATTTGTAAGAAAAGGGGAAATAGTAGGCTTAATCGGACCAAAAGGAGCAGGAAAACCACCCTGATACGACAGATTCTGGGACTTTTAAAGCCAACAAGAGGTAAGATAGAAGTTATGGGAATTAACGTTTCAGAGAAACCAGAAAAAATTAGGGGAATTGTTGGGTATGTTCCCCAATACCCTTTATATTACCCTTCCCTAACTGTCGAGGAAATCCTACACTATATTTTGCTTATGAAAGGGATTAGAAATAAAAAAGAACTTGAAAAAAGACTAAACAGTGTTTTGAAATTAACAAACCTTGACTCAGCGAGAAAATTTTACGGTTACCAGCTTTCAGGGGGGATGATGAAATCCCTTCTCTTATCTATGGCACTAATACAAGAACCGCAGCTTTTAATTTTAGATGAACCAACGAGCATGGTCGACATAAATACCAAGTTCCGGATATGGGAAACCATACAGAAAAACAGAAGGGAAGGAGTTCTTTTAGCAAGCCATGACCTAAATGAGGTAAAGAAAATTTGTGATAGAATCTATGTTATAACCAACGGAAGAATTGTTGCAAGTGGAACACCCGGGGAGATTTCAAAGCTATTAAAAACGCCAACAGAGATAAGACTGATTCCTCAGGAGACCCAAGATTTTAAGCACCTTTTAGAAGAGTTTAGCATCGTATATGAAAAAAGAGGAAACATTTATGAAATGGCTTTTGAAGATCTTGAAAGTGCTTTAAATGCTATTCAACACATTTTGAAGACTTCGGGGATTGAATATCTGGAGGTTGATTCTCCGTCATTCGAAAAAGCAATAATGACGCTTATTGGAGGGAAAAATAATGATTAGAGCTCTGATCTCAATGGAACTTAAGGGCATGAGGATTTACATGCTGCAGATAATTGTAAGTCTACTTGTAGTGCCTTTGTCCTTTCTGGCGCTTATCCTCATAAATTCAAAGGGTGCCCCAGACACCTTAAAGGCATATCTCATTTCGGGATTTATAGTAATATCTTTTGTTGGGGTGTTGTTGCTGATGCTGTCAATTAGAGTCAGTACAGTATTTGAACCTAGGTTTTTAGAGCTGTATTCAACCTTGCCTGTGAGTATTAAAAAAGTTATATTATCAATGTTTTTAACATATGTTCTCTTGGGGATGCCCCAGACACTTATTGCTCTACTCCTGCTTATTAAATATTCCCGCGCCATTAACATCCCGCTTCTCTTGATATCACTTGCATTAATTGCTGGAGAGCTCGGAAGTATGGCAATAGTTTTGGGAACGACAATCAGGAACCCATATAAGGTTCAGGCATTCACAAGTATTCTGCCCTGGATATTAACACTACTTTCACCTGCATATTACAAATCATCCTCCAAAATATTGCTGTTGAATCCAGTGACTCATCTTCTAAACGTTCTGAGGGCGTCTTTGGCACTTGAAAAACTTTCCATGGTATCTCTAGCAGTCTCTGTGGTTTTAACTATTTTGTTGTGCATCTATGCAGACAAACAGCTGAGAAACCCCTACATGCTAGAAAAACCCTTTTAGATTAAATGAGCCATGAGGAGATTGTTCCCTAAAAGGAGCGTGCACTATGTGCCGCGCTGTGGTTAGATCTCTCAATATCGCTCCAAACTCTTGCCCAGTATGGAAGGAATTCATAGAGGTGAGAAAATGAAATTGGCACTAGCCCGGCTCATTGAGGAAGTTACGTACGAAGTTAAGTACACTGCAAAACAAGTTGGATTCAATCTCATCTGGATTCCCGGGTTGGTGGCGGTGATTTACCTCTTCACGAGCTGGACTCCCCTTACGAGCGATGCCATCGTTGGAATCTCAAGCGTTTCAATCGCGGTTATGATTTCCCTCTTCTTCAGCGGTCCAGTTGTCAGAGAAAAACTCCTCGGAATCCATGAGATGCTTCTAGGTCTCCCCATTAGCCCCGTTCAACTCATGCTACTTAAGACCCTCGCGAGCTTCGTTATCGGAATCGCGGGAATTGCACTGGGGAGTGCCGCGGGATGCTTCCTCGTCGGGCATGCTGGCAATTCAATACCCTTAACAACAATGTTCTTTGGGATTCTGGTTTCAATTTCCCCCTCCTAAGCTTTACGTTCCTCATAATCCTGATAACGCTCCTCTTTCAGTCAAAGTACCTTGATATAGCGAAGTCTATAATCTTCTTCGTGGCTTTCTTTGGGCCAATGTACATCCCCAAGTACTTCGGAGTTGGCCTCTCGCTGGAAACCGCACTGGTGTTATCGCTCCTGCTGTCGGCGGGGGCGTTAATTATCTCTTACTTAATCATCCACACCTCTGGAGAGGAGCTCGCTGAGAGGATGGTACTGGTGTGAGGTGATTCCATGATAGTCCTTGAGAACGTCCGGAAGTTCATAAAGGGAAAGGAAGTCCTCCGCGGGGTAAGCTTGACCGTAAAGCCGGGCCAAATCCACGCCTACCTCGGCCACAACGGGGCCGGCAAGACAACGACCTTCCGGCTGGTTCTCGGTCTCCTCGTCCCGGACTCTGGCAGGGTTGAGGTGCTCGGCGTCAACCCGCTCAAGAACCCGGAGGTGAGGGCGAGAATTGGATACCTCCCGGAGTACGACCTCCTCTATCCAAACATCACCGTCCTCGACAACCTCAGGCGCTACGCCCTGCTGAAGGGGGTTTACGACGAGAAGGAGCTTGGAGAACTCTTCGACTTCTTCGAACTCCGCGAATACACAGGCAAAAAGGCTTCTTCCCTCTCCAGCGGGACGCAGAGGAGGGTCGCGATAGCGCGTGCATTCCTCGGAAGCCCCGCGGTTCTAATCCTCGACGAGCCGACGAGGGGCCTCGACCCCGAGTGGAGGCTGAGGTTCAAGCGGTTCCTGAGGGAGTACGCAAGGAAGAACGACGCCTCCATCGTTTTCTCGACGCACATCCTCAGCGACGTCGATGAGGTCTGCGACACCGTGACGGTAATCCGCGAAGGACGGGTTCTCTTCTCAGGGAGCCTGGAGGAGTTCAGGAGGAGCGCGCCGACGGAAGAGGCCGTCCTCGTGAAGGTGGCCGATGTTGAGAGGGCCATCGCGGTTCTCCGGGAGAAGGGCTATTCCCCAAAGGTCGTGAATGGTTACATAGCCCTGAAGAACGCCGAGCCGTCGGAGGTGAACGCCCTCCTTGTGAAAGCCGGCCTGAGGGTTGATGAGATTAAACGGACGGAGCCAAGCCTTGAGGAGGTCTACGCGAGGCTCCACGAGGGGTGATTTGGGGTGCGTCCCTGGGAAGTCGCCCTCGGAAAGTTCCTCAAGCCCTGGGAAGAAAGCGAGGTCGTTGAGACCGCTATCCTCACTGGAAGCTACGCCCTCAGTCTTCAAACTTCCCGCTCGGACGTGGACGTTTACATTATCCTCTCCGATGAAGTGGGCTGGCGGGAGAGGGGAAACGTTTTCGTGGACGGCTTTTTGATTGAATATTTTGCGAATCCTGTAAGGCAGATAAGGCGGTACCTCGAGGAGGAGCTGGCCCAGAACAGCAGGAGCACCGCGAGGATAATCCTAACCGGAAAAGTCCTCTTCGACAAGAGGGGTATCGCAGAGGCCCTCCGGGCCGAGGCCGAGGAGTACATGAGGAAGCCGTTTCCAAAGCCAGACCCGGTGAAAGTCGAGCTGGCCAAGTACTTCCTCTGGGACGCCCTCGATAGCCTGAAGGATGCCGAGGAGAGGGGAGACCCGAGCTACGCTTACCTCTACCATCTGGCTCTGAGGAGAGCGCTTGAGTCCTACGCCTGGTTTTTGGAGGCCGAGATACCCCCTGCGGACAAAGTTTATCGGCTCTTCAGCGACGGGGCCTTCAGAAGGGCTTATCTCTTTCCAAATTTTCCAGATGATGAATTCGTTGCCCTCTTCCTCAGGGCCATTGAAGACGTCAGAACCGGGAACGCCGAGGCTTTGATAACCCACGTCCTTGAGAAGATGGGCGGTTTCAACATAGACGGCTGGAGGCTGAGAACTCGGGTTAAGATTTAGCGATTTAGCATCTGGTTCCATATCCCGCCAGTGCAAGGTTTCGTCTGACGGCTCCTCTAAAATCCCCGATGAGGTAAAATTAAGGTACCAAGAACATAAGAAAGTGGGACCCTAAAGTTCCAACTCTTGCTCTAAGATTAGAGCTCTCATGATAAACGGCGTCAATTGGTTTTGGGCTCTCTCTTTAGAGTTCCGCGCGCCAGCCACCAGAACATCGTCCCGGCCAGAAGGAACAGCCCGAAGCTCGCCGCGTAGGGCAGTGTAGCGTGAATGCTCGCCAGCGCTCCCGCAACGAAGGGAGTGAAGAGGGCGAGGAGCTTCCGGTAGCTTGATATCGCCGAGTGGAACTCGCTGGCCTTCTCCTTTGGAATGAGTTTGAACATCCAGGAGCGGTAGAAGGGGAACCAGAATGTGCCCCCGAATTCGCCGACCGCGTAGACGATGAGAGCGAGCCAGAAGGGTGGCGAGAGGGCCATCACCAGCGCGTAGAAGGCGTTAATCAGCATGCCGGCCCCTATCGCCTGGAAGCCCCTCCCCTTTGGAACCCTCTCGCTCGCGTAGGTTCCTATTATTGAGGCCAGACTGCTCGCACAGGCTATCAGCGTCACCTCAAAGACCGTTTTATGGAGCACGAAGACGACGTAGTTAATCAGCACGATTTCAGGAGCTAAGGACCAGGCGAGTGTGAGCAACGCTTCAAATGCGAGGAGGACCTTGAACTCGCCTGCCTTGAAGGTGAAGCCCTCCGGCGTTATCCGCTCCTCCCGGCCAACGGAGGGAAGGAACCGCCAGATGTACGCTACCGTGACGGCCGAGAAGAGACCGAAGAGCAGAAACGCCCATCGGTAGCTCTCCGGCCCAGGATAGACGTAGCCGAGGATGTAACCCATAATCGGAAATGTAATCAACCTTGATATCTCGGGAAGGCGGAGATGCCAGGCGAAGATTTCCTCGTACTTGTCCTCCGGGTAGATTACCTGCTCGTAAGCTCGATAGAGGGGGTAGAGAACCGTTGAGAGCTTCTCGATTGTCCTCCCTGCGAAGAGCATCAGCGGAGCCATAGCTCCCTTCGCGAGGCCGTACAAAACGTAGGCGATGCCGTCGAGGACATCTATCGCGATGAGGCCCTTCTTGATGTCCCAGCGGTTGAAGAGCCGGCCGAAGAGGTAAGTTAGAGGAATCGCGATTATGTTGACCGCCGTAAAGAACGCCCCGACCTCTAAGATTGAGTAGCCGGTCTCCATGAGGTAGAGAGGGAAGAGTATCCAGACTATCAGGCCGGGAGCGATGAGCGTGTGGTAGAGCATGTAGGCTTTGGCGTCGCGGGGAATCTCGCTCCAGCGCATTTGAAGCCCCTTTCAGATTACAACGGAAATTTTTAAACGTTTCTCGGACACTTGGCGTAAATCAGCGCCGGCTCGTTCCACTCGGGATACTGGTCAATCAGCGCGATTCTCACGAAGCCCCTCCGCTCGTAGAAGCGCCTCGTCTCGTCGTAGGGCCTGTAGCTCAAATCACCCGACGTCTTGACGACGAGTAGCTCGAAGCATCTTTCCCTCGCCCACTCCTCAACGAACTCGACCAGTCTGGTTCCAATCCCCTGGCCTCTCAGCTCCCTCTTAACGGCCATCCAGAGGATTTCGAGGGCCTTTTCATTGAGGGGCTTTACGGTTACGAAGCCGAGGACGTCGCTTCCCTCAACGGCAACGAAGGTCTTCTCTGTCTTTAAGTCCCGCCCGATAGCCCTAAGGCCGGCCTCGTTGAACCACTCCGGCAAAGCTCTGGCTATTTCGAGACAGCTCTCCCTCTCATTTTCAGTTTGAAGGGGTTTAATCCACATTACCCTCCGCCACCTAAACCAGCCTCTTCCTGAAGACCAGAACGTTCGGCTCCTCAGTCTCGTCCCAGAGGGTAAGCCCGAGCCTTCTGAGTCCGGGCAGGAGCGGCTTGATCCCGCTCGGGAGCATAACGTCGAAGCTCTCCCTCCCGCGCTCCTCGGCGACCCACGCTATGGCGGGGAGCATAGCCTTAAGCGTGGCCAGGCCGACGTCGAGGGGCGTGAACGTCGCTCCCTTCTTCGAGACGAGGAAGCGGAAGCCGTTGAAGTCGTAAAAGTGGGCGTTTTCCCGAATCCACTCTAAAGCCTCTTCGCTCCTCCCCACGAAGCGCCAGCCGACCGGAATGAGGCCGAGGGTCAGGTCGCTCAGCTCCGGCTCGATTTTCTCGGGCTTCTCCGGCTGGAATCCCTCGGTTTTCGCCCCGAAGACGAAGAACTTCGCCTTCACATGAAAGCCGGTCTTTTGTGCCATCGAGACGCTCCCGCGGTTGAGGAAGTAGGTCGCGAACTTAAGGGCCCCGATTTTGCCTTCCTCCGCGAGTCTCTCGCCGAGTTCGAGCAGGAAGTCGTGCAAAAGCCTCCCATAGCCCCTGCCCCTGTATTCCGGGTGGACTCTCAGCCCCTCGAGCCAGCCGACCTTTCCGGGCAGAACGGTTAGTTTTGCCGTCCCGATGACTCTGCCATCGAGTTCGAGCACGTAGAAGTTGTCGCCGAGCCACTCGTCGAAGACCCGCGCTAGGTAGTCCTCGCCGTCCCAGGTCAGCCTCGCTATCTCCTCAATGAACGGTCTATCCTCCGGCCTTGCCTCGCGTATGAGCATGAACCCCACCGTCCTTAAGTTTGGGAAACCTTTTAAGGCCCTTTCTCAACTACGTCCGGTGGTGTTAATGAAGCGCCTCTTGGCGGTCATCCTCGCTCTCCTTCTCGTTTCCACCTTCTTCGGATACGCCTACCACAGAAAGAGCGTTGAGGTGAAGGACTCGGAATCCGCCCTGCTCTCGATATCAGCGTCATCCCTCTTCTGTCTGAGCGACATGGGGGCCTTTAAGACGGCGATTGAGTACAACGCGAGCGCGAGTCTGCTGAAGGAGCGCGCCGGAAGGTACGCCTACTGCGCGCTGGCCCTCAGCGAGGCTTCCGAGTCTCTCTACGAACTCACGGGAGATGAAAGCTACCGGAATCTCCACGTTGCCGCGTCAAACCTCGCGGTTTTCTTCAGCCACGTGAGAAACAGCGGAGAGCCGAGGGGGCTCCTCCTCAAAAACGTCGATGCCCTCGTTGCCCTCGGTAGCTCCTTTTCAGAGGCCTACAAAGCGGAGCTGAAGGGCAGTTTGAGCGGAAGCCAGACGGACCGGCTGGTCAACCTAACGAAAGGCCTCTCGTGGTGAACGCGAGGGTTCCCAGCGCGAGAACCCCAAGGAGGAAGGCACCGACCGGAAGGTTCAGCCATGTCGCCCTCCCAATCAACCACGCGAACGTCAGTTGCGACAGCGGGATGACCAGCGTCGCGAGGGCGTCGAAGAGACCCCTCGCGGTCCCGAGGCTCTCCGGGGAAATGAACCTCTGCATCAGGCTGTCGAACGAGACGTTGAGGAGCTCCCCGCCAAAGCCCAGGATCAGAACCGCGGGGAACAGCGCTATAACCTCTGGAATGCCCACGATGAGGAGCGCGATGCTCTGGAGGAGCATCCCAGCCATCAACGGCCTCTTGAGACCAACGCCACTCTTTTTTGCGAGAAGGGCAATAATCACGACGGCGATAAGGCTCCCACCCGTAGTGAGCGACTGCAGGAGGCCGTAGAAGAACTCCCCCGCGCTCAGCTTCCTCAGCGATGCGAAGATGAAAATCCTGAACGAGCCGAGGGCGAAGTTGAAGAGGAGCACGGAGGCGAGAACTCCGATGACGAGCCGTCTCTCAATGGTTACCCTCCCACTGGAGCTCTCCAGCGGGGGTTCCCTGCTCTTCCCTCTCACCTCAACATTAAGATAGGGAACCAGCGCGAGCGCACCGGTGAGAAGGAGAACCGCATCGAGGAGCATTGCTCTTATCCCAAAGTGGTATGACAGAAAGCCGGCAAGCGGGAAAGCCACCAGCGAAACGGCGTTTCCAACGGTGGCGAGTTTTGCGTTGAGGCTTTGGAGCTCCGACGGGTCGAGGGTCATCGAAGCAACCAGCGAGAAGCCATAGTAGCGGTGGAGGATGTCGAGGGCGGAGATTCCGGAGACGATGAGGTAGAACGCAGTGACGTTCGATGAGAGTGGAATTATAAGGACCGCGAGAGTAGACTGGAGGATGAGCGCGAGGAAGGCCAGCCTGACCTTCTTGGCCGTCCTGTCGAGCGCCCTTCCGAGGAGGGGCGGGAGGATAACCCAGGGCAGGTGGGAGAAGAGGGCGAAGCTGCCGATGCTGAGGAGCGAGCCGGTGTTCTGGAGGATGCCCCAGGGCAGGGCAACGCTCTCGATGGCGTCTCCCGCTGTTCTAAGGGCTGACGTGAGGAGCTGGAGGTGGTAAAGGGTTCGCTTCATGGCCGGACTTTGGGGGAGGGTTTTAAAAGATATTGTGAAGCGGATTTCATTGGTGAGCTCATGGAGCGCTGGGACTTCGACGGCTGGGCCGAAAGCTACGACGAGGACGTCGAGACGGAGGACTGGATACACCGCGGCTACTGGAGGGTTCTGAGGCTTGTTGCTGAGCGGGCCCAAGGGCTCGTCCTCGACGTCGGCTGTGGAACGGGCAATATTTTGCGCTTCCTCGACCCGGAAAACTACATCGGCGTCGAGCCCTCCGCGGGGATGCGCAGGAAGTTCAGGGAGAAGCACGGGTTCGAGCCCCTCGGCGGGCACTTCCTGAGGATTCCTCTCCCAGACGGGAGTGTCGATACCGTGATAACGACCTATGCCTTTCACCACGTGCCCGACGAGGAAAAGCGGGACGCGATTAAGGAGATGCTCCGCGTCCTGAGGCCCGGCGGTAAAATCATAATAGCGGACGTAATGTTCGAGTCGGAGGAGGCGAAGAGGCTCATTGGCGAGGAGGACGGTCTTGCCGAGGAGATAGGGGACGAGTACTTCACCACCGTCGAGGGGCTGGGGAGGATATGCGCCGGGCTCGGGCTGGAGTGCCGGTTTGAAAGGCTCAACCGCTACGTCTGGATTGCGGAACTGTTCACCACTGACCGGAAAGGCTAAATGATTGACCACCCAATCATTAACCATGCCCGATGAGGAACTCGCTAGGGAAGTGCAGGAGCTCAGGAAGGCGCTCGAAGAGCTCAGGGAGAGCTTTGCTCTCGTTTCCCAGCTGGCACAGGCTTACCTTCGGCTTATCAACCTCTATGCCCAGTACGGTGGGCTGGGAATAGAGGTGGCCGTTCCCGAGGTTACAGACCCGATATCGAGGGAAATCGTCCGGATTCTCTTCGACCTCAAGCGGGCAAACGTGAGCGAGATAGCGCGGGAGCTGAAGGGCAGGCGCGGAAAGGCCTCGCGGAACACCGTGAGGGCAAGGCTGACCGAGCTTCGGGAGATGGGAATCGTCGTTGAGGTTCCGGGTGAGAGGGGGAAGGTCTACGCCCTCTCCAGGCGAGTGGTCAAAAAGTGGCTTGAAATAATCGGAATCCCGATTAACCTTGACCGGGCTAATGATTATCGAGGTGGTTGGTATGGTGAACGAGAAGGTTGGAGCACCTGAGAAGCTGGAGGAACTCCTGAACGAGATTGTTGAAGAGATGAGGAACGCGAAGACGCCGGAGGAGCTTGAGGTTCTCAGGAAGAAGGCGAGAGTGCTTGAAGACCTCATCGAGGCCTACGAGGGCGACAAGGACTTGGAGAAGATACCCCTCCTCATGGAGAAGGTTGGCGACATGGTGGAGGACATCCTCCAGCCGCTGAAGGAGCTCCTCAACGAGCTCTACAGCCCGGAGAGGGTTCAGGCGATGGGGAAGAGCGTGGCTGAGTTCTACAAGAACCTCGTCGAGGCGGGCATGGACAAGGAGGCGGCGCTTGAGCTCACCAAGGAGTACATGGACTCGATAAACCCAGGTAAGAAGCTCATGGAGATGCTCGGCGGCCTTATAAAGGGACACGGCGGGAAGTTCCAGATTCCGGGCTTTTCTCAGGGGTTTGGGGGGGAGAGAAAGACCGACGGGGGCAGTGAATGAACCCTCTTTCCTTTCTCCGCTTTTTTCTCCGCCTTCCGGTGATTGCATTTAGAATCTCCGGGCTCGTGAGGATAACCAACCGGGCGAGGCGGGGCTTTAGAAGGGTCCTCAGAAAGGAGGGTCTTCCAGAGGATATCATTGAAGTCCTCGTTGAAGGTCTTGTCCCGGACGTTGAGTGGAAGAAGTTTTTGAGGAGAAAGACATGAGCCATACCCCCCATCTAAATTACGATTTTATCCCCGCTGTTACAACCATCCTCTCACTTATGTAATTATGTAATGACTCTCCACTTTAAAGCCAGCTTTTCTTAAAGTAAACTCCACAATCCACGGAGACCAGATGTAAAACTTGACACTAAAAGTTGTCCCGTTGTCCAAATCTACGAAAAACCTTTCTTCCAAACTTTCAATAAACTTAAAGCTCTTGTGAATAGAGATCAGCGAACCCTCTACAAAAACATCTCTGTGCCAGTTATAAAGTCCTTTTACCGTATCTGCGTATTCAACTACAAGCACTCCTCTGGCTTTAAGACTCGCTCGGTAGGCTTCCTTAATTATTTCGTCAAACTCATAAACACTAAAATGTGGCAGGGGAGAACCAATAAAGCTACAAGATCAAAACTTTCATGCTCAAATTCCAATATTTTGGCATCCATAAAGTAAAACTTCGCCTTTGATCTTCTTCTCTTTGCAATTTCCTTGGCTTTTTGAATTGTCTCTTCTCTAATATCTATTCCAACAATATCAAAGCCGAGTCCCTCTAAGGCAAACGTCGAAATTCCTGTGCCACAGCCAACATCCGGAGCTTTTTCTCTTTTTATAGGCAAATATCCCTTAAGACTTCTTTTTGGCTTTATAATCCTCTTCTCTCCAATTTCAGTAGTTGCATCCTATGTATTAGGAAGGGCCTTGTAGTACATATCAGTACCTTCCCTAAGATATCTAAACATTTAGCCCCCATCCAGATTTTCTTTCAGCCTCTTGATTTCTTCTTCAGTTCTTCGTTTTTCTTCTAGCCTACCTGCCCTATCATATACCCTAGCGAGAACTTCATATGCATTAATAATCCCGGGGATATTGTTAATGCCTTCTAGAACTTTCAAAGCTTCTTTTGCCGCGCCTTCCGCTTTTTGGATTTTCCCCATATTCAAAAGAATACTCCCTTCCAGAAGAAGCGCCCATCCGTAACCTTGTATAGCATCGAATTCCGGCACCTCCTTATATGATTCTTTGAATAGAAGTTTGGCTTTTTGGACATAAGTTAGGGCTTCTTCAAATTTCTGCTTTGTATTGAGGATTGAACTAAGAACAAGTAATACTCGTCCCTGACTTACTTTTTCTCCGGACTTAGTAGCATATTTAAGTGCCTCTCTTGCAAACTCTTCTGCATCCTCAATGTTTCCCAATGCATTTTCCACATTCGCAATTCGCATCATACAAAATGACATAAGCTTAAATTTCTCTTCACTTTCTGGGAGCTCTTTTATTTCCCCAAGCACTTCCATGTATTTTTCTCTTGCTTTCAAAAAGTCTCCCTTGACTTCAATAGACCACAAGATGTTTTCAATACGTTTTAAAATACTATCAGCCTTGTTCATTATCCATCATCTCCTCTTACTATCACGTCTTGTTTTTCCTTTTTTTGGATACTCCCTCCTTTCAGGACAGGGAGGACATTGGTTCAAAGGTGTGGTCGGAGATTTGAAGATAGCTCATCTTAACAGCTTGTGCATAGAAATTTTAAATATTTTATCCTCTTAAACTTTTTTTGTCTTTATAAAAAATAGTATTCCAAACAAGACGGAGTCACTCTTACAAGCTCCTCTAAAACCTACGGAATTATTATATCTTCCTTTAACTCTCTTTAAAATAATAAATAAGGGTACATATTAAACCAAATAAATAAAAGCCAAATAGACTACACTTACCCCCGTGCCTTACACGTCTTTTTCATTTGGGACCAGCACTCGTGGAAGCTTTTTGGGAGCTACACATTGATTTCAATCCCTGATACGTCCTTGATTATTTCTCTGAACCTCTCGAAATCTACGCTTTCCTTCTCTACAATCTCCCTCAGGACGTCGTAGAAGGAATCCTCCATTAGCAGGTGAAGGTCGTAAAGGATTAAGGCCCCTTTCGTGTACGATAGCTCCCATAGGCCGAGCCTTCCCCACTCCGACGGTCTGAGCTTCTCCGCCTCCGGAAAGCGCCCGACGATGGCCTCGTAGTCCCTTCTCAGGCCCTCGATGAAGCGGTTGAACGCTTCCTCGCCGTGTATCTCCCCAATAGCAAGCGCCGTTAGATAGTTGGCGAAGGCCTCGTCGAAGAACCTGCTCAGGTGCGCCTCGGGTGTTGCCCTCGGGTTCCAGAGGTGGGCGAGCTCGTGGTAGAGGTTTGCGGGTATCTCAGCCCTGAGCGAGCTTCCGGAGACGAGCGCATAGCCCTTCCCGGCCTGCCCGCCGTAGTTCTCTGGCGTCTCGATGACGGTGAACTTATTCGTCCTGCGTCCCAAGATGGACGAATAAAACCAGTATGCCTTCTCAAGCAGTTCGAGGGTTCTGCCGATTCCTTCCTCGCCCAGAACGAAGAGCCTGAAGGGGCCCTTTTCAATGACCTTAAAAGGTGCCACCGCAATGTCGAGCCTGTTTGTGCCATCGATTCTCAGTCGGTTTCCCCCAATTTCTCCGCCAAACGCCACTACCAGCCCTTCTGGAACGCCCTCAACCGTTATTTCCGCGTTAAATTCGGAGCCCACGACCGACTTTATGAGGCTTTCAAAGTCTGGCTCCGACGGGATTGGATAAAAGAGCGAGTCCGTTCTGAGTAGGGTGTACTCCCGGCTTATGGAGTCCTTGAGGTAGGGGAGGACGCTTTCATAGCTCTCAAGCCTTCCCGAATAGCTAAGCTTGACTTCCTTGAGGGGATTCTCAAGCCGAACGACGCCGACCTCAAAAGCCTCAAAGCCCCTCAGACCCTCCAAGCGCCATGAAAACGGGACGCTCGCGGAGTCCACTTTCAGGCCTCTGTTGAGGAGGAAGATTCCCGCTTTTCCGGCCAGCTTTAACGTTGCCTTTCCTTCCAGCGCTCCCTTTTTGAAGTCGAGGTTTAGATGGAGTTCCAAGTGCTCAATCATTTTCATCCCTCCTGAACTTCTCGTAAATCAGCTCGTCTAAGTACCTCTCGTCGCTCCAGACGTGCTCCCGGAACCGTCCGCTCAATGAGAAGCCGTTCTTCTCGAGAACGCGGATTGAAGGAATGTTGTCGCTGTGAACCTTCGCCCAGACCTTACGCAGGTTTAGGTGCCTGAAGGCGTATTCGCATAGGAGCCTCACGACTTCCGTTCCATAACCCTTTCCCCTCTCCTCCGGTGCGAGGTAGTAGAACAGCTCGCCCCACCTCGCGCTCCAGTTGACCCAGTTGAAGCCCGCGATGCCTATGAGGGTTCCATCGTTTTTGATGACGGCAAATGCAGGCGCCTTTCCTTGTTCTTCTTCAGCTCTTCATAGAATTCCTCCTCTTCCTCCGGGAGCGTGAAGTAAGCAGAGTTAAAGAAGTTCCTGACCGTGCTTCTCTCGTTGTACCATTCCCAGCTTTTCCTAAGGTCTTCTTTGAGGATAACTGCAAGGGACACTCTCTCCCCCTTCACGATTACCGGTCGCATGAAAATCCCCAATTATTACAACGCGAAAGAGTTTTAAGCGTTTTCCATGACGTTGGTTTCAGTGGTGCCGATGAACCCGCTCGCGGTCTTCGCCTTGGCCTTCCTCCTCTGGCTCTCCAAGGGGCTTTACCTAAGCCCTCTGGTGAAAAGCCTCAGCAGATGGACGGACGAGATAGTGGCCTACTGGGGCGTTGTTTCCGCTGCCGAGGTTCTCCTCGCGGTTCTTGTGACGCTTCTCTGTCCCGCGGTTTACTTCGTCCGCTGGGACTTCCCCGTTAAGGCCTTCCTCGTGCTGTTCGCCCTTTCAGTCCTCAGCTTTCTGCCGTCGATTGATGAGTTGGGGCGCTTCCTCAACCCGGAGACGGAAGAAGACAGGAAGGTGGTCGAGTTCATCGAAAACTCAAGCCTCCCTAAGCTCGCCTTCCTTCAGGTGATAAGCTCCGCCCTTCCAGAGGAGCTCAGCTTCCGCTACGTTTTCCTCGGCCTGCTCTCGCTCTGGAATCCCTTCGCCGGGCTGGTTGCGATTTCGGTTTTCTTCGGGCTGAGCCACAGGTTCTCCCACTCCACCTGGAGCTGGAGAAAGCTACTTTCGGCGACCCTTGGAGGACTCGTTTTCGGCCTCGGCTACATTTACACGAAAAGTTTGCTCGTCGTAATGGCCGTCCACTGGCTTGACAACCTGCTTCCTGAGCTCTACATCAAGTATGAGAGGGCGAGAAGGATCATCGCGGTAGCTGTACCGCTTTCCCTCCTCTCTCCGCTGGTCTTCTGGGAGGTGACCTCGGGGCTTATCTCGTACCTCCGCGATGTCTTCTCGCTCTCGAGCCTCCTGTGGGGTGTTATACTCGGCTTCGCCATGCTGGGCGTCGTCTACGCCGGGATAATAGCCCTCAAGGGGAAAGGCGGGTGATGACCATTTTCCACTCCCTTGTAACGCCCGCTGCAATTCCCTCACCCAAAACCTCGACCCAGCCGTTCCTCCAGAGCTTCTGAACCTTCGGTTCTTTCCCCTCGACGATTTCAACGACGACCGCGTTCCCTTCGAGCTCGCCGCCAACGAGGAGCTTATTTTTGAGGGGCAGAAGCGAGGTCGCGCTACCCTTCCCGAGCTCAACGTCTCTTTCACCGATCCTGAGCCAGAAGTTCTCCCCGCGGTAGCCGGCCAGGACGAGCTCTCCGTTCCAGGAGCAGGCCGTCAGCGCTATCCCCTCCGCGAGGGCTTCCTCCCAGCGAAGCTCGCCGTTTTCATCGAAGTCAAAGGCTCTGACCTCCCAGCGTCCCTCTTTGACGCTCCCGATGAGTTTTAGACCGTTCCCCGATGGAAGAAGGGCCGTGAAGAGGACGTCGTCCCAGCTCCCAAAATCCTTCAGCCAGAGGAGCTCGCCTTTCGGGGAGACCTTTCCCATGAAGAAGCCCCTGTTTCCCGGCCTCCCGGTTTCGTCCGCTATGATGATTCCCTCCCCCGCGGGCAGGATTGAGTGAACGGCCCCGTTGCTTCTAACGTCGAGCTTCAGCTCCCATAGAACGTTTAAGTTCCCATCAAGCTTAGCGAGGTATGCCTTCCAGCCCTCGCCGCCATCGGGCGTTGCAATTCCCTCAACCGCCCCACCGATGAGGTAGCCGTCGTCGAGCTTAACCCCGCTGTGGCCCTCCCAGTCGTTCTCTCCAGCCAAAAAGCGAGTCTCAACTATCTCTACCCCGTCGAGCCTTGCGAGCATTATCCGGTAGTTTTTCCCGTCGTGGACGATTCCAACGAGCAGGTCGCCGGCGAGGGCGACGGGGACTGTTTCGGTGCCGAAGGAGTATGTTCTCATAACCTCAGCCTCCTGAGGGCTTCTCTGAGTGGGGGCTCGGGAATTAAATACCTCCCCGTTTCGGTCTCTTCAATGAAGCCAGCGTCCCTCAGGCGCCTCAGGGCCCTTTTAAAGCTCGATTCACTGAAAGAGCCCCCCATTTTTTGGGCAACTTCAAACGCGCTTTCCATAAGCTCGGAGTACCTCAACCCTATGGGCGGCCCAACTGCCAATGCCAGGAGGAGGTAGTAGTAGGTGTGGGAGCTGTAGACCGTCAGGAACTTTCTAACGTCGCTTTTCCAGAGGCTCACCGCCTTTTCGTACACCCTTGAAAGGGCCTCCGAGTGGCTGAGTCCCCTCCATCTGAGGTGGCCGTACATGGCGACGAAACCGGGAACGTTCGATAGACTCAGGGAGACTTCTCTAACCTCGCCCTCATCAATGTCTATGTGCTTCCTGAGGTATTCCT
Organism: Thermococcus henrietii; assembly: GCF_900198835.1. Classification (NCBI taxonomy): domain Archaea; kingdom Methanobacteriati; phylum Methanobacteriota; class Thermococci; order Thermococcales; family Thermococcaceae; genus Thermococcus; species Thermococcus henrietii. Next base: position 1,995,729 of record NZ_LT900021.1, on the reverse strand, counting down.
CGGTTGTCTTGGAATCCCACCTGCTGACAGATATTTCGTTGAAAAACCTCGAAAATCCCGCCTCTTCCGCCTCCGGATTGAGATAGTTCGAGAGGATTCCGGGCATTGAACCGGTCAAAACGAGGCTTATATTATCGTAGGAGTTCATGATGAGCTGGAAGACCCCCCTGAAGTCAAGGCCCCTGAGAAAAGCCAGGGTCTGGGCTTCATCGAAGATTATCGCCCCGTGGTCACACCGCTCGTGGAGTTCCCTGAGGAGGTTGAGAAGCTCCCTTGAGTACTCCGATGTCGTTACCCTTTCCCTCCATCCTTCGATTATTTTGAGGTTTACGCGAAAGCCTGCTTTCTCACTGAAAGCCAGCAGGTTCGACTTCGTAACGACGAGCTGGGAAACGTTTACCGCTCTCTGCCCCATGAACGGGCTGAGGTCGTAGTACAGGTAGCAGATTCTGTTTTTGTTCTCGTTCAGGGCTATGTTTAGGAGGCTGGTCTTTCCCACCCTCCTCGGTCCTAGCAAGACTACGGGCTCGCCTTCAAGGATGAGGGACTCCAGTTCCTCCAACGCTTTTTTATGGCTTTCCCCAAAGAGCTCTGCTCTCCTACTCAGCGTTCTGAGCTTAAACGGATTTCGACCCCGAACCATGGTTCACCCCTGAGCCTAACTTTACTTTTGAGAGTATTTAAATGTTGCCCGGCTTTGTCCCGACGGTCACAACGCTGAAAATACTTCTGTAGTGGGTTCTCACGTCGAAACCGGCCTTCCTCAGAACGAACTCGACTATCCAAGGGGCCCAGACGTTGATTTTAGTCCTGAAGAAGTAGCCTTTCTCGAAGTTTACAAAGAGTCTCTCCGCGGTCCCGGTGAGCGTGTCGAGGCGAACGTGGAACGAGGTGAAGGGCTCTTCCACCAGCACCTCGCGGTAGTTCTCGTGGAGCAGCCTGACCCAGTCGGCGTACTCGACGACCAAAACCCCTCCCCGCTTCAAAACGCGGAAGGCCTCCCCCACGGCTGAGTCAAAGTCGTAGATGCTCATATGTGGTAGGAGATTGCCGAGGAAGGCAACGAGGTCAAAGCTCTCATCTGGAAAATCGAGGTTCCTAGCGTCCATGACCCTGAACTCCGCTCTATAGCCGAGCTCCCGGGCGATTTCTCCCGCGTTCTTTACGAGCTCCTCTTGGGTGTCTATTCCCACAACCTCAAAGCCCAGCTCCTCGAGGGTGAGGGTTGAAACCCCCATGCCGCACCCTACGTCGAGGGCCTTCCCGCCAAGCCGGGGAAGAACGTCCCTGAGGAGTTCCTTCATCCGTTTGAGCCTCTTCCGTCCGGTTTCACTCCTCGGATCGTAGAGCCAGGGTTTCTCCTCGTAGGTCGGCTCGAAGGTTATCCCGAGGTTCCGGAACATGCCACCACCGTATTTACAACTCCGAATTGTTTTTAAGGATTATCCTTGATTTGGAATTCAGGTGTTTGAGGTGGACGTTGAAGGAGCAGTTGAGCTCGCGCTGTCCCTCGGCGCGGAGTATGCTGAGGTGAGGGAGGAACGGCTCCTCAGAACCGAAATCACGGGTTCAGAGGAGGTAACCGTCTCCACCCGCTCCATTGGAGGCTTCGGCGTTAGGGTTCTTGCGAACGGTTCGTGGGGCTTTGTCTCGGTGAACTCCAGGGAGGACCTTGAGTGGGCCGTTGGAAAAGCGGTGAAGCTCGCACGGGTCGGGGAAGGGGGCGTTAGGCTCGCCGAGATAAAACCAGTTAGAGACAGGGTAAGAAGCAGGATGAAGGTTAAGCCTCCAGAAGTGCCGCTCGAGGAAAAGGTTGAGGCTGTCCGGGGGCTCCTCAACGGGCTTCCAGGGGCGCAGAGGAAGGTCGTCAGGTACTCCGACTTCTCAGGCGTCAAAAGGCTAATCACGAGCGAAGGGACCGAAATCGAGTGGGAGCTGGCGGGAATCTCCTTCATAACCTATTTAACGGCCTCCTCAAACGGACGAAGTGCAGAGCTCTTCAGCCTAACCGGCTCAATCGAGAGGGGCTTCGAGGCCGTTGATGCCATGACGGAGAAAATCCTCACTGAAATCCGCGGTCAGATGGACTGCTTCCTCCGCGGAGGAAGGCCAAAGCTGGGAGACGTCCCGGTTCTCCTCTCGCCGCGCTTCGCTGGGATGATTGCCCACGAGGCTTTGGGACACCTCGCAGAGGCGGACGAACTGCCGAACACGCCTTTAGCTGATAAGCTCGGCGAGAGGATTGCACCGGAGTTCGTGGGCTTGAGCGACGGAAACGTTGAAGACGGCCACGGAAACGACCTCTACGACGACGAGGGCGTTCCAGTTAGGAAGGTCGAAATCCTGAAGGATGGAGTTTTCAACGAGCCCCTCGTGGACAGGGAGCGGGCTTTTCTGCTCGGCATCGAACCGAACGGCCACGCGAGGGCCGAGAGCTACGCCTTCGAGCCGATGGTGAGGATGAGGAACACCTACTTTGAACCCGGGGACTGGACGTTTGAGGAACTGCTCGAGGAAATCAAGCTTGGCTACTACCTCGTGAGCGCCGGTCCGGGACAGACCGGCCTCGACTCCTCGTTTACCGTTGGAATTTTGGAGGGCTACGTCATCAGGGACGGTGAGATAGCCGAGCCAATCTTCGGCGCGACGGCGAGCGGGAAAGCCCTCGACGCGCTCCCCGGAATCAGGGGGCTTGGAAGGGAACTCGACTTTGAGAACTGCTACTGCGGAAAGGGTCAGGTGGTGAGGGTGAGCATGGGAGGACCTCACGTCCTCTTCGAAAAGGGAATCCGGGTGGTGTGAATGGAGCGCGAGGTTTACCGCCTGAGGGGGGAGCGGACCGGCGTTTCCCTCGAGGGGAGCCTCAAGCCCTTCGCCCGCGTTAGGGAGTTCACAGCGGTGAGGCTCATCGAGAACGGGAAGGTGGGTTCGGCGCTCGCCGAAGGTAAAGATGAGGGGGAGGCTTTGAGGCTCGCCCGCGAGACGCTCCGCTTTTCAAAGGAGGAGGACTACCACCTCCCGGCCGGTTGCAGGGCTCGCTGGGACAGGACGTTTGAGGTAGATGTAGAAGACCTCGCCTGCGAGCTCTCCGCGCTGGCCGGTGAACTGGAAAAGCGGGGGTTCTCGCTCTCCGGGACGGTTGAGCTTATAACGAGGCGCTTCTCGGTCGAGAGCACCGCGGGGGCGGACGTTGAAGGTTCATACTCCTTCATGATGGCCGAGCTTGAAATTGGAGGGAAGGCTCCGTTTCAGGTCTATGCGGGCTCTTCCAAACGAATGGAGCTTGAAGAACTCCTCAACCCGTACCTCAACCTCGTCGAAGGTCTCGGGGCCGTCAAGCCTCCAGAGGGGAGAATGGAGGCCATCGTAGCACCGTCGCCCCTCTCAGACCTCCTCCTTCCCGCGGCCCTCCGGAAGTTCTGCGGGAGCGTTGAGGTGAAAGGAGGCACGGCAGCAAAGCCGGGGGAAGCAATCGCCTCGCCGCTCGTCACGCTCCTCGACGACCCGCTCAATGAAAATTCCCTCCGCTACGTGAGGGCGGACGACGAGGGGGTTAGGGCGAGGAAGAACGTCCTGATTGGGAATGGCATCGTCAGGGGTCTGCTCTGGGACAGCCACAGCGCATGGAAGGCTGGTAGGGAGAGCACTGGGGACGGGATAAGAATCGAGGAGAGAATCATCGCCGGTTCACATAACTTAACCATTGTACCGGGAAACAAGACACTGGAAGGGCTGATTTCGGAAATTGATAGGGGCTTTATTGCCCTCGGCCTCCGGGGCGCGAACGCCATTGACCGCGCCACCGGCGACTTCTCGGTCGTCGTAACGCCGGCTCTCGTCGTCGAGCGGGGCGAGGTTGTTGGTTTCTCACGCCTTGGGCTCAGGGGGAACGTCTGGGGGCTTCTCAAAAACGCCACGGGCATCGGGAGGGAGCTAACGAGGGCATGGTTCGACGAGGGATTTTCCATATCGCTCCCCCTCCTCCGGACAGAGGTGGTGGTATGAGGGACTCCCTGGCGGTCCTCGTGGTTCTTTTCTTCATCGCTCTCTTCTTTCTGCCAGCTTACTACATCGGGCCGCTCTACTTCCTCCTCGTTGTCATCTACCTCCTCGCGCTCTACGCTGTGGAAAGGAGGGGCCTTAAAAGGGTTGAATCGGTCATCGACGTGGCGTTCTTCCTGCTGGTGATGGGTCTCCTCATGAAGAAGTTTGGGGAACCCCTGTGGCAGGGGCTCGCGCTCGGGCTACTTCTCCTCGGACTCGAAGCCACGAGGGGGTTGTGGAGGAGGCACAACGCAAAAGCCCGGACAAACGGGAGGAGGTGAGACCGTGAAAGTCATGGAGACGTTTTATTCCAAGGCTCTTGATGCCTTCAGGGAGTCTGGCGGAACCGAGGAAGAGCTGATGTGGCTGGTCGGCTCGAGGCTGGCGCTATTTCCGGCCCACAGGGAGGAAATAAGGCTGAGGCTGAAGACCATGGAAGAAATCGTGAAGCGGGCGAAAGGAAGAATTCTCGACGTCGGTTCCGGCTCCGGGTTGCTTGCCCTCGCGCTCTCCGAGAGGGGAACCGTTATCGGGATTGAGAGAGCCCCGGACTTCTTTCCCTTCCTCGGGCGGCTTGAGAACGAACGGCTGAGGTTCATCAACGCGGATTTTTTCAGAGATGACGTCGGCAGGGACTTTGACGTCGTCGTTTTCTCCTACATCCTCCACGATATCGAACCGGGGCCGTTCCTCAAGAGAGCCCTTGAACTGTTGAAGCCAGACGGCAGAATCATCGTGGGCGATTTCGACATCAACGGCATTAGGGAAAAGGTTAAGGGACTTGCCGGGCACTACGGGCTGGAGGCTGGGGAGGAGCTGACACTTGGACGGGCGTTTAGCCACGGCAGGGAGTGTGACGCCTTCTTGCTCGTTCTCGGGAGGGTGAGAAAATGAAAGTGGCGCTAATCCCGATGCGCGTTGAAGTCGGAAACTTCGAGGCCAACTGGAGGGAGTTCGAGAGGCGCTTCAACGAGGCGCTGAAACGCGGGCCGGACTTCCTCGTCTTCCCCGAGTACTGCCTGACAGGCTTTGAGGAGTGGGACTTCAGCGGGGCGGGGCTTTACGGCGAGATAGTCGAGAGGGTGAGCGTGCTCGCACGGGAGGCGGGAGTCTACGTCGTCTTCGGCCTCCCCGAGCCCTACAAGAACTGCGTCTACAACTCGGCCCTTCTCATCGGGCGCAACGGCGAGGTCCTCCTCAAGCACAGGAAGTTCCAGGAGCCGATGAAGTTCTGCACCGGCAACACCGTCCGGACCGCGAAGACGGAGTTCGGAAAGGTGGCGGTAATCATCTGTGGCGACCTCTACAACAAGAGGATAGCGAAGTGGGTTAAGCGGAAGGGGCCGGACTACCTGTTCGTGCCGATGGAGTACTCGCCTGACTACGGGGAGCTTAACGAAGATGACGTTAGGGCGATGGCGGAGCGGGTAAAGTTGCTCGGCGTTAAGGCGTTCATCGTCAACAGCTACCCTCCGGGAGGCGCGTGGGTCTTCGATAAGAACGGTGAGCTCCTGGCCTCTTCCCGACGGGAAGGGATGCTCCTCTACGACTCTGAGGAAAGTGAAAAGAACAGAAAGAGGGGTCAGGCGTCCACGTAGGTCGCCTCGGCCCACTCGTAGGCGTCAAGACCGGTCTTCTCGGCCTCCTCGGGAACGCGGACGGGGGTTATCTTGTCAGTTATCCATATCAGGATGTAGGTCACCACGAAGGCGTAGATTGCACAGAAGACCGCCGCGGCGACCTGCTTGGCGAAGAAAGTGGCGTCCCCATGGAGTAAACCGTTGCTTCCGAGTATCGCCGAGCTTCCGAAGATTCCAAGGAGGATTATTCCGGAGAAACCACCGATGCCGTGAACGCCCCAGACGTCGAGGGCATCGTCCCAGCCTCTCTTGTTCTTGAAGTCAACCGCCAGGTGGCAGATTATTGCCGAGAGAACGCCGACAATCATCGCGGCCTGCGGGCTTATGAATCCCGCCGTGGGGGTAACTGTCGCGAGGCCCGCTATCGAGCCCGTCATGAAACCGAGGGCGCTCCACTTTCCGGTTCTCCAGTAGTCGAGGAACATCCACGTAACCGCGGCGAAGGCGGCCGCCTCCATCGTGTTGACGAATGCCACGTTGGTGTCGACGTTGACCCTCAAAGCCGAGCCAGCGTTGAAGCCGAACCAGCCGAACCAGAGCAGGGCCGTTCCGATGAGTATCAGCGGGAGGCTGTGGTTCCCTTCCTTTACGTGCTTTCTCGCGCCGAGGTAAGCTATCACTGCAAGGGCACCGAAACCGGCGCTCGTGTGGACGACTATTCCACCGGCGAAGTCCTCAACGCCCCACTTCTGCAGGAAGCCACCGCCCCAGAGCCAGTGGGCGAAGGGGAAGTACACGAGGAACAGCCAGAGGGTCATGAAGACGATGAAGGCCTTGAAGCGCATTCTGTCGGCGAAGGCTCCCGTCATGAGAACCGGGGTGATTATGGCGAACATGAGCTGGTAGACCATGAATGTGTACATGCTGATTACATGGTTCCCTGGGTAGAGGGTGCTCGGGGTTATGTTGTTCAGGAAGAAGTAGTGGGCGTTTCCGATTATACCTTTGACGTCAGGTCCAAAGGCTAGGCTGAAACCGAAGAGGACCCAGATTACAGTCGTCCACCCAGCAGAGAAGAAGTTCTGCATCATCATCGTTACCGCGTTCTTCTTGTTGACCATACCCCCGTAGAACAAAGCCAAACCGGGGGTCATTATAAACACCAGCGCAGCCGCTATCAGCATAAAACCGTCGCTACCTGGACTGAACATCTTTGCCACCACCGTGCGATTTGTTCCAGAGGAACCTTCGAAAAATGTTCGTAACTGTGTGTTATACTACTTTTGGTTCATCTGTCTATATCAAAGCTTATTTTGTTATTTTGTGTTATATTGTTGTCCTTTGTTATCTTTGAATAACTTTAGACTAATCTTTCATATATTTTTTTGACGAGATGTCATGTCATTAGGGCCTTTTAACGGCGTTTCTGGGGGGAATAATCTAACAATTTGATATTGCATAATAGAAAAGTTTTGTCGAAAAATATTCAAAAAGTCATGAAAAATCTTTTGGACGACTCATGGACCTGAACTGCGTCAGTGCCCTTTGCCCTTTCCCTGCCCCGTCTCCATCTCCGAGCCTATTATCTCCTCGTACTCGGCCTTGCTAAGGAGCTGGGGCTCGTAGGTCACCCCATAACTGGAGAGAGTCTTGACGAACGAACGGAGGTGGTTTCTGCTTCCCTTCATGAGGTTCTCGTAAACCGCTATTATGTCGAGCTTGTTAGTCTGGTCAATTCTCTCCTGGAGGTCGATGATGTCTGTCTCCTCTATCAGGGCTCCAACCATGAGTGCATCAACCTCGCTCTTGCTACCCATCTCAATCAGCTGGTCATAAAGCGCCTGTAAGTCAGGATTGGTGAACACTCCAACGGGCTCGTTGGCAGTTGGGTCGGTTATGTTGTACTTCTCAAGGAGCGAGCGAACGGCGTTCACGTGTGTGCTCTCGCTCTCGGCGATGTTTTTGAATATCGTAAGCCCCCACTTCTCGTAGAGTTTAATGTAAACGTCGTGTGCTAGCTTTCCTCCTCAACCATGTAAAGCAGGCCGTCCTTCTCCTCCGGGGTTAAGGTACCGGCTGGCACCGAGTCAATGTACGATTTCAAATCCCCCGTGTTTACGTTGCCGTTCTCGTTGACGGCGTTGGGCAACTGGTCGGCGCTTCTCTTTCCAGCCCCTCCGCCGCTTGTTTTGGTTCCAGTGGTTGTCCCTGTGCTTATGCAGCCTGCTCCCAGGACGCTGAGGAGCAGTATGCCAACCAGCAGAACGCCAAAGAATCTCCTCATGGTTCTTTCACCTCTCCATATGCAACTTTATTATTACATATGTCTCTCTATTTAAAAACCTTTTGGTTTCTCGATTCCACCTGTAATACTTCGACGTTCGAATTTTTAACGGTTTTCCAAAAGTTTATCTACTCTCCTGTATAGTTTTCAGCGGTGAGAGCATGTATCTCCCCGTGGTCTTCATCGATGAGGACGTCGCCTTCTCGCGGATGCCTATGGGGAAAGAGCTGGACGAAGTTGCCGAAACCTTCGACGCGGTGGTGGTCCTCGTTGAGGACTTCGAGCTCCCGTATTCGCTTGAGGAGTGGAAAAGGCGGGGAGTTGAGGTCTTCCACAGCCCAATCCCGGATTTTAGCTCTCCTCCTTTGAGTCAGCTCCTTGAAATCCTCCGCTGGATTGAAGCCAAGGTTGGGGAGAGGAAGAAAGTCCTCGTCCACTGCCTTGGTGGATGCGGGCGGAGTGGGACGGTTGCGGTGGCGTGGTTGATGTACTCCCGGCGCTCGACCCTCAGGGAAGCTCTCTACCGCGTCAGGAGGCTCAGACCGTGCGCGGTTGAGACCGGGGAGCAGCTTGAGGTTCTTAGGGAGCTCGAACGGGTTTTGTTGGCCTGACTCCGGTACTCCGAAAGTCCCTGACCCCGAAGGCCTTATCGACCTTCCACAGCAGGACCTTTGAGAGCTCGAGGCCAAGTTCGCGTCGAGGACGAGAATGGTGTCCCGGTGGTAGGAGATGACCTGCACGTTATGTTGACGTTGTGTTGATGCAGTTGGAGGCGGGAAGAGGTTATGAAAGTTTTGGGTTTACCAGAACTAGTGGCTATCCTCAATGACCTTGAGGACACCCTCTTAGTAGCTTCAAGGGGGTGTCCTTGTCCTCTCTGGAAACTGTTATCACGAACGTCTCAACGTCCTGTGTAAGCCTACAGCACCTGGCCTTGCTCTTCACTGACGAGCTTGAGAGGAGGACCTAGAACAGTAATCTCACCTCAATCGAATCTCACGGCCATAACCGCGGAGAAGGGTACCGTCTCGGCCCAACCTCAAAGAGCCCTCCAAGAAGATGGAGAGAGTGCGTTCTTCCATTGACTATCCCAAGGCTCATGCACTCCTTAACTGCCGGCTGTGTCCCCACGAGTTCCTTGACAAGTTTGGCAATGCTCCGCTTTTCCTCCGCAATCTTCACACCGCAATCCTGTATATTCCTTATGAGTTGAGTGATAATTTTTGGCCGCTGGATGGACACACCTGTCCAAACTGTTAAATATTCACGCTCCCACGCCATCCCGGTGATTTCCAATGACGGGTGATGGCTTTTGGCCTGAGCAGGGCAATTAGAAGCTCAAAGAAAAACGCCATAATAGCTGAGCTTAAGGTCCATTCTCCGAAGTACGGCGACCTTCTGAGAGGCCGCGATCCCTTTGAGATTCTGAGGGCGTATGAACGTGCCGGGGCCGTCGGAATTTCGTACATAACCGAGCCGAGGTACTTCAGGGGAAGCTTCGAGTTCCTCAGGAGGCTCTGCAGGGAGACCGAACTGCCGGTTCTCAGGAAGGACTTCATAACGACAGGGGAGGACGTTGAAAGGACCGCAGAGGCGGGGGCGTCCGCGGTTCTCCTGATAGCAAGGCTCCTCGGGGAGGATCTGGCCGAGCTGGTGGATCTGGCGAAGGAGCACGGGCTGGACACGCTCGTTGAGGTGCACAGCGAGGGGGAGCTGAGGGGGGCCCTGGAAACCAGCACGACGATGATAGGCATCAACAACAGGGACATAAGAAAGCTCGAGCTCGACGACGGGAACGTTTCCCTGACCGAAAGGCTCGCCCCCCTGATCCCGAAGAAATACGTCAGGGTCAGCGAGAGCGGCATATCCACGGTTGATGACCTCAGGAGGGCCCTCAGGCTGACGGACGCGGCGTTGATAGGCACGGCGCTCATGAAGGCAGAGGATCCCGGGGAGCTCCTCAGGAAGTTCGTGGAGGTGGAGGTATGAGCCTTCTTGAAAGAATAATCTCGGGAGAGAACCTCAGCTTCGAGGAAGCCTACGGTCTCTTCCATGAGCTTGAGAAGGAGAGCGAGGTTCGAATAGCGGCTTATCTAGCGGCGCTCCAGACCAAGGGTTACACGGGGGAGGAGATAGCGGGCCTCGCGAAGGCGATGCGCGACGCTGCGGTGAAGGTTGACCTCGGCGAGGTGGCCGATACCGCCGGCACCGGCGGGGACGGGAGCTCAACGATAAACGTTAGCACGGCCTCTGCCCTCATCCTCTCCTCATTCACCCGCGTCGCAAAGCACGGGAACACGTCTGTAACGTCCAAGAGCGGCTCGGCCGACCTCCTCAGGGCCCTCGAGATAAACCCAGAGATCGGGCCGGAAAGGGCGAGGGAGATGGTGGAGAAGACGGGCTTTACGTTCCTCTTCGCGCCGCTGTACCACCCGGCCCTCAGACCCATAATGCCCGTCCGGCGGGCCCTCGGTGTGAGGACAGTGTTCAACGTCCTCGGCCCCCTCGCGAATCCAGCGGAGCCAGCATACCAGATCGTCGGCGTGAACTCCCCCGACCTCCTGGAGCTCATGGCGGAGGCCCTCTCTTTCCTCGGGGTCAAACGGGCCCTCGTCGTCCACGGAAGCGGGATGGACGAGGTGAGTCCCTTCTCCGAAACGAGCGTCGTTGAGGTCAGGGGCAAACGCGCGGAATCCTACACGGTCTCGCCCGAGGACTTCGGGCTGAAGCCGGTGAAGCCCGTCCCCTGCGCCTCCCCGGAGGAGAGCGCCCGGCGCATAAAGGCCGTTCTGGCAGGGGGCGGGAGGGAGGAGGACAGGAACTTCGTTCTGGTGAACGCCTCCGCCGCCCTGTACGCGGCTGGGGTTGCCGGGGATTTCAGGGAAGGCGTTGAGATTGCAGAGAGCGCCCTCGGGGAGAAAATGCTGGAGAGGCTGGGGGCGATAGCGTGCCTTTCAAGGTCCTGAGGTACGTCGATCCCGTTGACCTGTACTCCGCCCTCAGGGACTTCGACATGCCCTTCATCCTCCGCTCCGCCGAGAAGGGGGACAGGAAGGCCAGGTTCACCTACGTCTCGGCGATGCCCGAGTTCAGGGTTGAGGTCTCGGGTGGGGGCACGTTAGTGGACGGCGAGAGGATGTCGGACGAGACCAACCCCTTCCGCGCCCTGAAGGGCCTCATGAGGGACAGCGTCGAGGGCAACCGCTTCCTCGGCGGCTTCGTTGGGTACATCGCCTACGACGCTGTTCACAACTACGTTGAGGGGGACATCGAGGAGCCTTCGGTCTTCGGCTACTACCCCTGGGTCTTCGTGTACGACCACGTGAGGAACACCTTCGGGTTCTTCTACCTCCGGGAGCCGCCGTTCGACCCCGAGGCCGTGGTGCGGAGGGCAGGAAGGGGGAAGCGGTCCGGAGGTGGTTCCTCCATCGTCTCTACCGACGCCGGGATTGAGGAGTTCGTGGAGATGGTGGAGAGGGGGAAGGAGTACATCCGCTCGGGCGACGTCTTTCAGGTCGTTCTCTCCAGGGAATACCGCGTTGAGACTGACCTCGACTCCCTGGAGGTGTACGAGCGCCTCGTTTCCATAAACCCCAGCCCCTACACCTTCCTCCTCGAGTTCGGCAAGACCGTCGTCGGGGCATCGCCCGAGACGATGGGCTCCGTCGAGGGAAAGACCTTCAGGATAAACCCGATAGCGGGCACCGCCCCCCGCGGCAGAACCCCGGAGGAGGACGAGGAAATCCGGAGACGCCTCCTAAACGACGAGAAGGAGAGGGCGGAGCACGTCATGCTCGTGGACCTCGCGAGGAACGACGTCAGGAGGGTCTCGAAGGCGGGAAGCGTGAGGCTTGTCCGCTTCTTCGACGTCCTCCGGTACAGCCACGTCCAGCACATAGAGAGCGAGGTCGTCGGGGAACTCAGGGAAGGGCTTACCTCCTTCGATGCCATGGAAGCGGCGTTTCCGGCGGGAACCCTGACCGGAGCGCCGAAGATAAGGGCGATGGAGATCATAGACGAGCTGGAGAGGAGCAGGAGGCGCGTCTACGGGGGGGCGGTGGGCTACTTCTCGGCCACCGGTGACGCGGACCTCGCGATAGCGATCAGGATGGCGGAGATAGACCGCGTTGCGAGGGTCAGGGCCGGGGCCGGAATAGTGGCAGATTCGGTTCCGGAGCGGGAGTACGAGGAGACCGAGAACAAGATGAGGGCCGTCCTGAAGGCCCTGGGGGTGGTGGGATGATAGTCCTCGTGGACAACAGGGACTCCTTCGTCTGGAACTTAGCCGAGTACGCTTCCCTCTTCGACGAGGTTAGGGTTGTTCCCAACACCCTCACGCCGGCCGAGGTGAGGCGGCTCGATCCGGACGGGATAATCATCTCCCCCGGGCCCGGCTCCCCCTCGGACAGGAGGGAGGTCGGCAACTCGCCGGAGATCGTCCTCGAGGCGGAGGTTCCGGTGCTGGGAGTCTGCCTCGGCCACCAGATAATAGCGGAGGTCTTTGGCGGAAGGGTCGGCAGGGTGAACCCGAGGCACGGCAAGGCCAGCCCGGTCAGGCACGATGGAAGGGGTGTCTTCAGGGGGGTTAAGAACCCCCTGAAAGCCGGCCGCTACCACTCCCTGGCCGTCCTCGAGGTTCCCAGGGGGTTCAGGGTAACGGCCGTCTCCCTCGACGACGGCGTCATCATGGGGATAAGGCACAGAAGGCTGCCCATCGAGGGTGTTCAGTTCCATCCCGAAAGCGTTCTGACCGAGTGGGAGAGCCGGGAGGGGCTCAAGATAATCAAAAACTTCGTGGAGATGACGAGATGATGTTCGTGAAGATATGCGGTGTCAGAAACCCGGACGAACTGAGGCTCGTGGAGAGGTACGTGGACGCGACCGGGGTAGTGGTGAACTCGAACTCCCGGAGAAGGGTTCCGCTGACGGTTGCCAGGGGCCTGATAGAGGAATCGGAGATCCCGATATACCTGGTCTCAACCATGGTCGGCTTCTCCGAGTGGGCCAACGCCATCGAAAGAACCGGGGCGGAGTACGTCCAGGTGCACTCCAACGCGCATCCGAAGACGGTCGAGAGGCTGGTCTCCGAGTACGGTGTCTCGGTAATGAAGGCCTTCACTGTCCCGAGGGAGAGCGATTCCCCGGAGGAGGACGCGGAGAGGCTCCTCGAGCTCATCGCCCAGTACGAGGTTGACAGGATCCTCCTCGACACGGGGGCAGGGAGCGGCAGGAGGCACGACTACCGCGTGAGCGCCATCGTTGCAAGGAGGTATCCGATAGTCCTCGCGGGCGGTCTAACGCCGGAGAACGTTGAGGAGGCGCTGAGGTGGGTCAAACCGGCCGGCGTGGACGTCTCGAGCGGCGTTGAGCGGAACGGCGTGAAGGACAGAACGCTTATAGAGGAATTCGTTGGGAGGGTAAAAAATGTGGTTCGGTAGGTTCGGGGGGCAGTTCGTCCCCGAGACGTTAATGGAGCCTCTGAGGGAGCTTGAGAAGGCCTACAACGAGCTCAAGGACGATGAGGAGTTCAACAGGACCCTAAACTACTACCTCAGAACCTGGGCCGGCAGGCCGACCCCGCTCTACTACGCCAGGAGGCTGAGCGAGAAGATAGGCGGGGCCAGGATATACCTCAAGAGGGAGGACCTGCTTCACGGCGGTGCACATAAGACGAACAACGCGATAGGGCAGGCCCTGCTTGCGAAGTTCATGGGCAAGAGCAGGCTCATAGCGGAGACCGGGGCCGGTCAGCACGGGGTCGCGACGGCGATGGCTGGTGCGCTCCTTGGGATGAGCGTCGACGTTTACATGGGGGCGGAGGACGTGGAGAGGCAGTCCATGAACGTCTTCAGGATGAAGCTCCTCGGGGCGAACGTCATTCCGGTCCATTCCGGCTCGAAGACCCTCAAAGATGCGATAAACGAGGCCCTGAGGGACTGGGTCGCGAGCTTCGAGTACTCTCACTACCTCATAGGTTCGGTCGTCGGACCTCACCCCTACCCCATCATCGTGAGGGATTTCCAGTCCGTGATAGGGAGGGAGGCGAGGGCGCAGATACTCGAGGCCGAGGGAAGGCTTCCGGACGCCATAGTGGCCTGCGTGGGCGGCGGGAGCAACGCGATGGGCATCTTCTACCCCTTCGTAAATGATGATGTCAGGCTGGTAGGCGTCGAGGCGGGTGGAAAGGGCCTTGAGACGGGTCTCCACGCCGCGTCGCTCAACGCCGGTGAGGAGGGCGTCTTCCACGGCATGCTGAGCTACTTCCTCCAGAACGAGGAGGGGCAGATAACGCCGACCCACAGCGTCTCGGCCGGCCTGGACTACCCCGGCGTCGGACCGGAGCACGCGCAGATGATGGAGAGCGGCAGGGCGGAGTACGTCACGGTCACGGATGACGAGGCTCTGAGGGCCTTCCACGAGCTCTCCCGGACCGAGGGCATCCTGCCTGCACTCGAGTCGGCACACGCGGTTGCGTACGCCATGAAGCTCGCGGGGGAGATGGAGCGGGACGAGGTAATAATCGTGAACCTCTCGGGCAGGGGCGACAAGGACCTCGGAATAGTCATGAAGGTGAGCGGAGATGTTTGAGAGGGGCTCGGTTATACCCTACATAACGGCCGGCGACCCGAGCGTTGGGGCCACCCTGGAGTTTCTCGACTCGATCGCGGAGTACTCCGGGGCGATAGAGCTGGGGCTCCCCTTCAGCGACCCCATGGCCGACGGGAAGACCATACAGGCGTCTCACGAAAGGGCTCTCAGGGGCGGCTTCAGGCTGAGGGACCTCTTCCCCCTCGTGAGGGAGTTCAGGAGGGACTACGACACACCGCTGGTCCTTATGACCTACTACAACCCGGTTTACCGGACGGGCATCAGGGAGTTCCTTGGCTCGGCGAAGGCCAGCGGGGTTGATGGGATCCTCGTCGTTGACCTTCCCGTGAGCCACGCGGGGGAGCTTTTGGAGACTGCCAAAGATGAGGGGATAAAGACGGTCTTCCTCGCGGCACCCAATACCCCGGACGAGAGGCTGAGGGAGATATGCAGGGCATCAACGGGCTTCGTCTATCTGATCTCCCTCTACGGAACCACCGGCGCGAGGGAGGAGATACCCGAGACGGCTTTCCAGCTGTTGAGGCGGGCCAGGGCCATGTGCAGCAGAAAACTAGCGGTTGGATTCGGCGTCTCGCGGAGGGAGCACGTTGAGAGGCTCCTCCGGAGCGGTGCAGACGGGGTTGTGGTGGGAAGCGCCCTCATAAGGCTCATAGAGGAGCACGGGGAGGGGGCGGCCCCTCTCCTGAGAGAAACCGTGAAAGAGCTCTCAGGGCTCTAAGTTCTTTACTGGGCTTTTTCTACCCCCTCCCACGCCTTCCTCCTCAGAAGGTGGTCGGCAAGAACAAAGGCGATTACCGCTTCAACCACCGGGAGCGCTTTGGGGACGATGCAGGAGTCGAAGCGGCCCCTCAGCCTCAGCTCAACCTCCTCCATCCTCTCGAGGTCGACGGTCCTCTGGGGCAGGTATACGGAGGGGGTTGGCTTGAACGCTATTCTGACTACGAGGGGCATTCCGGTCGTTATGCCGCCGAGGACGCCGCCGTGGTTGTTCGTTTCGGTGACGACCTTCCCGTCCCTGATGACGAAGGGGTCGTTCGCCTCGCTCCCCCTCATCTCCGCGAACTTAAAGCCAAGGCCGAACTCGACGCCCTTAACTGCCGGAATTCTGAAGAGCGCAGAGGCCAGATCGGCCTCAATGTCCTCCTCCCAGGGTCCGCCTAGGCCGGGGGGAACGTTCACCACCACGGCCTCGACTACACCGCCCACGCTGTCCCCTTTCCTCCTCGCGTCCTCCATCTCACGGAGCATTCCCTCAAAGGCATCCTCGTCCGGGCAGTATGGGTTGGTCGAGGCGAGTAGCTCCTCCGGCTCAAGAGATGGGCACTCCACGGAGCCTATGCGCCTGAGATAGGCCCTTATCCTCACGTTGTACCTCTCGAGGAGCTTCTTGGCGAAGTAGCCGGCTATGACGGTTCCAACCGTTAGCCTGCCGGAGAAGTGACCGCCGCCGCGGTAGTCGTTGTAGCCGAAGAACTTCAGCTTGGCGGGATAGTCCGCGTGGCCCGGCCTCGGGGTGTTCCTTATCTCCTCGTAGTAGGATGAATCCACATCCCGGTTCCACACCATGACCGCTACCGGCGTCCCCGTTGTGAAACCGTTGAAGACGCCGGAGAGTATCACCGGCTCATCGCTCTCCTTCCTCTTGGTCGAGAACCTTGGGATTCCCTTTCGCCTCCCGAGCTCGGCCTTCATCTCCTCAACGTCCACCTCGATTCCCGGCGGCAGCCCCTCCACCAGAACCCCCACCGCCTTCCCGTGGCTCTCCCCGAAGAGCGTGAAGCTAAGCAGTCTCCCCTTCATTTAAGCAACCCCCTCAGGTCATCGAAAAATCCGGGGTAGGACTTGGCGACGACCCCTTCGTTCTCAATGACGGTTTCCCCGCGGGCCCCGAGGCCGAGTATCGCCATGGCCATCGCCACCCTGTGATCGTTGAAGTCCTCAACGGTAACCCCCCTCGGCCTCCCGCCCCGGATCTCCAGGCCGTCCCTCAGCTCCCTCACCTTCACCCCCGCCCTCGCGAGGTTGAGCGCCATCGCCCGAACCCTGTCGCTCTCCTTGTACCTGAGCTGTCTGCCCCTTATGACGCTACTCCCGTCGGCGTAAGCGGCCAAAACCGTGAGAATAGGGAACAGGTCAGGGAAGTCGGAGCAGTCCACCTCAAATCCCCTCAGATCTCCCCTCTCGACCTCCACGTAGTCCCTCCCTACCCTGACCCCCGCCCCGATGCCCTCTAGAATTTCGACGATGGCGCGGTCGGCCTGGACGTCCTTCGGGTCGAGGTTCTCCACCCTGACCTTCCCGTACAGAGCCCCCGCGGCGAGGAAAAAGGCGGCGCTCGAGTAGTCACCGGGGACGTGGAAGTCCGTTCCGCTGACACCCGGGAAGACCGTGATGCCGCCGTCCCGCTCGAAATCAACGCCAAAGGCCTCCATCGTTCTGAGCGTCATCTCCACGTAGGGTCTCGACACAGCGTTGTCGAACTCAACGCGAATTCCGGCTCGGGACGCGAGTATCAGGAGGGCCGTCACGAACTGGGAGGAGATGGACGCGTCCACCCTCACCCCGCTTCCAAGGCTCCCCCCGGACACCTCGATGGGGAGTTTCTCGCCCCTCACCCTCACGCCGAGCGAGAGCAGGGCGCGGACGAGCGGGGCGAAGGGCCTCTCCCGCAGCCTCCCCTCGCCGTCGATCACGCTCCTTCCCCTCGCGAGGGAGGCCACGGCGACGCTTATCCTCGCTGTTGTCCCCGACTCCCTGGCGTTTATCATTGCCGGCCGGATCTCCTCCGGGGGAATCACCCGGTTCCAGTCCGCCTCGGCTCCAAAGGCCCTGACCGCGCTCAGCGTTGCCTCCGTGTCGTCGCTCACGAGGGGTTCCTCTATTCTGCTCTCGCCATCCGCCAGGAGCGCGAGAAAGAAGGCCCTGTGGGTGTAGCTCTTCGACGGCGGCGCCCTGATCGTCCCTTCCAGGCGGTCAACTGGCTCTATCCTCAAGGTATCACCTCAGGCTCGTTATCTCCACCCTCCCGAACCGCCCCCACTCCTCCGAGAGGGTCTCCGGCTCATCGGTCAGGGCGAAGAAAGCGGGCCCCTTCCCGCTGAGCCCGGCAACCGCTCCAAGCCGCAGGGCGGTCCCGATGGGTTCCGTGGGGTGGCCGAGAAAGACCGAGTACACCAGCCCGTTGATCACGAGGGCCCTCCTCCACTCGCCCCGGGCGGCTATCTCGAAGGCCTTCCCGATGTAGGGGGCTATGGACGAGAAGTCCAGGCCGGAGAGGTCAGCGGTCATCAGGGTCTCCTCGGGTATCAGGAGGACGACGGGCTCTGGTTCAACTTCCTCCCGCTTAATCAGCTCGTCCCTCGCGTTGTCGGTCAGGCAGAGGCCCCCGAGAAGGGAGGCTGACGCGTCGTCAAAGGCCCCGGTGATTGTGACCCCCGCGAGCCTCGCCGCCTTCACCCCGAGCCTCACGGCTTCAACTGGCTCGATCTCGATTCCGAGGGCATCGCAGAGCGCCAGAACGAGGGCGTTTGCAGCGGCGGAGCTGCTCTTGAGGCCCTTTCCGACGGGGATTTCGGAGCTGATCTCGAACTCGATCCCGAAGTCCTCCCCGGTCTCACGTCTCACCACGTCAACGACCGCCTCAACGAGCCGTGTGTCCCCGTAGCTCTCCCCTCTAACGGTTATGCTCCCAGATATCCCCCCGTCCGTGAGCCTCACCCTCGCCTCGGTCCAGAGGTCTATCCCAACGGCCGCGCCCTTTCCGGTGGCGAAGGCGTTAACAACTGTGACGGCGCTACCAGCCCTTCCGTAGCCCCTCAAGGGCGGCCCCCCTCATCAGCTCTGGATCCACCTTTTTTCCTGTCCACAGCCGGAAGCTCTCGGCGCCCTGGTGCACGAGCATCCAGAGGCCGTCGACCGTTACGCAGCCCCTCTCGGCCGCCTCCCGCAGGAGCCTCGTCCGCAGGGGTTTGTAGACTACGTCCATGACCACCAGCCCCTCCCTCAGGAGGTCCGCCGGAACCGGGCTCTCGTCGGAGTTCATGCCGACGGACGTGGCGTTGATGAGGATGTCGGCCTCTCTGATGTAGCGCCTCAGGTTGTCGGCCGTCAGGGCATCCCCAATGACGCCGAAGCGCTCGAGGGCCCTGGCCTTCCCGGGGGTCCTGTTGAGGACAACAACGTTGGACGTCTTCGAGAGCTCGTAGGCTATGGCCCTCCCGGCTCCTCCCGCACCGAGCACGAGGACGTCCTTCCCCTCCAGCCGCGTCACCATCTCGAGGGCCCGCCTCGCGCCGATACCGTCCGTGTTGTAGCCGAGCAGCTCGCCCTCGTTGACTATGGTGTTCACGCTCCCTATCTCCTCCGCGTCTCCAGAGAGCCCGTCGATGTGCTCCATTACGGCCGTCTTGTGCGGCATCGTGACGTTCAGGCCCTTCACCCCCAGCCCCCTGACGCCATCAACTGCCATTCCGAGCCGCTCGGGGGGGACCTCGAAGGCGAGGTAGACAGCGTTTATCCCGAGCTCCCTGAATGCTGCGTTGTGCATCGCCGGACTGAGGGAGTGCCTGACAGGGAACCCGATTACGCCGTATAGTCTTGTCTCAGCGTCCATTCAGCATCACCAGGAGCCTCTCGAGCTCCTCCACGCTCATCTGGCCGGGCGCCGCGGAGCCGTCGATGGAGGCGTAGGTGAACGGGGCGAGCAGCGCGCTGAACAGCCGGGATATCCTCCCGAGAGGCCCCATGCAGAAGGCCACCAGGTTGTCGGCCTGCTCATAAAGCCTCAGAACCCTCACGTTGTCCCTGAGCTCCCTCGCCGTGGGAACTATCTTTATCACGTCAGGGTCCATCTCCTCCATGTCGTCGAGGACCCCTATCAGCCCCCCGAAGGTGGGGGTCTTTTCAAAGTCGTGGTGGGAGAGGATGACGCCCACCTTTTTCCTCCTCGCCTCCTCAATGACCTCGCCCGCTATCCCGGAGTAAACTTCGACGTCAACGTACCTCGGTCCCAGCTCCATCGCCCTTCTGTAAAGCTCGAGCCTCTCCTCCTCGGGGATCCTTCTGTATCCCCCCTCCTCGGCCCGCCTGACCGTGAGGATCAGCCGCTCCGCATAGGGCTTGAGCGGGGAGAGGTCGAAGGATTCGAAGTGGTCGAGCCTGACCTCGTAGAGGTCGGCTCTGCTTCCCTCTATCTTTGCTGCCGCTTCCCTGGCGTCTCTGGCCAGCACAACACCCGCTATCATCTCACCGCCTCCAGGGCCCTCCTCACAACGTCCTCTTCCACTTCCTCAACGGTTACCTCGCCGATGTCAACCGGGACGACGAAGGTCAGCTTTCCGTACCACGACTTCTTGTCGAGCCGCATCTCCCTCAGCACTTCGTCCGGTTCGAATGGGAGCCTCGTGGGCAGTCCGAACTTCTCGAGGAGCTCCCCCACCTTCCCGGGGTCGAAGCCGTACATGGTTTCGCCGACCTTCGCCGCCACCATCAGGCCTATCGAGACCGCGAAGCCGTGCTTTATCGTGTAGTTTGAGAGCTTCTCTATGGCGTGGGCAGTGGTGTGCCCGAGGTTCAGGACGCGCCTCTTACCGCCCTCCCTCAGGTCCTCCTCAACGACCCTCAGCTTAACCCCGGCGCAGGCCCTCACGAGCTCCGGGTTGACGTCATCCACGGAGTCGAGCCTTTTCAGGAGGGAATGGACGTTGCCGTCGAGGACGCCGTACTTGACCACCTCGGCCATCCCGTTCAGGAGTTCCTCCCTCGGGAGGGTGGAGAGCGTTTCGTGGGCTATCAGCACGAAGTCCGGGAGGTAAAACGTGCCGATCATGTTCTTGCCGTTGAAGTTGACGCCGGTCTTTCCGCCTATGGCGGCGTCCACCTGGGCCAGGAGCGTGGTCGGCACGAGGCCGAGCATCGTTCCGCGCATGTACGTTGACGCCACAAAGCCCGCTATGTCTGTGATGACACCTCCGCCGAGGCCTATTAGGAGGGACTTCCGCGTGAAGCCCAGCCCCTGCAGCCTCGCCCAGATCTCCTTCACCGTTTCGATGTTCTTGTGCTCCTCGCCGTCTGGAATGACTATTGTCTCCGCGTCAATCCCCTCCAGCTTTCCGAGCCACAGCCTCTCAACTGTCGTGTTGGTCAGCACGACGGTCCTGTACGGGGAAAGCTCGGAAACGAGGGAAGAAAGGTCGGAGAGGGTCCCGAACTTCACCCCTTCCATCCGAGGCCCTCCAGCTCCTCGAGGAGTTTGGCGAAGCCGTCAAAGGTTAGCTGCTGGGCCGAGTCCGAGACGGCCTTTTCCGGCTCGGGGTGAACCTCGACGATGATGCCGTCTGCCCCAACGGCGTAGGCCGCCTTAGCCAGCGGGATGACGAGGCTCCTCCTCCCGGCGGGATGTGATGGGTCGACGACGATCGGGAGGTGGGTGAGCTCCTTGGCAACCGGCACCGCCGAGATGTCGAGGGTGAAGCGCGTTGAGGTCTCGAACGTCCTTATGCCGCGCTCGCAGAGGATCACGTTCTCGTTGCCCTCGCTCATTATGTACTCTGCCGAGTAGAGGAGCTCCTGAACCGTGTTGCCCATGCCCCTCTTGAGCAGCACGGGATTGTCTATCCTCCCGACCTCCTTGAGGAGCTCGAAGTTCTGGGCGTTCCTTGCGCCGATCTGGACTATGTCCGAGTACTCCGCGACGAGGGGAACCTGCCTGGTGTCCATTACCTCCGTCACCGTCACGAGCCCGTACTCGTCGGCGGCCTTCCTCATCCATTTGAGGGCCTTCTCGCCGTGGCCCTGGAAGGAGTAGGGGCTCGTCCTGGGTTTGAAGGCGCCGCCCCTCAGAACCTTCACGCCCATCTCCGCGAGGAAGCCGGCCACCTTCGTTATCATCTCCTCGCTCTCGACGGCGCAGGGGCCGGCCATTATCGTGAAGCCATCACCTATTTTAACGTCCCCAACCTTCACCACGGTTTTATCCCTGTACTCCCTGCTGTACTTCACTCAGACCACCCCTTCAATCCTTTTCACCACGGACTCGGTCGTGAGGCCGTAGCGCCTCAGCAGGGAGAAGTAGTCCCTGCTCGACCTTCCGAACTCGGTCGTGCCTATCCTAACCACCCTCCTCGAGAGCTTCTCCGAGAGCACCTCCGCAACGGCCCCCCCGAGGCCGCCGTAGACGCTGTGCTCCTCCATCGTGATGACGGTACCGACCTTCCTCGCCATCCTGAGGAGGGTTCTCTCGTCGAGGGGCTTCACCGTGTGCATGTCTATCACCCCTGCCTCGACGTTCCTCCCCTCCAGCGCTTTGGCAACCTCCAGCGCCACCGAAACCATCACGCCGTTTGCTACTATGAGGACGTCGCTCCCCTCCCTGAGGACGCTCGCCCTCCCGAGTTCCAGCTCGGGGTTTTCGTAGACCCTCACCGCGTGGTCCCTGCCGAGCCTCATGTAAACTGGCCCCTCGTGCTCTATAACCTGCTTGAGCAGGACGGGAACGGATGGAGCGTCCGCGGGCACGACAACCGTCATGTTCGGCAGCACGCGCATCAGGGCTATGTCCTCGAGGCACTGGTGGGAGGAGCCGTCCATGTGGTCGGAAAAGCCCGAGTGCGTCGGTATGAGTTTGACGTTGAGGTTGTCTCTCGCCACGGTGTTCCTTATCTGCTCCCAAGCCCTCATGAGGAAGGCTGCGAAGGCTGAAACCACTGGAACCTTTCCCGCTATCGCGAGACCTGCCGCCGTTGACACCATGTCCTGCTCGCTTATCCCGACCTGAATAAAGCGTTCGGGAAAGGCCCTCTCGAAGTATATCGTCTTCGTGGAGCTCTTGACGTCTGCATCCAGCACCACGAGCCTTTCGTTCTCTTTCCCGAGCTCGACCAGTGCCCTTCCAAAGGCCTCTCTGAAGCTCTCTATCACCCCTCCCACCTCACGATTATGACCTTTGGCCTGCCCTTTATGCTCTCCGCGTAGTCGAGCGCCTCCGCTATCGCGTCCTCCCTGTTCGGGACCTCAATGACCACCCATCCGAAGGCCCGCCACTTCTCAGCGATGGGCTCCTTGTTGAGAATCTCCTCCGTCTTCCCCGTGAGTTGGAAATAGTTCCTGTCAACGATTGCTATGACACTGTCAAGCTTGTGGTGTGCGGCAGTCATCGCGGCCTCCCAGACCTGTCCTTCGTCGAGCTCTCCATCTCCAAGGATGACGTATATCCTGCCCTCCTCTCCGTCCATGCGCTTCGCGAGGGCTATCCCGTTGGCCACCGAAAGCCCCTGGCCGAGGGAGCCGCTGGAGACCTCTATGAACGGCAGCCCACGCATGACGTGGCTCGGCAGGCCATCAATGTCCGCGAAGCTGTAGAGCTCCTCGTCACTCAGCAGACCCATCTCATGGAGCATCACGTAGAACGCGGGAGCTGAGTGTCCCTTGCTCAGTATAACGATGTCCTCCGGTTTCTTTCTCCTGAGAACCGCGGCTAGTATATCCAGGCAGGTCTCGGAGGAGTCAAGGTGGAAGTTGTTAACCCCCCCGAGCATGGCCCTAAGCTTGGTTTCCCTCATGGCCTCACTCATTTTTACTCACCTCTAGAATGCTGAGAACAAGCATTCCGTGCTCGGTAAGTCTAACGGGCCTCGGGTTGCTTTTCGTGCCGTAGTCAATTAATCCCAGCTCCTTGAGTATCCTTGCGTTCAGCTTCAGGGTGGAGAGGGGCCTGTTTTCGCGCCTGCTGAGCTCCTCAAGAAGGGAGTTGAGGGAACGGTGTTTGCCGTTGATGCTCCTCAGTATTAGCCTCTGGTTCTCGTTCAAAGCCCTCAGAATCAGCTTTCTTATCACTTCGTCCCCATCAGGACCCATCAATATTGGTGAGGCATTATCCATTGGCGGGACATCACCGATCACCGAAACTGAGGAGTAGGGAAGCTTATTTAAATCCTTCGACAGGTTGGGCTGTCCATTGGCCTCTAAAAGGCACGAGACTGTCAATTTATTCAAAAACCGCCCAAAATTCTTCAGTTTCTAGTCATTATGACAAACAAATGTCCAAAAACGTTATCTGGTGATGTAAAATGCACGCCGGTGATATGGTAGGGAGTATCGGTGAAGCCGTTGCAAGGGCCCTGAGTGAGGTGGGGCACGAGGTCATAGCGACGCGTAGAAACATCGAAAAGGCGGTGGTTTGAGGATTTAAAGGGCTGGGTCCCTAACGACGGCCGAGACGTGCAGGTCCGCCTTGTGGGTGAACGCGTTTTCACCGACTATCGGCCAGTTCGGCTGGTTCTCACGCCGGTTATCTCCTCCACAAGCCTGCTGAGGGGGGGTAGAGCTTCTCGACCCCGTAGTGGTAGTGGAGAACCCCTAAGAGCTGCGCGAGGTCAACTATTCTGGCCCTCTCCCCGATACCGTTCACGGTCGCATCGACGAGGGTCGCGCCGGCCTCTATAAAATCAACGCCGACCTCGTCGAGGGCAACCCCTATCCTCAGTCTGTTCTCATGCGAAAAGTTCACTCCCTGTGTCTGCTCCCCTTCCCTCAGCGTTGAGTTGAGCACCATTATTTTCACGCTTAATAGGCATCACCCACCACTCATCACCGCGGGTGTTATATAAATTTCTCGATGATTTGCCTTGTTTATCGAATAAATTTTTGAAACTAAGAAATTTCGAAAATATCTCTTCAGTTTATTGCCAATTTTCCGAATAATTCTGGAGGGATGTAAAAAAGCGGGGGCGGGTAAAGGACGACCTTTCCAAATAGGGAGGTTCAGGAGAGGAGCCCGGCGAGAAGCTTTACGCCCTCATGTATCCTGTCAATCTGCTCAAACGTGAAGTTCAGGCGCATCTCGTCCCCCCTCGGGTCGAGGGCGTAGAACGCACTCCCCGGGACGTATGCCACTCCCCGCTTTACCGCCTCCTCGAGGAGCTCGTCCGTGTTCTTCCCCGTCCTCAGCCACACGAACATCCCGCCCTCGGGCTCCGTCCACTCGACGTTTTCAGGCATGAACTCCTCGAGCGCCTCAAGCATCGCCTCCATCTTGGGCCCGTAGGCCTCCCTCAGTCTCTCTATCTGCCGCTCGAGGAGGCCCTTCTTCATGAAGAGGAGCGTCACGTACTGGCCGAAGCTGTTAGTGCAAACGTCGGCGGTCTGCTTGGCCACTTCGAGGCGCTCCATGAGCTCTTCCGGCGCGTTCAGCCACGCTATCCTGAAGCCGGGCACGAAGACCTTGGAAAAGCTCCCAAGGTAGACGGTCCTGTCGGGCACAAATGCCCTGACGGCTTTGACGGCCTTTCCTCTGTATCTCAGCTCACCGTAGGGGTTGTCCTCCACGATGAGGAAGTCGTAAGCTTCGGCGAGCTCGGCAAGGGCCTTTCTGCGCTCCTCGCTCATCGTAACCCCGGCAGGGTTCTGGAACGTCGGCACCGTGTAGAGGAGCCTAACGGTTTTTCCTTCGGCCTTCAGCCTTCTCAGCAGGTCTTCGAGCCTTTCAACGTCAATCCCCTCCCCGTCGAGCGGCACCTGCTGGAAGGCCGGCTCGTAAATCTGGAACGTGTTGAGGGCCACGAAGTAGGTCGGCGCCTCAACTATAACCACGTCGCCCGGGTTCACGAAGGCCCTCGCAACGGCGTCAATCCCCTGCTGGGAGCCGTGGGTCACCATGATTTCACCCGCGGAGGTTCTGACGCCCCATCTCTCCATGTAGCGCGCTATCTCGTCCCTGAGCTCCTTCAGCCCGAGGGCGGAGCCGTACTGGAAGGCGAGGGGATTTTCACTCGCCTCTGCCACGAGCTCCCTCAGCTCCCCCATTGGGAACAGCTCCGCGCTCGGCACTCCACCTGCGAAGGATATGACCTCCCCGCTGCTTACAAGCGACAGAACCCTCCTGAGGGCGCTCGTATCAACATTTTGAATTCTCCGTGAGAACATAGCATCACCTAAAACCCGAATTTATACCTTAAAATGATAAACCTTTTCGGTATTCCTCTGTCGTTTTGACAAACTACTGTCGGAATCGCGTGAAAAATTAGTCAAAACATCAGAACTCGTTGAAACTCACGACCTCCTCAAGCTTCTTCCTCCCGTACTTCGGCTTCGGGTCCGCTGGGTAGCCGACGGGCAGAATCGTCTGGAGCTTGTAATCCTGCGGGACGTTCAGGAGCTCCTCGACCGGCTTCGGATTTGGTGGAGTGTATGCTACGGTTCCGAGGCCAAGCTCTTCGAGCGCGAGGAGTAGGTACCCGACGGCAATCCACGTCGATTGGGGCCAGTACGGTGCCTTGGTGTGACCGAAGACGAGAATCAGATAGGGCGCCTCGCTCAGGAACGGCTTCTCCGGTTTGAAGCCCTTGGCGTTGAGCCATGCCATCAGGTCGCCCTTCGTCCTTGAGTAGAACTTCTCCTCTTCTCTCTCGCAGAGCTCCCGTATTTTTCCCTTCAGCCAGTCGTCGTCAATAACAACAAACCTCCAGGGCTGGGCGTTCATTCCGCTCGGCGCTTCCTTTGCAGCCTTTAGGGCCTTTAGGATGTCCTCCCTCGGCGGTTTATCTGGGAGAAAACTCCTCACGGTCTTCCTTCGCCTCGCCAGCTCAAAGACTCGCATGGCACCACCGGGATAAAATAGGGGTCGGCAGTTTTAGGGGTTTGGGTGTCCTGAGGGAATTCAATTCGAGGTGCCTTCCCCTCGGCCTCATCGGGGTTTTAATCGGCCTTCACTACCCGAACTCTCCGTCTCCCAGCGATACTCCTCAGCCGCAGGTAGAGCACCGCTAGGGGATAGAGAGGTTTTGGAACGGCGTAAAAGATAACACCCTCCGGAGTCCTCCGAGAGATGAGCTTGTAAAACCTCGGGTCGAGCCCCTTTGCTCGCAGGAGCTCCTTTTCGTACTTCAGGTGAACCTCGATGACGGTATCGAGGGCCCTCTCCGAGGCCTCGTGGCGTTTCCTCAGGGTCTCAACGAACTCCTCGCATGTTTCCGCGTTCTCGTCTTCGAAGAGAAAGTCCTCGAATACGAGCCGCCTCTCCCGCCATCTTATCCTTCTGCAGAGCTCTAGCATCATGTCGTAGTATTCGAGGTCGTGAACCCTGTAGAGAACCCTTGAGAGCATGTAAGTTCTCCAGGAGCGTCCCCTAACTCGAAGGGCCCATCCGAACGCTTCAGAGAGAACCTTCCTCCTCTCTTCTTCGCCATCCAGACAGTCCAAAACTTTCAGCAGGACTTCGACCTTCTTCTCCGGTTCTGGAATGAGGTGAACTCTCCTCCACACTCTGCGGGCGCGCTCGGGTGTGCACTCCACCAGGTATTCCTCAAAAATCCGCTCGAGTCCCCATGAAATGTCATCGGGGGCATCGATGAGTGATAGAACCGTATTGACGGCCCTTTCAAGCCCATCCCTCTGAAGGAAAGCGAGTGCAAGCTCCACAACGTTATGGGTGTAGTTGAGCAGCTTCATTTCGTCAAGTCCCGCTCGGTTCACGCTCCGGAGCATTGTCTCCGCATCTTCGAGCCTTCCTGCGGTTATAAGCTCCCCAACCCCCATCCTCGTCACCCGGATTTTGTGATTCCCCGTAGTACTTTAAAAAGTGTTATTCGCACATAGCTCTGCGGTAGTTAATAATCTTTTGGTCGTGGTGTAAAGTCAGCGACCGCAAGCCCTTTATTCTCCCACCCCAATTGCCTTTGATGACCCGGAAGCTCGCTCTGCTCGCGCTCTTATTCATCCTCCTCGTTGCCATCCCCCTAATCGAGCCCCCAGCCCGAGCTCCTACTCCCGATGCCTCCGCGATGAGGGCCTTCCTCCAGTCCCAGTACGTCCCCGAAGCGGGCCTCCTGAGGGCTTCAGTAACCTCATATCCGGACAACGAGACGATATGGCTCGCAAACGACAACATTCTGGCCGTTAGGGCACTGAAACTCCTCAACTCAACTCTCTGGAGGAACGTGAGCCGTTCACTCGCGGCCTACTGCGTCTCCTACAACGGCAGGGTTGACCCCCTCCTCGGCAGACCGCTCAACGGCTTTTACTGCCCCGAGGTCAGAACCCTTGGAAAGGTCTACTCCTGGAAGTTCAACGCGACCTTCACGCTGAAGCTCGAAACCGCGAACCACTCGTGCGTTATGCGTGACTGGCGCTCCTACGCCGATTTGGTCGTTTACGGTGCTCTGAGCGACCTCCTCTGGGGAAACCGGAGTGGGGCCCTTCGCCTCTACTCCCGTCTGCTCTCCATGTGGGACGGCAGCGGTTTCAGGGACAGGGCCTTCTCCGGCGTCTACCAGTCCTACAAGTGCGCCCTCTTCGTCTACCTCTACCGTGCCCTTGGAGAGCCGGGGGAGGGAAGAAGCGTTTACCTATCCTGCTCCCGGATTCTGACGGCGCTCCAGTCGAAGGACGGCGGGATTGTGACGGGCTATGAGGTCAAAGATGGGAGGATAATTCCCGTCGGAGACCCGAACACCGAGACGACTTCCATGACGGCGATAGCCTTTCTCGGGGTTCCGGAGGGTGACTAAACGTAGAACACCATGCCGTCGTATGCGACGAGAACTTTGTTTCCCCACCTCTTCCGCACGTAGTCGGTCAGCTCAAGGAACGGCAGGTTCTTGTGAGAGATATGGCTCAGAACGGTTCTCTCAGCTAATCTAAGCCCGAGTTCGGCCGCTTCGTCAACGTTGTTGTGGTAGGGGTCGTCGAAGCCGGGTGGATAGGTGGCATCTACAATCGCCAGCCTGAGCGGGGCCCTCTCTTCCAAAAACTCCCACGTCTCCTCAGGAAGGCCCTTGGTGTCGTAGAGCAGAGCCACGCCCTTTCCGTCCTCCTCGATGAGGTAGCCGAGGGTTTCAACGCCGTGGTTGAGCTTTAACGCAGTAATCCTCAGCGTGTCGAGCTCGACCGTTTCGAAGGGCCTGAGCGTTCTCGGGCGGAGGTTCTTCGGGTCCTGCAGGATTAGCGCGTCGGCGCTCCCTTCCGGTGCATAAAGAACCGTTTTCCTCGCCATCCAGCGGAGCTTGTAGAGGCCGTAGATGTGGTCGTGGTGCCAGTGGGTCAGGAAGATGGCCTCAAGCGGGACGTTGAGGAAGTCCCTTATATCGGTCCCGACGTCGAAGAGAACGGCCTTCCTGTTGTCAGTAATTACCGCGAGCGTTGAGGGCTTCCTCTGGGCGAAGCCGAACTTTCTCGCCTCGTTGCAGGTCGAGCAGGTGCAGAGGTGAGCAGGAATTCCCTCGCTCCCCCCGGTGCCGATGAAGTAGACGAGCATAGCAATCACCGGTTTTATTTTATGGTCGTGAAATAGTGGCTGAGTTTATAAGGGTTCTCCCGTAACCCCTTCCGATGAAGTTCATCGCCGACATGATGCTCGGAAGGCTCGCCCGCTGGTTGCGCCTCTACGGCTACGATACGCTCTACGGAATCGAGGACGACGATGAGATAATCGAGGTTGCCCAGAAAGAGGGCAGGGTAGTCCTCACCAAGGACGTCGCTCTCGCCCGGAGAGCCGAAAGGCTCGGCGCCAAAGCTTTTCTCCTCCGCTCCAACTCGCTTGAGGGACAGGTTGAAGAACTGAAGCGCCTTGGCGTCCAGTTTGAGGAGCTCTTTCCAGCTAACGCGCGCTGTCCGAAGTGCAACGGGCCCATAAAAGCGGTTCCAAAGGAAGCCGTTAAGGGCAAGGTTCCACCGGGGGTCTACGAGGATTACAACGAATTCTACGTCTGTCAGAACTGTGGACAAATCTACTGGCCCGGAAAACAGTGGCGGGAGATGCTGAAAATGGATAAAAAGCTGAGGGGTCAGTGAAGCGGGTGGTGGCAGGCGACGAAGTGGTTGTGGCTAACCTCAACGAGCTCCGGCTCCTTGGTTCTGCACTCCTCGGTCGCGAACGGGCACCTCGGGTGGAACCGGCATCCGGGCGGAACGTCCACCGCGTTTGGGACCTCGCCTTTCACCCTGAACTTTCTGCCCTTCTTCCTGCGCGCTATCGAGGGAACGGCGTCTATGAGGGCCTTCGTGTATGGGTGAGCCGGGTTCTTCAGCACCTCGTCGGTCGGCCCAATCTCGACTATCTTCCCGAGGTACATCACAGCTATCCTGTCGGCTATGAGCTTTCCGACCGCTATGTCGTGGGTTATGAAGAGCTGGCTGAGGTTGTACTCCTCCCTGAAGGACTCAAGGAGCTCAAGGATTGAGGCGCGCATCGAGACGTCTATCATCGAGACCGCTTCATCGGCGACCACGAACTCGGGCTTGAGTATCATCGCCCTCGCTATGACGACGCGCTGCCTCTGGCCGCCGCTGAGGTGGTGCGGATAGCGCTCGTAGAACTCCTCCTCCGGGGTTAATCCGACGCGCTTGAGCATCTTCAGGGCCATCTCCTTGGCCTCTTCCTTCTCCGCGAGGCCGTGAACGAGGAGCGGGTGCGCTATGGCGTCGCCAATCTTCATCCTCGGGCTCAGGCTTGAGTATGGGTCTTGGAAGATAATCTGCATCCTCCGCCTGAAAGGCCTCAGCTCCTCCTGGCTCAGCTTCGTTATGTCGGTCCCATCAAAGATTACCCTCCCGTCTGTCGGCTCTATCAGCCTGAGCACCGTCCTCCCGGCGGTGGTTTTTCCGCAACCGCTTTCGCCGATGAGAGCCAAGACCTCTCCCCTCGCTATCTCGAAGCTTATTCCGTCAACGGCCTTCACGTACTTCGGTGGGACTTTCTTCAGTGACTCGATGAGGCTTCTCCTGACAGGGAAGTACTTTTTGAGGTTCTCGACTTTTAGGAGTGGCTCACTCATCCTTTGCACCCCCTGGGAAGTGGCAGGCGACGAAGTGATAGCGCTCGACCTCCCTCAGCTCCGGCTCCTCCGCGTCGCAGATGCCGGCTTTTGCGAGCGGGCATCTCGGGTGGAAGCGGCATCCCTTCGGCGGGTTCCTGAGGTCCGGCGGATAGCCTGGTATCGCCTTAACCGGCTTCTCGCTCCACAGGTCGGGAACCGCGTCTATGAGAGCTTTCGTATAGGGGTGAAGCGGGTTCTCAACTATCTGCTCAACCGTTCCGAGTTCAACGAGCTTGCCCGCGTACATCACCGCTATCCTATCGCTTCTCTCGACCGCGAGCGATATATCGTGGGTTACGAAGTAGATGCTCGTCCCCTCGGCCTTCATCTCGTCGAGTAAATCCATTATCGAGTCCTGGACGATGACGTCGAGGGCAGTCGTCGGCTCGTCCGCTATGAGAAGCTTTGGCCTGAAGGCCATCGCGATAGCTATGCTAACGCGCTGTCTCTGACCACCGGAGAGCTGGTGCGGGTAGTAATCGAGCCTGTCGGGAGGCAGATTAACTCTCTGGAGGAGCTCCTTGGCCCTCTCCCTCGCCTCGTCCTCGGGGACGCCGTGGACCGTCATGGCCTCAATCATCTGGTCGTCTATCGTCCGCAGGGGGTCGAGGCTCGTCATCGGGTCCTGGAAGACCATCGTCATCTCTTTTCCTCTGATTTGTCTCAGCTCCTCCTTGGAGAGCTTGAGTATGTCCTTCCCCTCGAAGATTACCTCTCCGGAGACAACCTTTCCCGGCGACGGAACGAGGTTCATGACGGCGTGGGCAACGGTTGACTTCCCGCTCCCGCTCTCGCCGACGAATGTTATCCACTCTCCCTCCTCGACGTTGAAGCTGACCCCTTCCGCCCCCTTGACGACTCCGGAGAGGGTATAGTAGTAAATGCTAAGGTTTCTGACCTCAAGGAGCATCCTCATCACCTCGTTCCAAGGGAGAGCCTCTCGTTGATGGCCTCTCCGATCATGGCAAAGCCCATCGCGAGGAGCATTATCATGACTCCCGGGAAGAAGGCCAGCCACCAGTAGCCGTCGAGCAGGAATGGCTGTCCAACGCGCAGGTCGTAGCCCCAGTCGGGCGTTGGTGGGGTTACAGAGAGCCCGAGGAAGCTCAGGCCTGCTTCCGTCAGTATGGCATCCGCTACGCTGAGAGTGAAGACGACGAGAACCGTCGGCAGGACGTTGGGGAGGATGTACTTTTTCATGGTCTCCCAGTCCTTGACGCCGAGGGCCCTTGCGGCCTCGACAAAGAGCTGGCCCTTAAGGCTGAGGGTCTGCCCACGAACCATTCTGAAGTACGTTGGCACGTAGACGAAGCTTATCGCGACGGCGGTGTTTATTGGACTGGGGCCGAGGACGACGGCGATGACTATGGCTAGGATGAGCGACGGGAAGGAGTAGATGCTGTCCATAATCATGCTGAGCGTCCTGTCTATCTTGCCTCCCCGGTAGCCAGAGAGCAGGCCGAGGGGGACGCCTATGGCGATTGAGAGCGTTGTCGCAACGGCGACGACGTAGAGGATTACGCGCGAGCCCCAGACTATCCTTGAAAAGACGTCCTGGCCGAGGTTGTTGGTGCCCATCGGATGCTTCCAGCTCGGGGGCTGGAATATGTCGGCGCTTATCTCAGTCGGGTTGTGGGGCGCTATCCAGGGCGCAAAAATCGCCATCAGGATTACGATGAGCACTATGGAGAAGCCGAATATGAAGAGACCCCTCCCGGGCTTCCTCTCGCGGAGGAGCTTGACGAACCCTTCGATGACCATCATCGTTACCACCTCAGTACTCCACCCTCGGGTCGAGGAGGGCGTAGATGACGTCGACGATGAGGCTGATTACGCCGACGAAGAAGGCGAACACTATCACCGCCCCCTGTATCGAGTTGTAGTCGCGGTAGCTTATCCTGTCCATTATGAACGTTCCCATCCCCGGCCAGTTGAAGGTCGTCTCGGTCAGAACGGCTCCGCCGAGGAGTATCGCGAACTGGAGGCCCATGAGCGTGACGACGGGAATGAAGGCGTTCTTGAGCGCGTAGAGCAGGACCTTTCTATCGGGGACGCCCCTCGCTTTGTAGGCCCTCACGAAGTCCTGACTGAGGACGTCAACGAGGTTGTTTCTCACGAGCCTCGTGTAGGCACCGCTGAGCACTATTCCGAGGGTGAGGCTCGGCAGAATCAGGTGTTCGAGCACGCTTCCGAGGGCCGTCCAGTTGCCCTGGATTATGCTGTCAAGGATGTAGAGGCCCGTTATCGGGTGGAACGACGTTATCGAGGGGTCAATCCTGCCCGAGGTCGGCAACCAGTGGAGCTTGACGCCGAAGAGGTACTGGAGCATCATGCCGAACCAGGGAATGAAGAGGGTGTAAGCCACTATGCTGTAGACCCTCATCGCGGTGTCGGTTTTTGTGCCCTTTCTGACCGCGCCGAGAACGCCTGTGGCTATTCCGAGGAGCACGCTGACTGTGAAGGCGAATATGGTCAGCTCTATCGTCGCGGGAAGGCGGAGCGCTATGTAGCTCGAAACGGGCTTGCCCATCGGGGAGGCGAGCGTAACGCCGAGGTCGCCGTGAAGCATCTTCCAGAGGTAGTCGAAGTACTGGACGTAGAGGGGCTTATCGAGACCGGCCAGGTGTTCGAGGTGCTTCAACTGCTCCGGTGGAATATTCTTCGTTCCGACGACCGCCAAAATCGGGTTTCCGGGAAGGATTCTCAGGAAAAAGAATACGATTGTGTAGAGAATGAGTATCATCGGGATTATCATTAAAGCCCTGATAAGGATGTACCTGCCGAGTCCCCTTGCCATTCTATCACCTCACCAAAGTGGGAAAAGAAAAGGAAATCACTCCTTGTAGAGGGTGGAGTAGCGGAATATCATGTCCGGGCCGATTACAACGCCCTTGACGTTCTTCTGGGTAACGACGAAGAGCTTGCCCTGGACGAGGGGTATGTAGGGAACGTCCTGGGCGAGTATCTGCTGAACCTGCTCGTAGAGCTTGGCCCTTTCGTTCTTGTCGGTTATGGTCTGGGCCTTCCTGAGGAGCTCGTTCACCTGCTCGTTCTCGTAGCCGGTTCCGGCCCAGCCGTTGGCATCGCTGTCAAGGAACGGCGTGGTGTAGTCGTCGGGGTCGAGGTAGTCTGGGTACCAGCCGAGGAGGTAGACCATCATCTGGCCCTTCCTCGCGTAGTCTGTGTAAGTGTTCCACTCGGCGCTCTTGATGGTGACCTTAATCATTCCGGTCTTCTCCCACTCGCTCTTGAGAACCTGCGCGAGCGATGCCTCGGTGTCGCCGTAGTGGGTCGGTGTGTACCAGAGGGTTATCTGGAGCGGGTTGCTCTCTGAGTAGCCGGCCTCCTGGAGGAGCTTCTTCGCCAGCTCGATGTTGCCGTCGCCGTACTTCTCCTTGAAGACGTCGAGGTGGCTCCACATTCCGTTCGGAATCAGGCTGTAGAGGGGCTCAACGGTTCCCTGGTAGACTATCTTGGAAATCTCGTTCCTGTCAACGGCCGCCGCGAGGGCCTGCCTGACCTTTACCTCCTTCGTCGGGTCAATCTTAGTGTTCAAACAGACGTAGCGGATGAATCCACCGGGAACCTCGATGACGTTGAACTTTCCGCTCTCCTTGAGGCTCTTTATGTCGGTCGGCCTCAGCGTCCTCCAAGCTACATCAATCTCGCCGTTCTGGAGGGCAAGGCGCATGGTTGAGGCGTCGTTGTAGAACTTGATGATTATCTTCTTGGTCTTTGGCTTGGGGCCGTAGTAGTAGGGGTTCGCCTCGAGGACGAGCTCCTGGTCGCGGACCCACTTGACTATTCTGTAGGGCCCAACGCCTCCGTAGGTTGCATCGCTGTCAATCTTGTTGTTGTCGTACTTCGGGCTGACTGGGAAGTAGGGCGGGGTTGTGAGGAGCGCGAGGAAGTAAGCGGTCGGGTGCTTGAGGTAGAAGACGACCGTGTAGTCGTCCTTGGCCTCGACCTTTTTCACGAAGCTCGTGACGAGCCAGGAGGGGTCGCCCTTAATCGTCATTACCCTCTCGATGCTCCTGACGACGTCCTTCGCTGTTAGAGGCGTCCCGTCATCGAACTTGAGGTCCTTTCTGAGGTGGAACGTCCAAACGGTTGAGTCCTTGTTTACTGTCCAGTTCTCCGCGAGGGCAGGTTCTATCTCCAGCGTTCCCGGCTTGTACTTGACGAGGCCTTCCATAACGTTGTTGAGAACCTCCCACGTGTAGAAGTCGTAGGCGTTTGCGGGGTCGAGGTCGGTCACCTTATCTGTGACGCCGATTATTATCGTGTCCTTCTCGGAGCTCGCTGCAGTTGGGGCCGAAGATGGGCTCGTTGAAGAGCTACCACCACTGCTTATACAGCCGCTGGCCACTACCGAAAAAAGAACCAAAAACGCAATCAATAGTCCCAGTTTTGACCGTCTCATGGTTGTCACCGAGTGTTCTTTTATGTTCGTTAATGTTTTAAACCTTTCGTGAATGGCTTTGTTCAAACGACAATGCACTTTGTTTTACAAACCTGTAACTTGAACTTGGTTCTATTTATAAAGAAACCTTCATAAGCGGGAAGTCAAAATTGCACCCATGCGGTGGGAGGACTGGAAACCCTTCTACCTCCGCATCGTGAGGGAGATGGGCTATTCAATCAAGGAAGACCGGAAGTCGGCCGAGCTACTCCGCTCACTCCTTCTTGAAGGTGATGAGTACCTCCTCCGCGAGGAGCTTGAGGCGGTAATTGGGCGGAAAGCCTACGTCTTTGGAGCGGGTCCAAGTCTTGAAAACGCATTGAAAGAGTTCGACTTCTCGGACGGGACGCTCATATCTGCTGACGGCGCGACGACGGCTTTGCTTGACTTCGGCCTCGTCCCCGATGTAATCGTCACGGACCTCGACGGAAGGATTTCGGACATAAAGCTCACCAACGATAGAGGTTCCTTCCTCGTCGTCCACGCCCACGGGGACAACCGGGATAAGCTCGTCTCCTACGTCCCGTTCCTGTCGAGAATCCTCGGCACCTGCCAGACCGAGCCTCTGGACATAATTTACAACTTCGGGGGCTTTACCGACGGAGACAGGGCGGTCTTTCTGGCGGAAGAGCTCGGGGCCAGGGAGATAACGCTGGTCGGCTTCGACTTCGGCGAGACCGTTGGGAAGTGGAGCAAGCCCTCGCTGAAGGAGCACTCGCCGGTCTGGGAGAGCAAGCGCAAGAAGTTCGAGTTCGCGAGGGAACTGTTGGAGTGGCTGGAGAAAAACGGAAGGGCGAGGATTGAGTACCTTTCCCCGGAGCTCATGGATTAAAATCCTGCCACGAACATCTGCCAGGGATAAAACACTATCCTATCGCCCACCTCGTACTTGCTACCCAATACGATGCCTTTCTTTGCATTTAGACGCTCCATACTCCTTTCAACTTGGTCTTTTCTGACCTTGCCGAGACCGACTTCCACTACGACCTTCTCTCCACCCACCTCGAGAACAAAGTCTGCTCCTCCTTTGCCGGGTTCGTAGCAGAGTTTGCCGTTTCTGGACTTTGCGAGGAGGAACAGATAGAACGCCACGATATCTTCAAGCAACGAGGCAAAGACTTCCTTCTTCCCCAGGCTGAAGCCGGAGCCAAAGAGCAGGGCTGACTTTATCGGAACCGCTATAAACTTGATTTTCGGGCTTTTCCTCTTTGCTTTTGAGAGAGAACCGCACGGGAGAATCCTCTGCACGAGGCCTGCCTTCTCAAGGGCATCAATCAGCTTCATAACGGTTCCCTTGGCAAGACCAAGGGTCTTTGAGAGCCTCTCGTAGCTGAAGCGTTCTCCTTTTGGCGTTGCAAGCAGGTGGAGGAGGTCAAGGGTTTTGTCAAGTGTTTCTGCATCGAACTCGTGCACGTCCCTGAGGTCGCGGTAGATAACCCTGTCGAGCATCGCGGTCAGGCGCTCGTAGACCTCCCACTCTTCCATTTCGAGAATCAGTGGCATCGAGCCGGCCCTTACGTAGAGTTCCACATCTTCCGTTATTGGGGGCATTGAAACCCCCTGCCCCCGAAGGATTCTCCCAATTAGTTCGGGAAGTTTGCGACCGGTTTTGAGGAGGTGGTATTCCCTGAACGTCATCGGGAACAGCTCCCTGTGCAGTGCCCGTCTCGCAAGGTCCGGGCTCTCCCTGAGCTTTATCGCCGATGAACCGGTGGCAATTATGAGGAACCGCCTCTCATCATGGAGGAGTTTGAGCTTTAAATCCCAGTCCCTTTCGTACTGCACCTCGTCGAGCAGGAGCACCGCGTTCTTTGGTCGAACAAGACGCCGGTAGGCGTCAATTACCTCCAACAGTTCCAGACCAAGGGCCTTCAGCCTGTCGAGCGAGAGGTAGAGTATGTTGTTTGGGCTCGTTCTCTTTATGGCCTCAAAGTACAGCTGGGCGAGAAGGGTTGTTTTCCCAACTCCCCTTATGCCGAGCAGAAGAACCGTGTCCGGAGTTTCATTTTCAAGATACGCTTTCAGTTTTGAGGAAAGCCAGCGATACAGCTCCCTTCTGTGAGGCTTGTTGTACGGAGCGAGCAGGTTTTGGGTGTTGAGGAGGTGCTCCAAAATAAAGTCATCAGGTTGAACCATAGCACCACCATTTTGGTCATTTGAATGACCAAACTTATAAAGGTTGCCCCAATGGACAAGCTGAAGTGCGAGGGCAGGAATAAGAACAGGAAAAGGCTGTTTTTGCTCTAAAATCAGAGACGGGAAAATCAGCTCAAATCCTTGAGCTTCCTGACCTTTCCGCCCTTTATCTCGACGTAGCCGAGCCTCTTGAGGAGCCTGAGGGTCTCCTCGAAGGAGTCGCGCGAGTAGTTGATGACGAGCGTCCCCTTCGGCGTTGGCACCGCTATCGGCGACGCCCTTAGGAAGCCCCTGACGAGCTCCTCCTCTGGGATTTTCTTGTCGCCGAGGGCCTTCAGGATTTCCTCAGCGAGGATTGCCCTGCCGACGAGGGCGAAGTAAACCCTCAGCAGGTAGTCCTCGGGGAAGTACTTGCTCGCTATCTTTCCGAGGGCGTTCACCTTGGCGATGTTCAGCTCAAGGATTTCGAACTCGTGCTCTATGACCAAATCAACGAAGGCGAACTGCTTCACCTGCTTCTCCACTGCCTCTGGGTTGTGGACGAGGTTGAAGGGGAACTTGAACTCGAACTTCAGTTCATCGACGTTGATTCCCTCCTTGAGCCTGACGTTGACGCCGTCGTACTCTATCGCCCCGTTGCGGTAGAGCTGGTCGAGAAGCTCCGCAACCCAGAGGCCCTCTTTGAGGAGCTCGTCGGCCTTCTCGCCGGCCTTGAGGTGCTCAAGGACGTGGTTGAGGCTCTCCCTGAACGAGAGGAAGCCCTCTTTTATCGCCTCGACGTCGGCCCCCTCAAGGTTCTCAATCTTCTCCTCGATTTCCCTGAGCGTTCCTTCAATGAGATAGCCGACGAAGGCCTCGTAGCCCTCCCTTGAGCGGACCTCGAAGCGTATCCCCTCCTTCCTGAGCTCTTCGATGAGCGACCTTCTGATGGCTTCGTTCTTTGTGACGAGTCTCATACAACCACCTGAAGGGGGAACGGTGGTTTGTTTATATCCTTTTTGAAACCTGTCTTTCACGGTAGAAATGGCAGGGAAAAGAAAGGGGAGGCGGGTGACGGTACCTGGCCGCGGCCTTTGGTATCACTGACAGTGGTACCATATTATCGGCGACCATTGAGGTTAATAAACTTTTCCGTTCTCCTCTCGTCATAGTGTCTTGTTACCGTGTCTGGCACCCGGGAAAGTATTAAAAGCCCCTAACATAGCAACGGCAGGGATGGCTATGAGCGAGAAGCAGTACCTGCTCGACAAGACGCTGGAGCGCTGGAAGGGTAAGAGAGTAGCGGTCGGCGTTGGAAGCGAGACCAGCTTTTCGGGAATCCTCGAGGACTTCGACGAAGAGGTAATCCTCCTAAGGGACGTCAACGACTACGCCGGCAACAGGGCCAAGGAGCTGATAGTCAAGATAGACGACCTCAACTGGATAACCCTGCTGTGAGGTGAGAGCATGAAGGCCGTTGCCTTCGTCGGCTTCAAGAAGAGCGGAAAGACGACTACGGTTGAGGCCGTCGCGAGGGTTTTGAAGGAGAGAAACTATCGCGTCGCGATAGCGAAGAGCATGCATGCCGACTTCGACAGGGAGGGAAGCGACACCTGGCGGTTCTCGAAGGTTGCCGATGAGGTTATAGTTCACGCCCACGACACCGACGCGGTGCTCTTCAAGGCCAAGGACATAAACGCGCTCTTCTCAATGGTTTCGGCAGACTTCCTCCTGCTTGAGGGGTTCAAATCGATACAGCACGTCCCCAAGGTGATATGCGCGAGGAGCGAGGAGGACGTTAGGGAGCTCAACGACGGCCTTGCCATAGCGGTGAGCGGGGTCATAGCTTCGACGGGGGTTGAGGAAATTGACGGTCTCCCCGTCATTGATGCGACGAAGGAACCCGAAAGGCTCGCAGACCTCGTTGAGGAAAAGGCTTTCATGCTTCCCAACATAGACTGTGGCCTCTGTGGCTTCAAGTGCGCCGAGATGGCGAGGATGATAGTTAGGGGCGAGAAAACTCTCAAGGACTGCGTTGTGCTGAGTTCGAAGCCCAAAGTCACGGTCAAGATAGACGGACAGGTTCTGCCGATGAAGGACTGGGTTCAGGAACTGGTAGAGAAGACGATAAAGGGCATGCTTTCGGCCATGAAGGGCTACCGCGAGGGCAGGAGGATAGAGATAGTGATTAGGGAGGATTAACGGGTCCCTCTGTGTGAGTGTCTCAAGTCTCCGTTTTCTGAATTCCTCGTTCGTCCCCCTTCCCGGACGTTATTAGCTTCATCTATGATTTCAACTTCCTCCACTCCTCCCTTCCCCAGAACCCACGCCCTAACTTCCCCTTCCGGTGTGACAATGAGCCACACAACCGGCCAGTTCTTCATTCCCTCCAAGTCGCGCTCGCTCAGCACTGGTGGGCATTTGAGGTGGGAGTGGAAGATTCCGACGACTTCGAGGCCCCTCGTTTCTGCCTCATCGAGAACCCTGACCATCTCCTCCGGTTCCATCCCAAAGGCGTTTGGGGAGTTGAGCCTGTTCCGTATCTGTCTAGCTTCGATGACCGAAAGGTTTATCTCATTTAGGCTCTCCTTTTGTCCAAGCAGGAAGCCGCAGACCTCAACGTTGGCGTTTTTGGCCATCTCGATGAGCATTTTGATAATCTCACGCCTTATGATGAGCCTCATGTGACAAATCTGACCCCAATAAACTTATAAAGTTTGACAATATGACAAACCTTGCGGTGATACCATGAGGTGGGCCCTCACCCTCCACGGCGGGGAGGAGAGCGGGAAGACGATAGTGTTCGAGGCCGAAACGGCCGACGAGGCGAGGAGAATAGCCGTTCGGGAACTTAAGCGGAAGGACGCTGTGGTTTACGAGCTTGAGAAGCTCGAGTGACTTCTATTTCTTAACTTCCCTGCATACCTCAGCACATTGGTTCTCATGTTTTTAAATGTTCTCTATTGCACTTTTTTGTTCGCACTATTATGTTCACTGATGTTTTATTATGGTCAATAATGTTTTTAAAACCATGCATCAACTCCTCACTGTCAGTGATACATAGGGGTGATGGCATGCTTGTGAGGATTGTCTACTACATGAACAACACCCTGCCCAAGGAAAAGATAGTCGTCACCAACGACATAAAGAAGGCCGAGAGAATAGCGAGGGAGGAAATGGTAAAGCTCCGCGCGAGGGGCTACGAGCTCGAATGGGTTGCTTAATCAAGTCTGTTGAACCGGCCGTCCTTCATGCCCCTTGGTCTAGCCAGAACTTTTCCCGTTCTCTTTCCCGGATTGTCCAAAAAGAAAACGAGCGCAATAAAAAGTAGGGGGCAAATCAGCTCTCGCCTTCAATCTCAATGACCTTGACGTTTATTGGCAGTTCCTTGAGCTCGTTTGCTACCCTCTCCGCGGCCCTGTTGGAGCGGGCGAGCATCACGAAGGCGACGTCGCCCTTGTATCGGGCCTCGGTGAAGCTTATTATGTCGCCCCTCGCTATGCCGTAGCCGATGGTCTTCCTGACCTCGTCCTCATACTTGGTCACGAACTTCGCGGGTATGCTAAGCAGGACTCCGTAAATCATCCTATCACCTCCTTTCCTTTTCAAGACCGAGCAGGAAGAGGAGTAACCCGGTCCACGTGAGGATGAAGTACAGCTTGAGGCTGAGCAGGTGTAGCGGAACGGCAATCAGCATTACGAGCCCACCGGTTCTCGCGTAGTCGCCCAGCCCCTTTCCGACGCGGTAGACGTAGTAAACCGCCAGCGTTTGGAGTGCCGTGAAGGCCAGATAAACCGCCCACCATATTGCAGGCGAAACGTGAACCGGCGTTATTCCAAGGGTCTTGGCCCAGCCTGAGATGCCGAGGGCAATCTTCGCCCCGTAGAGCGGTATCGAGAGCCCTATGAAGAGGACAGACTTTCTCCACTCCTCCCGGAATTCCTCCCACTCCCTCGCGAGGAGCAGGAGCGGGACTATCGAGAGGGGGTAGAGGTACATCATCAGAAATACCGCCAGAAAAACCAAAACCGCAAGCTTCCTCCTCATCGAACCACCTCAGAGGGTAGAAAGGAAGAAGTTAAAAATGTGAAGGTGCCACGCGGTCAACCGCGGGACTGCTTGAACTGCTCCTGTATCTTCCTGTAGTACTCCATCGTCTCCTTGCTCACCGACGGCCCAATCTTTTTCAGGGCCTCCTCGAAGTCCTTCATGGTGACCTTGACCTTTCTCCTGATTTCGTCGGCCTTCATGCCGGGCTTGATGATGCCCTCCTGGAGCGCTCTCCTCATGGCGAGCATCGCGGCCTCTCTGACGACGGCCTCGATGTCGGCACCGGTGTAGCCCTCTGTTCTCTTGGCGAGCTCCTCGAGGTTCACGTCCTCCGCGAGCGGGACCTTCCTGGTGTGCACCTTGAATATTTCCAGCCTGGCCTTCTCGTCCGGCGCTGGCACGAGTATCAGCCTGTCGAACCTTCCTGGCCTGAGCAGGGCCGGGTCGATGATGTCCGGCCTGTTGGTGGCACCTATGACGACGACACCGCTGTTCTCCTGGATTCCATCCATCTCGGTGAGGAGCTGGTTGATGAGCCTGTCGGTTACGCGGTTGACGTCGGTTCCCCTGCGCGGAGCTATTGCGTCAATCTCGTCGATGAATATCACCGTTGGAGCCGCCTGCCTGGCCTTCCTGAATATCTCCCTGATGTTCTTCTCGCTCTCGCCGACCCACTTGCTGAGCACCTCTGGACCCTTGATGGCGATGAAGTTGGCCTCGCTCTCGTTCGCCACGGCCTTGGCGAGTAACGTTTTACCGGTTCCCGGCGGACCGTAGAGCAGGATTCCCTTCGGCGGGGTGATTCCGAGTCCCATGAAGGCCTCCGGGTACTTGAGTGGCCATTCTACTGCCTCGCGGAGCTCCTGCTTGACGTCTTCGAGACCTCCGATGTCCTCCCAGCGGACGTTCGGCACCTCGAGGAGGACCTCCCTGAGCGCTGACGGCTCGACCATCTTGAGGGCCTCGTAGAAGTCCTTCCTGGTGACCTTGAGATCCTCGAGGACTTCCCTGGGTATGTGCTCGGCCTCGAAGTCAATCTTGCCCTCCTTGATGAGCCTCCTGAGCGCCGCCATCGCCGCCTCTCTCGCCAGAGCCGCGAGGTCCGCTCCGACGAAGCCGTGGGTGACCTCGGCCAGCTCCTCGAGGAGCGCGTCGATGAGCCTCGCCTTGACCTCGTCGTAGAGCCTCTCGTCGAGCTCCCTGAGGGCCCTCTTTATTTCCTCCTCGTCCTTCGCCTTCTCGACCTTCTCTATAGCCCTGTCGATAACGTCCCTGAACCTCTCGTCACCGCGGAGCTTCTCGAGTATCTCTATCACCTTGTCCCTCCTGAAGTCTGGCTCGATGGGCATTCCTCTGGTGTGTATCTGGAGTATCTCCTTTCTGCCCTGCTTGTCCGGGACGCCGACCTCAAGCTCCCTGTCAAACCTTCCGGGTCTCCTGAGAGCCGGGTCGATGGCGTCGGGCCTGTTGGTGGCACCGATGACTATGACCTTGCCCCTGCTCTTGAGACCGTCCATCAGCGTCAGGAGCTGGCTGACGACGCGCTTCTCAACCTCACCGTGGGTCTCCTCTCTCTTTGGAGCGATGGCATCAATCTCGTCGATGAAGATTATCGCCGGTGCGTTCTCCTCGGCCTCCTTGAAGACCTCCCTGAGCCTCTCTTCGCTCTCACCGTAGTACTTGCTCATTATCTCCGGCCCGTTGATGGCTATGAAGTGGGCGTTTGCCTCGTTGGCGACGGCCTTCGCGAGGAGGGTCTTACCCGTTCCCGGAGGACCGTAGAGCAGGACACCCTTCGGAGGCTCGATGCCGAGCTTCTCGAATATCTCCGGGTGCTTGAGCGGGAGCTCAATCATCTCCCTGACCTTCTGGATGACGTCCTTCAGGCCACCGATGTCCTCGTAGGTAACGCCGAGCGTTGCGGTCTTGGCGACCTCCTTGACGGGCTTCTCGCTGACCTGGAAGTCGGTGAACTCGGTTATCTGGACTATTCCGGCCGGAGTTGTCGCGGTGACGACGAACGTGAGTTCCTGACCGAGGATTCCTATCTTGATGTAGTCTCCCCTGACGACGGGCCTGCCGACGAGCCTGCTGTGGAGCCACTCGACGAAGTCCCTTCCAAACCTAATCGGCTCGGTCGGGGCAACGATGACCTTTTTAGCCTCCTTAACGTCGGCCTTCCTAACCGTAACCTCGTCGCCGAGTCCGACGCCGGCGTTCTTCCTGATGGTTCCGTCCATTCTGATGATGTTGAGTCCCTCGTCCTCCGGGTAAGCGGGCCAGACGACCGCTGCGGTGTTCTTGGTTCCGATAATCTCGACTATGTCGCCCGGCTGGACGTTGAGCTCGCGCATGGCGGTCCTGTCAATCCTGACGATTCCCCTTCCAACGTCCCTCTGATAAGCGGACGCGACCTTAAGCTTGATTTCCTTCCTCTCGCTCATATACACCACCTCCGTTTTGTGAGCGATGATTGTGATGGGCTTTATTTTACCTGGGGGCGGAGCCCCTTCAAATGAAAAACAACGAAAGAGCCAATTTCACTCAATCTTGACCTCGAAGCCCTCGTCCTCGGTCTTCTTCGGGGCCTTCTTGGGAAGCTCGATTTCGAGGACGCCGTTGTTGTAGCGGGCCCTGGCTTTCTCGGGGATGACCTCCTCAGGAAGCCTGATGACCCTTCTGTAACCGCTGTAGTAGCGCTCGATTCTTATCGCGCCCTCCTCCTCGAGCTCCTTCTCGCGCTTTATCTGGGCCTCGATGTAGACGGTGTCTTCCGTAACCCTGAGCTTGATGTCCTCCTTTCTGACTCCGGGGAGCTCGACGGTGATGACGAACCTGTCTCCCCTGTCAAAGATGTCCACGAAGGGCTCTCTCCAGGTTTCGCTGATTTCAATGCGCTCCGGCTCGCGGTAGCTCCAGAGCCTTGGGCCCCTCATGAAGTCGCGGAATATGGCGTCAATCTCCTCCTGGATTTCCCTCATTATGTCAAACGGGTCCCAGTAGCGGTCCCTCCTCCAGACCATCGGGCATCACCTCCCGACGGCCTTTATTTTGGTTACCAGTAGTTACTAAAAAGTCAACCCTTTATAAACTTTTCGATTTTAGTTCCATGAGGTTAGTTAAACTGTGAGCTCTGATGTTCTTTCCGCGGGTTCGGCATCGTAGCCGAGCCCCCTGAGGATTTCGGCGAACTCCCGGGCAAAGCCGTAGACGGTGAAGATTCTCTCAGGCTTCACCCTTTCCACTATCCTCACCAGCTCCCAGAAGTCGGCGTGGTTGCTGAG
Organism: Thermococcus henrietii; assembly: GCF_900198835.1. NCBI lineage: Archaea > Methanobacteriati > Methanobacteriota > Thermococci > Thermococcales > Thermococcaceae > Thermococcus > Thermococcus henrietii. The sequence goes on along the minus strand of NZ_LT900021.1, from coordinate 1,951,491 downwards.
TCTCAGCCTCCCGAAGCCGGAAACGGTTAGCTCCCAGGGGCTTAAAGAGTTCTCGACCCTCGGCGAGCGGTAGGAGCGGAGGATTACCTCCCCATCCCTCTCGATGTTGCCAAAGCGAACTCCGAACTTGGAGTAAACCCTCGCCACTTTTATCATCTCGCGCGAGGGCCTTACGGTTATCCCGTGGACGTCGAGTATCTTCATAACCTCCTGCGCCTTCCCGGTCTGGTTCACGTAGAGAACGGGCCTCTTTCCCCTGTCAAGCGCTTCTTCGACGAAGGCGACCAGCTTCTTCTCCGCTTCCCTTGGAGTTGGGAACGTGAAAGCTGGAACGCCGAAGGTGGCCTCGATTATCAGGAAGTCTGCCCTCGGGAAGCGACTCTTCTCTGCCGTTCTCAGCTTGAACCACTTGGTGTCGCCGGTGTAGAAGAGCGTTCCGGTATCGAGCCAGAGCTTTATTCCGGCCGAACCGAGCATATGTCCAGCTGGATAGAGCTTCGCCTTAACATCGCCGATGTAGAAGGTCTTCCTGAACCCGACCTCGCGGTAGAACCCGCCCTTGCGGAGGTGGCTGAGGAACTTCGTCGCCCTGGTCGCGAAGATAACCTCCCCGCTAACGAAGTGGTCACTGTGGGCGTGGCTCTGGAAGGTGAAGCGAGCCGAGCTGTCGAGGCCGATACCTTTGACGAGCATCAGAAAAACTTGGGGAGGGAGCTTAAAGCTTTAAACCCTGTTGAGCATGCCCATCAGGGGGTAGTAAACGTCGTCAAGGCTCTCCCCCTTCTCCACGGGGAACTTGAACGTCACGATTCTACCCGAGACCTCGAAGGAAGGTCCCTCGGGCTTTCCGGGGACGAGCTTTATCTCAACGACCTCCAGCATGTCGAGCCCCTTGAGCTCGGCCCTGCCAAAGAGGGTCCCCTCGAAGGCCCCGCGCGAAAAGGCTTCCTCCAGCCGGGGCCTCAACCCAGTGACCCACTTGGAGCGCGCCCTCCTGGCTACGCTCTGCACGCCATCACCTCCGCAAAGTTTTTCGAAATTTGGGGTAGTATTCGAAGATTATTAGGATTTCGGGTGGGTTTTTGTAAAATGTTCAACTGAGAGAGCGCCCCCGGCTGGCTCTTTGTCAAAATGATAATCAAACCCGCCAATTTTGTCGGGACGTCGGCACAAAGCTTATTAGCATCGCTTCGATTTCAATTTAGGTGTTAAGATGGCCGACTACGCCATTGAGACCCTCAGGCTCACCAAGTTCTTCGGAAAGCGCAACGTCGTCTACAACCTCGACCTTAGGGTTCCGAAGGGGGTCGTTTACGGCTTCCTCGGGCCGAACGGGGCAGGAAAGACGACGACAATCAAGATGCTCACCGGCGCGCTGAAGCCGACCTACGGTGAGATTAGGATTCTGGGCCTTGAGATGCCCCGTGAGAGGGTTGAAATCATGAGGAAGGTCGGCTATATGCCCGAGAAGCCCTTGGCATACGAGGACATGACTGTTTTCGAGTTTCTGGTTTATATGGGCAGGCTCTCCGGCCTTGGGCGGGAGGAGGCGAGGGCGCGGGCGAGGGAGCTGATGTCCTACACCGGCGTCGGAAGGCTCGCCTTCAACAGGGTGAGGGAGCTCTCGAGCGGGCAGAGGCAGAGGGTTTCCTTCGCGTCCGCCCTAATCGGCGACCCCGAACTGCTCATCCTCGACGAGCCGACCAGCAACCTCGACCCCATCGGCAGGATAGAGTTCATAGGAAAGGTTCTCGAGCTGGCGAAGGCTGGAAAGACGGTCTTCCTGTCGAGCCACATAGTCAGCGAAATCGAGAGGACGTGCAACTACGTGGGCATAATCAAGGACGGCCAGATGATAGAGCAGGGGCGCGTCAAAGACCTGACGAGGTTCGAGAGCAACGACTACGACGTGGTCGTCTCGGACAACGCCCGGCTGATGGAGTTCCTGCGCGACAAGGTTTACGTGCGCGAGGTCTGGGAGGAAGAGGGAATCCTGCGGGTTCGCCTCGACGAGCGCTTCGCGGAGAGGTTCTTCACGGAGGTTCCTCGGTTTATAGGCGAGAACGGCCTCGCGCTGAAGCTCTTCAAGCCCCACACGAGTCCGCTGGAGAGAATCCTCATGAAGCGCTTCAACGCGGGGTGGGAGGAATGACGCCGGTTTTCGAGACCGAGTTTCTAAGGCTAATCCGCTCGCGGAAGTTCAAGCTGCTCTTCCTCGTTACGATTTTCCCGGCGGTAATCTACCTGCTCAGCCCCAACGCGAGCGGGACGGGGGTTGAACCTCTTAAGAAGGGCTTTGAGGGCATCTTCGCCGACCTGCTTCCAAACTACTGGCTCGGGATAATCGGCCAGCTCATAGCGGTCATAATAATGAGCGACCTCATCGCCGGAGAGATTGACAGGGGCACGATAAGGCTAATCCTCGCGAGGCCCATCGGAATCGGCGAGTTCCTTGCCGGGAAGTTCCTCGCGGGTTTATCTGCACTCCTCGTGCTCTTCGGAATCCCCTACGCGGTGGTCTGGCTCTACGCTCCCCTTCCCTACCGCGCGGGTTTGGCCGGGGTTAAGGCCCTCGCCGTTGACTTTGGGGCGGTCCTCGCTTCGACCGCCGTAATCCTGGCCTTTCTCGGGGCGCTCTCGATGTTTTTGGCGGTCCTCGTCAGGAGGCCCCTCTACGCAACCCTCGCCACGTTCGGGATACTCTTCCTCGGCCAGTTCCTCCTTCCGCAGGTTCCCTACTTCGAGCACCCCGAGAGGCTGACCCTCGGCTATCAGGCCCTCGTGATGTTGAAGATGAGCTTTGAAAACCTGAGCGTGGCCGGAACGCCCTGGAAGACTGTGGTGGCCTTTGCAGTTGCCTCCGCCGGCCTGCTCTCCGCCACGTGGCTCCTCCTCGTCAAAGGGGAGTTTCCGGACTGATGGACTTTTTATCCAATGCCAAATGCTTCCTTTCGCTATGTAAAAGGTTTTTATAGTTCCCCGCCCTACCCTAAGCGGTGGTTGATATGACCTTCGATAAGGAGAAGCTCGCCAAGATTCGCGAGGAGGAGAAGCGCTGGGAGGAGACCACTGTCAAGAAGTTCATCGAGAAGAGACCAGAGAGAAAGGAGAAGTTCATGACAGATGACGGTTTCGAGATTAAGAGGCTCTACACTCCCGCTGACCTCGGCGAGGACTGGGACTACCTTGAGAAGCTCGGATTCCCCGGCGAGTATCCCTTCACGCGCGGTGTCTACGCAACGATGTACCGTGGCAGATTCTGGACGATGAGGCAGTACGCGGGCTACGCCACCGCCGAGGAGAGCAACAAGCGCTACAAGTACCTCCTCGAGCAGGGGCAGACCGGTTTGAGCGTCGCCTTTGACCTGCCGACTCAGCTCGGCTACGATTCCGACCACCCCATGGCCGAGGGAGAGGTCGGAAAGGTCGGCGTTGCCATTGATTCGCTCTGGGACATGAGGATTCTCTTCGACGGCATTCCTCTCGACAAGGTCTCAACGAGCATGACGATTAACTCGACCGCGGCAAACCTGCTCGCGATGTACATTCTGGTTGCCGAAGAGCAGGGCGTTCCCCAGGAGAAGCTCCGCGGAACGGTTCAGAACGACATCCTGAAGGAGTACATAGCGAGGGGAACCTACATCTTCCCGCCCGGGCCGAGCATGCGCCTTACAACGGACATCATAATGTACTGTGCCGAGAACATACCGAAGTGGAACTCGATAAGCATAAGTGGTTACCATATCAGAGAGGCCGGAGCCAACGCGGTCCAGGAGGTTGCCTTCACCCTGGCTGACGGTATCGAGTACGTCAAGGCCGTCATCGAGCGCGGTATGGACGTTGACAAGTTCGCCGGAAGGCTGAGCTTCTTCTTCAACGCTCACAACAACTTCCTCGAGGAGATTGCGAAGTTTAGGGCCGCGAGGAGGCTCTGGGCCTACATCATGAAGGAGTGGTTCAACGCCAAGAACCCGCGCTCCATGATGCTCCGCTTCCACACCCAGACGGCAGGTTCAACCCTTACGGCTCAACAGCCTGAGAACAACATCATCCGCGTTGCCATTCAGGCCCTCGCGGCGGTTCTCGGCGGAACCCAGAGTTTACACACCAACTCCTACGACGAGGCCCTCTCGCTCCCGACCGAGAAGAGCGTAAGGATTGCCCTGAGGACCCAGCAGATTATCGCCTACGAGAGCGGTGTCGTTGACACCGTTGACCCGCTCGGAGGTGCCTACTACATCGAGTGGCTCACCGACCACATCTACGAAGAAGCTCTGAAGTACATCGAGAAGATTCAGAAGATGGGTGGAATGATGAGGGCAATCGAGAGGGGCTACATTCAGAAGGAGATTGCCGATGCCGCCTACAAGTACCAGAAGGAAATCGAGGAGGGCAAGAGGATAATCGTCGGCGTCAACAAGTTCCAGACGGATGAACCCCTTGAGGTCGAGATACTCAAGGTCAACCCGAGCATCCGCGAGAAGCAGATTGAGCGCCTCAAGAAGCTTCGCTCCGAGAGGGACAGCAAGAAGGTTGAAGAAGCTCTCGATAAGCTCAGAAACGCGGCCGAAACCGACGACGAGAACCTCATGCCCTACATCATCGAGGCCCACAGGCACCTCGCGACCCTCGGCGAGGTCACCGATGTCCTTCGCGAGGTCTGGGGCGAGTACAGGGCGCCATTGATATTCTGAGGTTCTCCCCCGTATCTTTATTTTCAGAAAAATCAAACCTGTATGGCCTTTCCAAACCCCGCCGTTTTCCCGATTTTTCTCGAAAAACCTTCGGAAGAGGTAGCTTTCACCCGACCGGCATGGAAGGGTTTTTAAACCGTAGCTTTGAGCGTCCCTTGGTGATGGGGGTGAAGTTCAAAGGCAAGGCCTTCGGAAACGTCGTGAGGATTGAGTTCGATATACTCACCCTCGGCGAGCTTAAGATTGATGATTTGAGAGACTTTGACGTTGATTCCCTCAAGATTGAGCTCAAGCCGACCTCATCTGGCATAAAGGTCATCGGCATATGGGAGGGGCCCGTTGAGAGGGCCGGAGAGGGCATAAAGAAGGCCCTTGAGGAGAGCTACAAGCTCCGCGAGAGAATACTCAACAGGATTAGGAGCAAGACCGAGGCGATACGCTCGACGATGCTCCAGCTCGGCTTCAAAGAGGCGGTCGAGGGCTACGGAAGCGTCCTCCGCTTCGTCAAGAAGGTCGGCCCCTACGAGATTGTCGTGGTGGCTTCAACGACCGACGACGTCGTCCGCGTGGAAGTCTACGGCAACGAGGGCAAAATCCTCAGTCCCGAACTCGAGAGCATCTTTGAGGACGTTGAGGTTGAGGAGCTTGAGATTTACGACTTCGACGACGGCAAGGAGGAGAGGCTGGTAATAAACCTTGAGATACCGCGCAACGAGGACAAGCCCGAGAAAAAGATAGTGGAAGCAATAAAGATGATAGAGAACATGCTGATGGCGTAGTCACTTGTACTTGCTCTCCAGCTGGAGCTGTTTGAGCTTCGCCGTCAGGCCCTTCGCCGGGGCCCTGTCCTCGCTTATTATCTTCCCCGTTCTCGTGTCAATCCTCGCGTAGTAGAGGTGGTCTTTGCCCGCGACCTTTATGTGGATGTAATTCTGCTCCTTGTAGTGGGTCAGCCTCTCGGTTCTCAGCTCGGTTTCGCCGTAAATCTTCCGTATGTGCTCGTGGAAGCTGTTCTCGAGGGCAACCTCCGTGAAGCGGACGTCTTCCTCCTTGACCTCGCCGGTCTTCCTGTCGAGGATTAGCTTTCCGACCTTCGTTCCGCCCTGGAACTCTGCAACCCAGTCGTTTTCAAGCTTTAACGACTTGAGCTCCGCCGTCTCGTCGATTTGCTTAACCTTCTCAACCGCTATTTCCCTCGCAACGTCCTCGAGCAGAACGCGGTCGGTTTCCTCTATCAGCTTGCCGTCCTTGCTGACCTTAACCTTTATCGCGTGCCTTTCGTTCTCTGCGGTGACGAGGTAGGAAGCCTCTTTCTCCTCAACGTCCCTTACCTTGAAGTCCGGATACTTCTCCTTCACCAGCTCTTTAGCCTTCTCCGGGGTTATCTCGACGATGTAGTCAAGAACGTCCCTCGTCGCGCCGTCAACCTTTACGAGGGCCTTCCCACCTTCGCCCTCAAGTTCGAGTTCAAGGAACTTGTGCTCTATGACCCTGCTTCCCTTCATCTCAAGGTTTCTCAGCGGGAAGTTCTCCTCGATGACCCTCCTTGCGTTGTCGAGGGCCTCCTCAGGTGAGGGGAGCTTTCTGACCTCCTTCAGGCTTCCGTTCTCGAGGTTGACCTCAACGACCGCTATCCCGTCCCTGAGCTTGACGTCGGCGACGGCCACCTTCTTGCCCTTCTCAAGGCTCAGGATTTCGCCCTCAGGATACGTCCTTGTGAGAAGTTCTTTCAGCGCTTCGTCTGTTAAAACAGTCTCTGCTATCAATATTTTTCCGGTGTAGGCGTTGAACTTGAACTCGAAGGTAAAGCGCTTTGTTTTTCCGGTTACCTTTACCTTCCAGCCCTCCCTGGTGAGCTCCATCGTTTCAGGACTCTCGCCAATGCGATTTTCCACTATTTCTCTTACCTTCTCCTCAAAGAACTCCTCCGGCAGGGGCTTCATCTCGAACTCCACTTCACCGGTGACGGGGTTGACCCTCGCCTTCCCCTCGTTCTCCCCGACCTGGAGCTCGACTTCAACGCTCTCCGGGATGTACACCTTCTTTCGGTCCTGTATCCTGACCTGTCCCTCTGTAACGCCGAGCTCCTTCGCGAGCCTCTCTTTGAGGATTATCACGGACTCGCTGGGGCTTATCTGGTTTATTATTTCCCTCTCGGTGGCTTTTATCGTAGAACTGTCGTTGAGGAGGGCCTTCTTAACCGGGGTGGCGAGTTCGCTTGAGAGGGCCTTCGGAACCACGTTCTCCTTCGAGAACACGACGGCTTTATCGCGTTCGTTTTTCTCGTCAACGCTCCAGGAGAGTATGTAAGCGCTCGTGAGAACGACCTTCATTGATTTTATCCTCAGCTCGGCGGGCTTGACGGGGTACTCGGTGCTCGCCTTCTTTGCTATGAGCCTTGTTATCTCCTCGGGCGAGAACTCGTAGAGGAGCGGTGCGTCAAGCTCGAACTCTTCGAGCGGGCTCTTTTCCTCTTCCTCGTCCTTCTCCTCTTCAATCTTCGGAGCCTCTAGGCCGTAGTTTGAGAATGTAACGGCGAGCTTGTCGGCGTCCCACATGACGATTCTCCCGCGGTACTCCTTCGCAACGGTGCTCCTCGCGTCCTTCGTAAAGCCTATCGGGGCCACCAGGATTCCCCTGTCGGCTTTGTACTTGTCAAGAAGGTCGCCGAAGACGTTGATGTCCTTGGCAGAGGCAAGGGAGTCCGTGTGAACTTTTATAATTAGCTTTTCCATCCCCGCTATGGGGTCGTCTCTAATTGCGACTATGTCTATACCCCACCGTCCTCGATCGCTGACGCGTTCGTAGTTCTTGAAGCCCATCCTCCCTAGAACTTCGATTATGTAATCGATGAGCGTCTCGCGGGGAAGCTTTCTCACGAGTTCAGCCGTCCAAGTCATAGCGTTCACCTTCCCATACCGAATAAGGGGTTCCCCTTAAGAACTTACTTGAGCCCCATTATTCACTGGGAGTGTCCAAATAAGCTTTATTAATGGCCATATTTAACATTTTCCCGGTGATGCAATGTTCAGGCTCACCGACTTCAACTTTCACGGCAAAACGGTGTTTCTGAGGGTGGATTTGAACTCTCCGGTTGAGAACGGACGGATTACGAGTGACGCGCGCTTCAGGGCAGTTCTTCCGACGGTGAAGCACCTCGTCGAAGACGGGGCGAAGGTCGTAATAGGAACCCACCAGAGCAGGCCCTACAAGGGCGACTACATAACAACGGAGCAACACGCCCAAATCCTCGGTGAGCTTCTCGGGGTGAACGTTGAGTACGTCGAGGACATCTTTGGGAAGCTCGCGAGGGATAGAATAAGGGCCATGAAACCCGGAGAAGTTCTCATGCTTGAAAACCTCCGCTTCTCGGCCGAAGAGGTCTTCTACCGGCCCCTTGAGGAGTGCGAGAGGACGTTCTTCGTGAGAAAGCTCGCCCCGCTCATAGACTACGTCGTCAACGACGCCTTCGCCGCGGCACACAGGAGTCAGCCCTCTCTCGTTGGCTTCGCCCGGCTGAAGCCTATGGTGATGGGCCACCTGATGGAAAAGGAGATAGATGCCCTCAGCAAGGCCTACGAGAGCGACGAGAGGCCAAGGGTTTACGTGCTCGGCGGTGCGAAGGTTGACGACTCGCTCAGGGTGGCGGAAAACGTCCTTCGGAAGGGAAAGGCTGACCTAATCCTCACAGGCGGTCTCGTCGGCCACGTGTTTACCCTCGCGAAGGGCTTCAACCTTGGAGATGCCAACCTTGAGTTCATGGAAAAGAAGGGCCTCCTCGAGCTTGTTGACTGGGCCGAGAGGATACTCGACGAGTTCTATCCCTACGTGAGAACCCCTGTTGACTTTGCCGTTGACCGCGGTGGGGAGCGCTTCGAGGTTGACCTGCTGAGCGACGAGAAGTGGCTCTTCGACCGCTACCCAATCCTTGACATCGGTTCCCGGACGGTGGAGAAGTACCGCGAGATTCTCCTGAACGCGAAAATCATCGTTGCCAACGGCCCGATGGGCGTCTTCGAGAGGGAAGAGTTCGCGGTCGGGACTGTGGGCGTTTTCCGGGCGATAGCCGAGAGCAGAGCGTTCAGCGTCGTCGGCGGTGGCCACTCGATAGCGAGCATCTACAGGTACAACATAAAGGGCATAAGCCACGTCTCGACCGGCGGTGGGGCGATGCTAAGCTTCTTCGCAGGGGAAAAGCTTCCCGTTCTTGAGGCCTTCAGGATAAGCTACGAGCTCTTTTCCTGACCCTTTGTTTCCCCGAGGAGAATCAGCCTGACCCGCTTGGTGAAGTCAATGAACTCCTCGGCGAGGGCCCTCTTCTGCTCCTCGCTCAGCTCGTTAACCGAGTTAAATACATCTTTCAGCGCCCTGGCGAGCTCAAAACCTCCAATCTTTCTGAACTCTATGAACTTTTCAGCAAGGCTCAGGACGTTCTGGAGTTCCTCCTCGTGCTCCCGCAGGTATTCTCTTCCCTTCTCAGTGGTCTGATAAAGCTTTTTCTCCCGCTTACCCGAGCCAACGGTCTCGATTAGTCCTGCCCTCCGGAGTGATGCCAGAATCGGGTAAACGGTTCCCGGGCTGGGGTGAGGAACGCCGTAGCGCTTCTCGAGCTCGGCCATTATCCCGTAACCGTGCATCGGTTTCTCCTCGAGCATCTTGAGGATTAGGAGCTTGAGCTGACCCCTGAAGTTCGGTCTCTCCATTTAATTCACCGATATATCGTTCGACATGTTGGTTTAAAAGCTTTCAGTTGTTCTTCCTGAACTTTTCTCCGTGCTCCTTCCGGAACACAAACTTGATGCCGTACTTCTTCTTGAAGGGCAGTTTTAGGGTATTGTACAGCAGGACGAGGGCAGGATGCCTTACGGGCTTCTCGACGGGCCTCAGCGCTCCGGTCGGGCATGCCTGGACGCAGATGTAACACTTCTTACAGTTTTCCGGATTGGCCATGAAGGGCCTGAGCCTTACCTTGTACTTGAAGCCGAAGAGGCTAACCTTCATCGGGACGACTTCCCAGATTTTATCGCTGAACGGACATACGAAGATGCATTCCTCTCCCCCACCGCAGAGGGGGTAATGTATGATGAGTGGGGCGGTCTCTTTCATTTTTTCGTAGTACTCCCTCCAGTCCGGTGCGTTCTCAAGTTTATCCTTATCCGCAGCCACTCCTGTGACCCCCAAATATTCATTTTTTAAACATGTTTTGTTGTGACATATCGAGTGATATATTGCTTAAAAGGCTTGTGGTTTCTGTGTTTGTGGATTTTCCAAGGTATTGGAAGAATTTGAGCATTTAACCGTCGACCGGGTAGGATTATGTACACAAATCTAAGAAGATTTCCAAGTTTTGACAAGATTACAAAAACCGGGAAATTTATAAAGTGTACGTTGTTGATAAATAATGAGCACCCATGGGGAGGTGACCACATTTGAACCGGAGGCAGTTTTTGAGCATGGCCGTCGTGGCCGTTATGCTGTTGGCGGTGGTGCCTGCAGTTGTGCCCTTCTTTGGGTTTGTTTCGGCATCGTCTCAAATCCAGCTGAGCGGAAAAGCGATTGCTTGGGACGTGGTTAACCTAACTTGGACACCGGCTGAGAATGCCAAGGCTTATGAAATCTACCGCTCCACGGACCCGACGAACATCATCAGCCCTGACAACCTCCTCGTTGTCGTCAACTGGAGTAGCTACCCTCCATATGAGCCGGGTAAGACGTATCTCCAGGGTGACATGGTTGAGTACAACGGTAAAATCTGGCGCGCCAAGTACTGGACCCAGAGCGCTCCGGGCGGGGATGCATGGGAGCTCGTTGGCGATGCAACTCCCACGACCCACTACCTTGACCAGTACCACCTTAAGGCCAATACAACGTACTTCTACGCGGTCGTTCCGGTACTCAAAGATGGTTCCACTGGAACCCCCTCCGGCGTGCTCCAGTTAAGAACTCCCGAGCAACCGTACCGCGTCGTAGTTTACTACATCTCCTGGGGTCGCTACGCGAGGAAGTTCTACGTGAGCGACATCCCCTGGACCAAGGTTACCGACGTTCTCTACGCCTTTCTGAAGCCGAACGAGAACGGTAGCGTCACATTCTACGACACCTACGCTGACCCGCTCAACCTTGAGGAGCTGAAGAAGTACAAGCAAAAATACCCAGCGGTTAAAGTCCTCGTCAGCGTTGGCGGCTGGACGCTAAGCAAGTACTTCTCCGACATAGCCGCAGACCCTGCGAAGAGGCTCCGTTTTGCCGAGAGTGTCCTTAAGATAATCCGCCAGTACGACCTTGACGGAGTTGACATCGACTGGGAGTACCCCGGTGGGGGCGGGCTTACCGGCAACCACGTTAGGCCCGATGACGGGAAGAACTTCGTTCTCCTCCTCAAGACCATAAGGGAGGTCTTTAACAACGCCAGCAAGCACGACCACAAGGATTATCTTGTCACCGTCGCGGCCCCCGCGGACCCAGTCAAAGCGGCCCGCATCAACTGGACCGAGGCTAGCAAGTACCTTAACTTCATAGACATAATGACCTATGACTACCACGGTGCATGGGACAACGTTACCGGGTTCCTCGCCCCGCTCTACGCCGACCCGAACGCCCCTTACAAGGACCCCGTTGTAAAGTGGGAGTTCAACGTCAACTACACCGTCCACTGGTACCTCAAGCATGTTCCCGACAGGACAAAGCTCGTAATCGGCCTGCCCTTCTATGGTAGGAGCTTCGCCAACGTTCCGTCCACCAACAATGGACTGTACCAGCCTTTCAAAGGCACTCCCGACGGTACCTGGGGACCTGCGAGCGAGACCTACGGCGTCATGGACTACTGGGACATAGCCGACAAGATAGCGAGCGGAAGCTGCCATCTCTACTGGGACAACGTTACAATGGAGCCCTACGCGTACTGTCCCTCGAGCAAGGTCTTCATAACCTTTGACAATCCCAAGAGCATCGGGATAAAAGTCGATTACATGCTGAAGAACAGCCTTGGGGGCGTTATGGTCTGGGAAATCACCGCGGACAGGAAGCCAGGAACCAGCAACCACCCGCTTCTCGACGCAATCCTCGAGCACCTCAGGGAGAAGCCGCCGGCATGGATTCCCGACATATACTACATAGGCTCAAACGTTCCGTCAAACCTCACCGTTCCCGTTCCGGTTTACAACGGAACAACTCCAGGCAACAACCAGACGAACACTACACCGAGCAATGAAACCTTCCCCTCTCAGGGTAACCAGACCAACTCGACACCTTCCCAGAACCAGACAAATCCTGCTCCCTCCCAGAATCAAACAAACACGACTCCGACTCCTGCTCCCTCAAACGGCACCAACACCACCCCTCTGAAGCCGGGCGCAATCGAGGTTCACCACTCCAGCTGGGGAACTGGCGGCGAGTACGACATTACGCTCAACCTTGGAGGCCAGTACGACTGGAAGCTCTACGTTAAGCTTGACGGGGCAACGGTCGCCAGCTACTGGAGCGCCTACAAATCAGCCAACGGAAGCTGGGTGGTCTTCACACCGCGGAGCTGGAACAGGGGACCAACGGCGAGCTTTGGGTTCACGTACACCGGAAGCGTTAAGAGCGCCGTCATGGTTCTCGTCGTTAACAACGCCGTTTGGGACGTTTGGCCCAAGGGGACCCCCGTTCCATCCGAGTTCCGCGGATTGGGCGGTGGTTCGACCGACAACTCCCCAACAACGCCGACGAACTCCAAGGTTGCCGTTGCCTCGAAGGTTCAGTGGCCGAACCGTGTATTCTCGCCCTACGTGGACATAACCCTCTGGCCAACGCCCTCGATAAGTGAAATGATGAAGAAGACCGGTGTAAGGTTCTTCAACCTCGCCTTTATCATTGCCTCGAACAACGGTACCTGCACGCCGGCTTGGGCGGGTGCTTATCCGGTTAGCAGTGGCTTCTACGTTGATGAAATCAACAAGGTTCGCGAGATGGGCGGCGACGTCGAGATAGCATTCGGCGGCGCCAACGGGCCGTACCTCGCGGAGAAGTGTTCAACCCCAGAGGAGCTCGCGAAGGCCATCGAGGAAGTCATCACGACGTACAACGCCACGTGGCTCACCTTCGACGTCGAGGGTGCCTACCTCCAGAACGCCCAGGAGAACGACAGGCGTGCCAAGGCTCTGGCGATAGTTCAGAAGGATTTCCCGAACGTCCACATAGGCTTTACCCTTCCCGTTCTCCCGAGTGGTCTTACCCAGCCTGGAATAGACCTCCTCAAGGACGCCATCAAGAACGGCGTCAGGATTGACAGGGTTGATATAATGGCCATGGACTACGGTGACTGGGCGGCTCCAAATCCGGACGGCAAGATGGGCGACTACGCCATTCAAGCCGCTCAAAACACCTTCAAACAGCTCAAGGAGCTGTTCCCCAACAAGAGCGACGCCGAGATTTGGGAAATGATTAGCATAACGCCGATGATTGGCGTCAACGACGTCACCAGCGAGGTCTTCTACCCAAGTGATGCCTGGAAGCTCCTCGCGTGGGCGAACAAAACCGGGGTCGGAATGCTTTCAATGTGGTCAATGACCAGGGACCACCCGGGAAGCAGTGGCGTTTCACCCCACCACTCAAGCCTTCCCAACATCCAGGACTACGAGTTCAGCAGGATATTCAACCGGTACACAAACCAGAGCGGCCTTCCTCCCTTGAACTTCACGCCCGAGCTCGGTCCGATTCCGATGCCCAGCAACGTTACGAACCCGGGCGTTGGCAATCAAACAAACTCGACTCCCTCTCAGAACCAAACGGCCCCGAGCAACGGAACCGCTCCCACTCCGGGTAACCAGAGCAACACCACACCGGCCAACAACACCACTCCAGCACCAACTCCCTCTCCGAGCAACGGTAGCGTGCTGAAGCCTGGTGCGATAAGCGTTCGCGTTACGGATTGGGGAAGCACCGAGTACGATGTTACCCTGAACCTCGGCGGTCAGTACGACTGGGTCGTCAAGGTTAAGCTCAGGGATGGCTCCAGAATAACCAGCATATGGAGTGTGAATAAAGCCAAGAAAGACGGCTGGATAGTCCTGACACCCGTGAGCTGGAACCGCGGCCCCACAGCGACCTTCGGCTTCATAGCAAGTGGGAGCAAGCCCGTTGAGCAGATGGTTCTCGAGGTAAACGGCAAGGTCTGGGACGTCTGGCCAGAGGGAAGCTCCGTTCCGGCGCAGAACCAGAGCAACTCAACCCCCGCACCGTCACCAGGAAACGGCACGCCGAGCAACAACACGACTCCGACTCCTGCTCCGGGCAACAACACCTACGTTCCTGCAGGTCCTGGACTTCCGGAGCACTTCTTTGCGCCCTACATAGACATGACCCTCACTGGCGTCCACAAGCCGCTGGTCGAGTATTACAAGCTCACGGGAACTCCATATTTCACCCTCGCCTTCGTCCTTTACGGCTCCGCGTACAACGGTCCGAGCTGGGGAGGAAAGCTACCGCTTGACAAGTACGTTGACGAGGTCAAACAGCTTAGGAAGGCCGGTGGCGATGTGATAATAAGCTTCGGTGGCGCCGTTGGCCCCTACCTCTGTCAGCAGGCTCAGAGTGCCGAACAGCTCGCAAAGTGGTACCTCCAGGTGATTGACACTTACAACGTCAGCTACATTGATTTTGACATTGAATCCTCAATAAACGCAGACCTCCTCGCGGATGCACTGCTCATCGTTCAGCGCGAGAGGCCGGGGATACGGATAAGCTTCACCCTACCCACAGACCCTGGAGCGGGTCTCGTTGGAAGCGGCTACTCAATAATCCAAACGATGGTTGAGAAAGGCGTCAGAATTGACCGGGTGAACGCCATGACCATGGATTACTACTGGACCCCATCGAACGCAGACAATGCCATAAAGGTGGCCGAGCACCTGTTCAGCCAGCTTAAGAAGCTCTATCCAAACAAGAGCGACTCGGAGATTTGGGGCATGATTGGCCTCACCCCGATGATAGGAACAAACGACGACCACAGCGTCTTCACTCTCAGCGACGCTAGGAAGCTCGTGGAGTGGGCCATAGAGCACAAGATACGCTCCCTCTCCTTCTGGAGCGTCGACCGTGACCACCCCGGGCAGGAAGGACAGGTTTCGCCGACCAACAGCGGTACCAGCAACCCGGACTGGGCTTACAGCCACGTCTTCGTGGAGTTCATGAACGCCTTTGTCAAAGTTCACTCGGGAGCCGCAGAGGCGGCCGTGGTCCCCATTTGAGTTCTTTTCTTTTATCCTCCCCTCGAGGTGAGATTCATGAGGCGGATTCTCGTGCCCTTTCTCGTTATCCTCCTCATCGGCGTTCTTCCCATGACCAACCGTCCCGTCTATGCTGGGTCGGGTCCCTCTCTGAAGGCTGGGATACTCGGTTGGGACGCAGTGAACCTCACGTGGAGTCCCGTTAAAGGTGCAATAGCGTACCGCGTTTACCGGAGTACTTCCCGAGACAACGTGACTGATAGTCCCATAGTGACCGTGAACTGGAGCAACTACTCAAGCTTTACGCCGGGCGAGGCGTACCTTAAGGGTGAGGTCGTTCAGTACAACGGCTCACTCTGGAGGGCCAAGCGCGTCACGTCCAGTCCTCCTGGGAGCGGAGACTGGGAGAGGCTCGGTCCGATAATCCCGGCCACTAATTTCGTTGATGACTCCCTCCACGGAAACACGACCTACTACTACTTCATCCGGCCGGTTTTCGAGGGTGGCAAGCTTGGAAGGCCCTCCAACGTCTTAATAGTGAAAACACCTCCCCAGCCGTACCGCATCGTCGTCTACTACATCTCTTGGGGCATCTATGCGAGGGCGTTCTCACCCTATGACATTCCCTTCGAGAACGTCACCCACGTGCTCTACGCCTTCCTGAAGCCCCTTCCGAACGGAACCGTCACGTGGGCCGACTCGTATGCGGACCCAATGAACTTTGAGGCCTTTAAGAGACTCAAAAAGGAGTATCCGGCCGTCAAAATCCTTGTCTCCGTTGGTGGTTGGACTCTGAGCAAGTATTTCTCCGACATAGCCGCCGACCCCGTCAAGCGTGAGAACTTCGCGAGGAGCGTCGTGGGGATACTCAAAAAGTACGGCTTCGACGGCGTTGATATCGACTGGGAGTACCCCGGAGGTGGGGGTAAGGAGGGGAACCACGTCAGACCCGACGACGGAAAGAACTTCGTCCTCCTCCTCAAAACCATCAGGAAAGCCCTTGACAACGCGAGCACGTGGAAGCATTACCTCCTAACGGTCGCCGCCCCTGCCAACACGACCATAGCGTCTCGGGTGAACTGGGAGGAGGTTTCCAAAATCGTTGATTTCATAGACGTCATGGCCTACGACTACGCGGGACCCTGGCTGAACGTTACCTACTTCAACGCGCCCCTCTACCAGGACCCCAACGGGCCTGGGCTCGGGAGCGTCAATGAAACGATAAGCTGGTACCTGAAGAGGGTTCCCGGCGAGAAGCTCGTCCTCGGGGTTCCCTTCTACGGTAGGGCCTTTGCCAACGTTCCGCCGGCAAATCACGGTCTCTACCAGAGGTTCAGCGGCACCCCTGCCGGAACGTGGGGACCCGCGAGCGAGACGCACGGCGTCATGGACTACTGGGACATAGCCGGCAGGATAGCGAGCGGAAAGTGCACCCGCTACTGGAGCAACGTCTCAAGGGTGCCCTGGGCCTACTGCAGGGGCGTTTTCATAACCTACGACGACCCTAAGAGCATAGCCATAAAAGTGAGCTACGCCCTCAACCACACTCTGGGGGGTGTTATGGTCTGGGAAATCACTGCGGACAGGAAGCCTAAGACCAAGAGCCATCCTCTCCTCGCCGCAATTCTCAGAACGCTCGGCGAGAAGCCTCCGGCGTGGATTCCCGATGAGCACGTCCTTGGAGTCAGCAGGCAGGTTCACGTCGAGGTTCAGCGGCCGACGACGGCCTCGCCGCCAGAGACGTCCAGCGGAATCTGCGGACCCGGTGCAGTCCTGCTCCTTGCCCTTGCAGTCCTTCCGCTAACCACGCGGAGGCGCTAACCTTTTTTCCTCCCTTCCCAATCCCTTTTGGTGGTTCCATGAAGGTCGTCCTAAAGCCGCTCTTCGAGGCTGAACTTCCAGCCGGTTTCGAGGATATAGTGAGGGAGAAGCTCAGGGGCAGGGAGCTGAAGACTGGAGAGACCGTCGAGGTGGAACTCCTCGGAAAGCCCCTGCCGTTTAAGGTTCTCTTGGCCGAGCCGAGCCCCCTGAAGGTGGACAAGGGGACGAAAATCGAGTTCTCCGCTGGGGAGGTCGAGGAGTTCACGCTTGAGTTCGAGGGGGAGGTAGATGACGCCATTCCCTTCGCAAAGGGCCTCGTCCTCGTCATCGGGAGCGAGGTTCGAATCTACAACTGGAGCGGGCAAAAGGTTTATAGCAGGGAGTTCGAGAACCTGAAAAAGGTTAGAGCCGCCGGGGAAAAGGTGGTGGTAGTGCATGGCGAGAAAGTCACTGTCGTTGAGCCTTGAGGGCTTCACCTTCGAGGAGAGCTGGGAGGAGAAGAGGAGAAGGGCCGAAAAAATCGTTGAAATCCTCATGAAGACCCACCCGAGGGAGAAGCTCCTAATCGGCGACCCCTACAGGACGCTGGTTCACTGCATAATCTCGCAGCGCATGAGGGACGAGGTCACCTACCGCGTCTGGGAGGAGCTCTTCGAGAAGTACAAGGACATCGAGACAATAGCTAGCACGCCGGTTGACGAGATGCGCGAGTTCCTCAGAAAGAGGGGCGTCGGCCTCTGGAAGACGAAGGGCGAGTGGATTGTGAAGGCATCGCGGATAATCCTTGAGAAGTACGGTGGAAAGGTTCCGGACGACATCAACGAGCTGATGAAACTGCCGGGCATAGGCCGGAAGTGCGCCAACATCGTTCTGGCTTACGGCTTTGGAAAGCGGGCCATTCCGGTTGACACTCACGTGAACAGGATAAGCAAGCGCCTCGGCCTCGCTCCTCCGAGGGTTTCCCCTGAGAAGGTCGAGGAGTACCTGATGGAGCTGATTCCGGGGGACAAGTGGATTTACGTGAACCACGCGATGGTCGACCACGGGAGGAGCATATGCAAGCCGATAAGGCCGAAGTGCGAAAGCTGTCCGCTGAAGGAGCTGTGCCCCTACGCGAAGGGACTCGTCAGGGACGAGGATATAAAATGAGAAAGGGGTTACTCCTCCTCTTCCACTTCCTCGCCCGCCAGCTTTCTCAGCTTGTCCATGTCTGAGCTGACCGCTATGAGGACGTCGCCTTCTTCAATCGTGTCCTTCCTTCCGGGGTTGTAGATGTAGCGCTCGCCGCGCTTTATTGCCAGAATCCTCGTGCCTATCTTGCTCGGAAGCTTGAGCTGTTCGAGGGTCCTGCCGATTAGAACCGAACCGGGCCTGACGGTTACCCTTCCCAGCTCCTCCTCGGTGTCCTCCATTATCTTCTGAATAATCGGGTGGGGCTCGATGTCGCGGAGGATTATGTCCGCTATTCCGTAGGCGGCATCGCTTATGCGCTCGTTGATGTCCGCCAAATCTATGATGCTCAGCAGGCTCTCGGGGTCCTCCTCCTTCTTGGCGAGTCTCAGGGCGAGCTTCTTGACCTTCAGCGTGAGGTCGTCCATCTTCTCCTCCAAGAGATAGACTTCCTCCGCTATGTCCTCGCTGTTGTACATGACTGACGAGAAAGCCAAATCAATCATGAGGGCGGACAGGTCCTTCATCTCAACGAGGCAGTTGCGGATTTCTTCCTCACTCATTGGGCATCACCTTGATGTTGCCCCTCGCTATCTCCTTCAGGTAGTCTAGGGCCGTCCTCGTTCCCCTGCCGATGAGGATGTCGTTTGGAAGTATCTTTGTGTCCTCGTCGGGGTCGAAAATCCACCGCTTGCCACGCCTTATCGCTATCACCCAGACCCCAGTGTTAGTCGCAAGGTCGAGTTCTTCAAGGGTCTTTCCAACGAGGGCGGACTCGGGCGAAACAACGATTTTGCCTATCGTCTCCTCACTCTCGAGGATTACCTCGGTAATCAGCGGGTGGAGCTTTTCCTCAAGTACCATCTTAGCCAAATCGCCCGCCGCGTTTGAGATGTCATCTATGGAGCGGGCCATCTGGAGGATGGAAGTTATCTGCTCCGCCTCCCTCATGTTTCTCGCAGCTAAAACAGCCCTCACCGCGAGGTTGTAATTGAGTATGTCGAGATACTCTTCGAGTTCGAGAACCTCCTCAGCCATCTCTTTCTCCTTGAAGAGAACGGCTGAATAGGCTAAATCAACCATCAGCTCTGCAGTGTTCTTCATTTCGATGAATATGTCCTTGACGTTGTCTGGAACCTCTACCTCATCCCACTCCTCCACCTCAGCGTCACCGTTTAAAGCTTTGAAGAAAGCCTATTTAATTTTTCGGCCAAAGCATTTAAGTGGAGTTGCCTTTTGGTGTGGTGGATACCACTGCAGTGGTGGGAGCATGATAGGGCTCTCGATGACGTCTTACACGGGTAGGACTCCTGAGGAGTTCGAACGCTGGCTTGAGGAAGCGGAGGGGCTTGGCTTCGACTTCGTCGAGCTGGTCAGCGAGTGGCCGAACTTCCTAACGGGGGAAACGTGGAGGGCCTATGCCGACGTTCTCGGTAGCTTCGAGCTTGGGGTTACCGTCCACGCTCCCTTCAGCGACGTCAACATAGGCTCGCTCAACGAGAGGCTCAGGAGGGCTTCCATCGAAGTCCTGCGGGAGACGCTTGACGTTGCTTCCCGCTTGAACGCGCTCGTGGTTACGGTTCACCCCGGCCACTGCTCGCCGGCGAGTAGGAAGTTCCGCGACGACTACAACCGCGTCCACAGGGAGTCCCTTCGGGAACTTGAGGGGCTTTCCGAGGAGTTCGGCGTTAAGGTTGGCGTTGAGAACATGCCGAGCTTTCCGATACTCGACGCCCAAACCCCCGAGAGACTGGCCGAACTTCTGGATGGCATCGGCCTCGGCGTCACCCTCGACGTCGGCCACCTCAACACCGTCGGCTTTCCCTTCGAGCGCTTTACGGAGCTCCTCGGCGATAGAATCGTTCACGTCCACCTTCATGACAACTCCGGGAAGAGCGACGAGCACCTGCCCCTCGGGAAGGGAACCGTCCCCTGGCGGAAGGTCCTGCCCCGGCTTATGAAGTTCAGCCGTGCCCTCGAGGTCTCGAGCCTCAACGACGCTCGGGTTAGTCTGACCTTTCTCAGAGACATTGGTGAGCTTTGAAGTTCATTGAGGTCCACTTTTACAAAACGCAACCCTTTTATACATCCCCACCGAAGGAACTCCCGGATAACTTCTGGAGGGACGAGCATGGCTGAGAAGATAGTGGAGGAACTGAAGCCCTTCTTCGACCCGAAGGCGGTCGCTATCATCGGTGCAACCAACAAGAAGGGGAAGGTTGGTAACGTCATCTTCGAGAACTTCAGGATGAACAGGGAGCGCGGGGTCTTCAAGGGGAAGGTCTATCCCGTGAACCCCAAACTCGACGAGATTGACGGATACAAGGTTTATCACAGCGTTAAGGAGCTCCCGGACGATACCGATTTGGCCGTTATATCGATTCCAGCTCCCTACGTCCCGGCCACGATGAGGGACATAGCGGAGAAGGGCATAAAGGCCGTCATCATCATCACCGGCGGTTTCGGAGAGCTTGGCGAGGAAGGAAAGAAGCTCGAAAGGGAAATCTACGAGATAGCCAAGGCCAACGGCATACGCGTCATCGGCCCGAACTGCGTCGGCGTTTACGTTCCAGACACCGGCGTTGACACCGTCTTCCTGCCGGAGAGCAAGATGGACAGGCCCGAGAGCGGGCCGATAGCGTTCGTCAGCCAGAGCGGTGCCTTCGCCGCTGCGATGCTCGACTGGGCCGCCGGAGCGGGCATAGGAATCGGCAAGATGGTCAGCTACGGAAACAAGCTCGACGTTGATGACGCCGATTTGATGGACTACTTCATCCACGACGACGAGATAAACGTCGTCACCTTCTACATCGAGGGCGTCAAGGACGGAAGGAAGTTCATAGAGGCGGCCAAGAGGATAACGAAGGTCAAGCCGGTGATAGCCCTCAAGAGCGGAAGGACCGAGTACGGAGCCAAAGCGGCATCAAGCCACACCGGCTCTCTCGCTGGAGCCGACACGATTTACGATGCCGTCTTCAAGCAGACGGGTATAATCCGCGCCGAGGACTTCGAGCATATGTTCGACCTGGCCAAGGCTTTCGCCGAGCTCAAGGACAAGCTTCCAAAGGGCGATAGGATAGGCATCATCACCGACGGCGGTGGCGCTGGAGTCATGGCCAGCGACGCGGTAGCGAAGTTCGGCCTCAAGATGGCGGACCTCAGCGAGGAAACCGTCAAGTTCCTCAAGGAGAAGTTCCCACCGCACGCGGTCGTCGGCAACCCCACTGACGTCGTTGGAGATACCGACGCGGAGCGCTACAGGCTTGCCCTTGAAGCCTTCACCAAGGACCCGAACGTTGACGCTATACTCGTCATAGTGCTCTTCCAGGTTCCACTCCTCGAGGAGGAGAAGGTCATCAACATCATAGCCGACTACCAGAAGAAGAGCGACAAGCCGATTGTGGCCGTTGCGATGGGCGGTAAGAAGACCGACCGCTACGCCAAAATGCTGGAGGAGAAGGGCGTTCCAGTTTACCCGACCCCCGAGAGGGGCGTCCGCGCTTTAGCAGGTCTCGTTAGATACGCCCAATATGTGAAAAAAGTTAAAGAGGAATGATGTTTACTCACCGGTGGTGATACCATGAGGGAGGAGGCGCTCAAAGTTATTGAGTCCGTCCTGTCCCAGGGCAGGACGGCCATGGTTGAGTTCGAGGCCAAGCAGGTTTTAAAAGCTTACGGCCTCCCAGTGCCGGAGGAGAAGCTCGCCAAGACCCTCGATGAGGCTTTGAAGTACGCGGAGGAGATAGGCTACCCCGTTGCCCTGAAACTGATGTCGCCTCAGATACTCCACAAGAGCGACGCGAAGGTAGTCCTTCTCAACATCAAGAGCCCCGAGGAGCTCAGGCAGAAGTGGGGGGAGATACACGAGAACGCAAGGAGATACCGTCCCGACGCCGAAATCCTCGGCGTCTTGGTCGCCCCGATGCTCAAGCCCGGCAGGGAGATAATCATAGGCGTCACCGAGGACCCGCAGTTCGGCCACGCGATAATGTTCGGTCTCGGCGGAATCTTCGTCGAGGTTCTCAAGGACGTCACCTTCCGCATTATCCCAATAACCGAGCGCGATGCGAGGAAGATGATTAAAGAAATCAAGAGCTACCCGATTTTAGCTGGGGCGCGTGGAGAGGAGCCGGCAGACATAGACGCCATCGTTGACCTGCTCCTCAAGGTCAGCCAGCTTGTCGACGAGCTCAGGGACTACATCAAGGAGATGGACCTCAACCCCGTCTTCCTCTACGAGAAGGGCAAGGGCGCGGTTGTGGTCGACGCGAGAATCATCCTCAAGGAGCCGAAGGAGAAGAAGCCTGAGGTAAGCTCGGAGTACAATGAGAGGTGCGCTTAATCGCTTTCCGTCTTTTCTCCCATTTCCTCAGCTTCTTTTTCCTCCTTGTAGACGAGCTCGATGTAGCTCAGTATGTCGTGCATTATGAAAAAGCTTATCGCCGCGTCCACAGCCGAGTATATGTCGCCGGAGATTAAGTAGAACAACGCTAAGAAGAACTCTATCGCTATATAGACCAGTGCAACCTTTATCGCCCTCCTGTTCTCCCGCCCGACGCCGTAAGCCAGGACGAGGTTGAGCAGGCCGAAGAACAGGTACGTAACCGAGCTCCAGTAGTAGGCGTAGCCGAGGAGGAGTATTCCGTTGATGGTGAGCAGGTACGTGGCGAGCCTTGGTGGCTTGAGGTTGAGCATGGAAAAAGTTGGAGGGGGCCTTTAAAGCCTTTCCTCCGTCAGGAGAACCTCTCAAAAATCTCGACGTACTTGAAGCCGTCGTCCGGGAAGATTAGGACAGTCGTTCCTTCCGGCTTTAGCTCCTTCATCGCCCGGTAAACTGCGCCGGAGCTCAACCCAACGAGGATTCCGTTGAGCCTTGCAACTTCCCTGACCCCGGCAATAGCTTCCTCAAGGGTAACCTCGACGACCTCGTCAACATAGCTTATCCACTTCGGCCCGGTGTCGAGGCCTTTTATCCCGGGAATCCTCTCACCCTTCGCAGGAACGACGCCCACGACCCTCGTTCCGTAGCGCTCCTTCAGGTAGCTCCCAATCCCGGCGATGTGCCCAGAGGTGCCAACTCCCGCTATAAGGAGGTCGGGCCTCTTCCCGATGCTCTCCAGTTGCTCTGCTATCTCCCTTCCGGTTTCCCTGTGGGCCATGAAGTTGTTCTCGTTCTCGTACTGGTTCAGGTTTAGAGCTCCGCTCCTCTCAGCTTCTCCCCTGACGAACTCCACCATCTCCCGGTCTATCGTCTCGAAGTCCGTTAGAATGACCTCCGCCCCGAGAACGCCGAGCAGAACGCGTGTAGATTTTGGCGTTGGCCTCGGCAGGTAGGCCCTGAACTTTACACCGAGCACGTTGCTCAGCGAGGCGAGTGCTATTGCCGTGTTGCCGGAGCTTGCCTCAAAAACGCTCCCAACGTTTCCGTTTTCAAGGGCCGAGAAGAGCAGTTTGTAGGCCGTTCTGTCCTTTATGCTCCTGCTGAACGGGTTAAAGAACTCTAACTTGGCAAAAGACATCCCCCCTCGTCCTCAGCCTGAGGAGGGGCGTCGGCTTGTACCTCTCGAACAGCTCGATACTGTTCTCGAACACGTTCATGGCCGTCACCGGGAGGGGTTTGGGGGTTTCCTTAAAAACCTTCCTAAAACGTTCAGTTGTGGACAAAAATGGGTAATCACAGCAGGCCCCTAATCCTCTCGAACTCGCCCGCCGAACCCCTGACTATCGGATACCTCGGCGTGAATGGACAGCCAGGCTCCTCGCGGGCGCTTATCTCGAAGGTTCCGATTTTCTTCGCTATCCTGACGATTTCCTCCTTGTCGAGTCCGATTAAAGGCCTCAGAACCGGCAAATCACTCGCCCGGCTGACGATTAGGAGGTTATCGAGCGTCTGTGAAGCGACCTGTCCGAGGGAGTCGCCGGTTATTATCGCGCTCGCCCCGACCTCGTGCCCAATCCTGCAGGCCCTTCTAAGCATCAGCCACTTGCAGAAGACGCAGGTCCAGCGCTCCTTCTTGAGCTCCTTCAGCCTCTCAAACACCGGCACGTGCTCCTCCGTGAAGTCCACCGTGATTAACTCGTCGAGCTCCCCGTATTTACTCAGAACCTCCCAGAGCTCGTGGACCTTCTCCTCCTTGATGGAATCCTGCCTGAAGTGAACCGGAACTACTTCCACACCCTTCCGGAGCATCAGGTAGATTGCCACGGGTGAGTCGATGCCCGAGCTGAGCAGTGCGACGGTCTTCATGACTGGAACTTCGGGCGGGCTTTTATGAGGCTTTCTTCAACTCAGGGTTTTAAACCTTTGAGGAGAAGGCCGATGTAGACGAACCACGCGAGGATTAGCGATGCCCCTATCAACTCCGGAATCGCCAGCCCCTTGAAGACCCTCGCCCTAATCAGGTAGAGCATCGTGAGGAACACGACAACCGAGAGGACACTCCAGAGGTAGTTGATAGGGTTTTCCCGCCCGAGCTTTATCCCGACGAGCGCTATATCAGCTAAAGCCAGAACGTAGAACAGAACCGCCGAGGGGGTGTGGTAAGGGGTCTCCTCCGGAAAAACCCCGACGAGGAACAGGAATACCAGAGCGAAGGGCATCAGGTAGGATAGGCCGTGCTTGAAGGCTACAACGGACGGAACCATTGCAACTACCGCGAAGAACATCAGGAATCCGTTGAAGAGCCAGCGGTTGGGGTTCTTGAGCGAGCCCATGTCGCTCAGCGCGTTGTTCGTGAAGGAGAACCACGGGTTGGCGTGGATGACTATTGCAAGGCCCACGATGAAGATGATGGGCAGGGAGAGGGCTACGTAGGAAGCGAAGCGTTCGAGTTCCACCACGACCACCTCAGCACTCCCTCTTCCTCGGCTCCTCGCCAAAGACCACCCTGTAGAGCTTCCTGAACTCCTCCCACGAGCCCCTAATTATCGGGTGCTTTGGAATGAAGGGTATCTCGTCCTCGGGAAGCGTTGAAAGCTCGAAGGTTCCGATTCTCTTCGCTATCCTGACTATCTCCTCCTTGTCCATGCCTATCAACGGCCTATAAATCGGTAAGTCGCTCGCCTGGCTGACGATGTACATGTTTTCGAGCGTCTGGCTGGCAACCTGCCCGAGGGAGTCGCCCATCACGATGCCCTTCGCGCCGAAGTCCTTGGCTATCTTATCCGCGTGCCTCACCATCATGAACTTGCAGAACACGCAGGTGTACTTTTCCTTCTTAAGTTCCTTCAGCTTCTCGAGGATTCTCTCGCGCTCCTTCGGCTTGACAACTATAAGCTCGGCCTTTCCGCCGTAGTGGTACTTCTTCAGCTGGTTCCAGATTTTCCTGACCTTCTCAAGGGTCTTCTCGCCCATGTAAATGTGGACTGGAATCACTTCGACACCGCGCTTCATCATCAGGAAAGCGGCGACCGGCGAGTCTATGCCCCCGCTGAGGAGCGCAACGACCTTGCCCTGCGTGCCTATCGGCAGTCCCCCCCAGGCTTTAACCTTGTCAACGAAGACGTACGCTTTGCCCTCCATCAGCTCGACGCCGACCTCGATATCGTAGTTGTGAAGGTCAACCTCGCTCTCCTCGTTCTCGAGTATGTACTCCCCAACCTTGGCCTGAACCTCGGGGCTCTTCAGAGGGAACTCCTTGGTGATTCTCCTCGCCGTGACGCGGAACTTCGGCCTCTCAAGGCCAAGCTCCCTCTTCTTCCTCCTGAAGAGCTTTAGCGCGGTTTTGTTTATTTTCTCAAGGTTCGCCTCGACTTCCATCGCCGGCGAGAGCGAGACTATGCCAAAAATCCTCGTAAGGACCTCAACGGCCTCTTTGGCTTTGTTCGTCCTCACGAGAATCCTCCCGTGCTTGGCCTCGACCTTTTTAAACTCGATTCCTTCGCTCACGAGAGCCTCGCGTATGTTGTTCATGAGTATGTTCTCGAACCATCTCCTCGTCTGCCTCGACTTCGTTCCAATCTCACCGTAGCGGACTATGACGACGTTCATGGAATCACCTCGCCACCGGGAACTTGACAACAATCTCTATGTATTTCTGGATGACCGTGTAGAGCACGAGGGACATCAGGTAAGATGAGAGCAGAATCAGCTCGTTCATCTCAAAGATGTGCCTCGCCAGTTCCTTCGCCCTCGGGGTGGCGTCGACTATGGCGCGCATGTAGCGGACCTTCCAGCTCTGGTTCATGACGATGAACCCCACGAGGAAGAGCACCCCGACTAATCCCCACATCTTGCCGAAGGCGAGCATGAGGAAGAGCGTTGACGTCATCACGAGCCAGCCACCGATGACCCCGAGGAGGATTACGAACTCTATCATGGCTATCGTCCT
This sequence comes from Thermococcus henrietii, assembly GCF_900198835.1. Lineage (NCBI taxonomy): Archaea > Methanobacteriati > Methanobacteriota > Thermococci > Thermococcales > Thermococcaceae > Thermococcus > Thermococcus henrietii. Next base: position 1,925,268 of record NZ_LT900021.1, on the reverse strand, counting down.
TGCTTGGATAAAGGGGATAAAAAAGTTTAGATGAACCTCGTTACGTTATCGACGCCCTTCTTCCTCTTCCTCGGCTTGGGCTCGCTCTTCGGATAGCCGACGGGAATGACTCCCACGAGGTAGTGATTCTCGTCGAGACCCGCGAGCTCTCTGACTTTCTCCTCGATTCCCCTGAAGCTCGTCACGCCGATGTAGACCGTGCCGAGGCCGAGCTCCACCGCCTTGAGCATGAGGTTCTGAATGGCCATCGATGCGCTCTCGACGCTCCAGATGAACTCAACCTCGTCGAACTCCTTTCCCGGAAGGAAGCGAACCCTCTTGTCTATGAAGACTGCTATGTAAACCGGCGCCCTGAACATGCCCTCCTCGTACATCCTCTTCCTGAGCTTCTCTATCTTCTCCTCCGGCAGGTTGACGGCGCGGTAATAAACCTCCATACCCTCCGCTATGAGCTCGTAGAGCTTCTTCCTCGCCTCCTCGCTCCTGAAAACAACGAAGAGCCAGTTCTCAAGTCCGCTCGCGGTTGGGGCCCTTATTGCGCTCTCGATGAGCTTTCTCACATCTTCCTCCGGCACGGGCTTTTCGAGGAAGTAGCGCACGGAGGTCCTCTTCATTATCGCCTCGTCCAGTTCCATGTTCCCACCGGTCACCGTTGGGGATTCCTTTATTAATCCCTTTTCGAAACCAAAGGTTTAATAGAAGCGCCGAGAAACCCCGGAGGGTGAAAGTATGTACGGATGGAGAGGAAGGCTTGGCCTTATAGTTCCCTCCTCGAACACCACGATGGAGATGGAGCTTCACGATTACCTGCCGGAGGGCGTTTCGCTTCACACCGCCAGGGTTCCGCTCAGGAACGTCACCGAAGAGGAGCTCGTGAAGATGAACACTTTGGCAGTCGAGAGCGCCAGACTGCTCAGAGACGCGGGCGTTGAGCTGATACTCTACGGGTGCACGAGCGGTTCCTTCATCGGCGGAAAGGACTACGAGAAAAAGCTTGAGATGGAAATCGAGGACGAGGTGAACGTCCCGGTGATAAGCACGAGCACCGCGGTGATAGAGGCCCTCAAGATGCTCGACGCGAGAGAAATACTCGTGGTAACGCCCTACACCGACGAGATTAACCAGCGCGAGAAGGAGTTCCTTGAGGCCAACGAGTTCACGGTTCTCGACATCAGAGGTCTCGGCCTCGAGGACAACGGGGCAATCGGCAAGCTTGAGCCCTACACCGCTTACCGCCTCGCGAAGGCGAGCTTCACCGACGAGGCGGAGGCGATTTTCATAAGTTGCACCAACTGGAGGACCTTCGAAATCATCGAGACCCTTGAGAACGACCTTGGCGTTCCGGTCGTTACCAGCAACCAGGCCTCCCTCTGGCTGGCTTTAAGGGAGATGGACGTCATGGAGCGGATTCCGAGCCTCGGGAGGCTCTTCACCGAGTATTGACCCGGCTTCCCCTAACTCTTTTTTGCTTTCCTAATTTAAAACGAAACCCTTTTAAGAGTCCTCCCTCAACTCCTCCATAGTTAGTCACTGAGGGTGATACAAATGATGGAGCTCCTCGACGAGGCAAGGAAGCTGTCGATTTTCACGGCCTACAACGCTAACGTTGACGCGATAGTCTACCTCAAGGGCGAAACCGTTCAGAGGCTCATAGACGAGTTCGGCGCCGATGCCGTCAGGAGGAGGATGGAAGAGTTCCCCAGGCAGATTGAGGAGCCGATTGACTTCGTTGCGAGGCTCGTTCATGCGCTCAAGACGGGTAAGCCGATGGCGGTTCCACTCGTCAACGAGGAGCTCCAGGGCTGGTTTGACACCCACTTCAAGTACGACGTTGAGAGAATCGGAGGTCAGGCGGGAATAATAGCGAACCTCTTGGCCAACCTCGACTTCAGGAAGGTAATCGTCTACACCCCACACCTCGCGAAGAGGCAGGCCGAGATGTTCGTTCCAAAGAAGAACCTCTTCTACCCCGTCGTTGAGAACGGAAAGCTCGTTCTGAAGCACCCCCGCGAGGCCTACCGCGAGAACGACCCGGTCAAGGTGAACAGGATTTTCGAGTTCCGCGCCGGAACGACCTTCAGGCTGGGCGACGAGACTATTACAGTTCCTTACTCTGGTCGCTTCATCGTTTCGGCCCGCTTCGAGAGCATAAGGATTTACACGGAGGAGAAGCTTAAGCCGTTCCTACCAGAGATTGGCCTCCAGGTTGACGGCGCTATTCTTTCAGGCTATCAGGGGATAAGGCTTCGCTATTCCGACGGGAAGGACGCGAACTACTACCTTAGGGAGGCGAAGAAGGACATCCTCCTGCTCAAGCGCGAGAAGGACGTCAAGGTCCACCTCGAGTTCGCCTCGATACAGAGCAGGGAACTCAGGAAGAAGGTCATCTACAACCTCTTCCCGCTCGTTGACAGTGTCGGTATGGACGAGTCTGAGATAGCCTACGTCCTGAGTGCCCTCGGTTACTCCAAGCTCGCCGACAGGATATTCACCTACAACCGCATCGAGGACACTGTCTTGGGCGGAAAAATCCTCATAGACGAGATGAACCTCGAAGTTTTGCAAATCCACACGATTTACTACCTCATGTACATCACCCACGCCGACAACCCGTTGAGCGAGGACGAGCTCAGAAAGAGTCTTGAGCTGGCGACGACTTTAGCGGCCGCGAGGGCCTCGCTCGGCGACGTCCGCTCGCCCGAGGACTTCAAGGTCGGTCTGAGCGTCCCCTACAACGAGCGCGGGGAGTACGTCAAGCTCCGCTTTGAGGAGGCCAAGAGGAGGCTCCGCACGAGGGAGTACAAGGTCGTGATAATCCCGACGAGGCTCGTTAAGAACCCTGTTTCGACGGTCGGCCTCGGCGATACAATCTCGACGGGAGCCTTCACGAGCTACCTCGCGCTTCTGAGGGAGAAGGGCGCGCTTTGACGTCTTCTTAATGTTTTCTTGTTCTCTCTAGGGCTCTCTAGGGGACCTTTAGACATGCCTTTGATTGGTACTGTGCGATGTACCAAGAAAAGCTGTTTTTGGTACAGTAAAGAGTACCAAACCCTTTTAAGTATTGGTACAGTGTATAGTACCATGAACCCCGAGGACGTCAAGCGATACATAAGGCTCTTCCACGAGCGTGAACTTCCTGAGGTAATCGAGAGGGAACTCAAGCTCACGTTCATTCCAGGCAAAGCAACCGCGATTGTCGGCCCGAGGCGCTCGGGGAAGACGTACCTCCTCTACTCGTTTATAGGTGAAGAACGGGAGCGCTATGTTTACCTGAACTTTGAAAATCCCTTTCTCTTTGGAATAACCGGACGTGACTTTCCAAAACTCGTTGATGCTTACTTCGACCTCTACCCCGAAAACATCGGGAAGAAGGTTCACTTTTTGCTCGACGAGGTTCAAAACGTCCCTGACTGGGAAATCGGCGTTAGATACCTCCTTGATGAGGGTTTCCTCGTGGCGGTTACCGGCTCTTCGTCGCGGTTGCTGTCGAGGGAAGTTGCCACCCAGCTCAGGGGACGGGGGGTAGCGTACACTCTGCTTCCCCTATCCTTCAGGGAGTTCCTGAGGTTCAGGGGCTTATCCTTTGAGCGGAAGGACCTCTACGGCAGAACCGCCAATCGAGTGCGGAAACTGCTCGACGAGTACCTTTATTATGGCGCTTTTCCGGAAGTGGCGCTGTTCGAGGACAGGGTTAGAATCCTTGAAGAGTATCTCTCGGTGATGATAACGAGGGACGTCGTTGAGAGGCATGGGATAAGGAACGTGGCCCTCGTTGAGGCCATAGTCAAGCTTCTCCTGGCGAGCTACGCCAAGTACACGTCGTACAGCGCGATACACCGCTTCCTCAAGTCGGAGTTCGGGACGTCGAAGACGACCGTTCTTGAGTACCTCAGGGCTTTGGAAGACTCGTTCTTCGTTTTCTTCCTCCCCAAGTTCGCCCGCTCCGAGAAGGAATCCCTCAGGGCGCCGAAGAAGGTCTACCTCGTGGACACTGGCCTTGCCCTCTTCTCGCGTAAAGAGGCCGGAAGGGACATGGAAAACGCGGTCTTCCTTGAGCTACTCAGGAGGAAGCACTACTTCAATCCTCTCCTGGAGATTCACTACTATGGCGGTTCCGGCGAGAAGGAGGTTGATTTCGTGGTTTCTGAATCCGGGAGAGTCGTTGAACTGATTCAGGTCACCCTAAGCCTTGAAGATGCCAGGGAACGAGAGATTTCAGCCCTTATCCGCGCGTCCAAAACGCTCAATTGCAAGAACCTCACGGTCGTTACTCTCGACGAAGAAGACGTGCTGGAGTTTGAGGGGCGGAAGATAAGGGTAGTTCCCCTCTGGAAGTTCCTGCTTGGGCTCACTCCACCAGCCCCTCCATGAGCCTCGCCTTTTCCTGGGCTTTCCTGAGGTGCTCGACGGTGACCTTCGTGTAAATCTGAGTTGTTGAGAGGTTGGAGTGGCCGAGAAGTTCTTGAATGGCCCTTATGTCAACCCCGCGCTCGAGCATGTGCGTTGCGAAGCTGTGGCGAAGCCTGTGGGGCGTGACTTCAACGCCCGCCCTCTTCCCGTACTTCTTCAAAAGGTACCAGACGGTTTTCGTTGACAGTTTGTCCTTGTTCTTCCTCCACTCCTCTACGAGTAAATATTCGCTCGAATCGGAGCGCGTTTCGAGGTAGGAACGGATTTTCTCCACCAGGAACTCCGGAATCGGCACGACCCTGTCCTTGGCCCCTTTTCCACCGCGGACGACTATTATGCCCCTCTCCAAGTCGACTTCACTCTTCTTCAGGTTGCAGAGCTCGCTGACACGAAGACCCGCCCCGTAGAGTAACAGAACTATCAGCCTGTCCCTCTTTCGCGTAGGTGGAATGACGGAGAGAAGCTTCTTGACCTCTTCGCGCGTCAAAGCTTTCGGCAGGCTCCTCGGCACCTTCGGTGGCTTCAGCTTCTCCGCTTCCTCATCGTAGCCCTCGAAGCGGAAGTAGGCCCTCAAAGCCTGGACGACGAGGTTTAAGCTCCTGTTGGAGTAGCCCTCCCTCCTTAACCTCGCCAAGAAGCGGAGGGCGGAGCGCGCGTTCAAAGCTCCACCCCATTCGAGGTATCGCCTGACGTAGTAGGAGTACATCCTAATCGTGTTCGGGCTCTTGCCCTCGAGGTCGAGGTATGTCTCGAACTCCTCTATAACCTCGTCCATCGCTCAGCCCTTAGAGCAGTTCGTCCGGTTTGAGCTCTGCCTCGATGATTTCGATTTCTTCCCCGGCTTTCTCCCCGGGTTCGGGCTTTTCCTCCTTCCGCTCAACGGTTTCCTCGCTCTCGGCTTTCTCCTCAAGGCCCTCCTTTATGGCGAGGCTCAGGTAAACGGTCTTCATGAGTTCCTCCACGAGCTCCTTCTCCTCGGCGAATACGTAGCCCTGGCCGACCACGACCTTTCCGGCAAGGCCGAGCTTCTCAACCGCTATGGCAAAAATCCTCTCGTCCGGAACGGGTTCGGCCGGGAAGAGGTTTGTCCACGCTTCTTCAATCTTAACCGGCCTGCTCTTCTTGTCGAGGAGCTCTCTCAGGCCTTCGTTCTCGTTCCTCAGCCTGACGTACTCGGCGTGCAGTTCCTCGTACTTCTTCTGGAGCTCCTCGTGCTCCTTGTAAAGGCTCTCGTACTCGTTCGCGAGCTGGTCGTACTTGCCCTTCACGTCGAGGAGCTGTTTCCTGAGCTCCATGTACTCCGGAAGGACCTGCAGGCTCTTCAGTCCTGCCCTGACGAGGGTGTTCTTCAGTTCCTTCCTCACGAGCTCCACATCGACGTGCTCAAGGTCGTGGCCGAGGGGAAGCTTCATCCTCTCGATGTGCCCGACCATCTCGCCGAGCTCGTTGAAGAGTCTCTCCGCGAGCTCCCTTCCCACGCGGTCGGCGTCGGTCGCTATGATGAGAAGGTCGGCGCCTGCCGCGGCACTCTTGGCTATGTCCACGTTGGTCGTCGGGATTATGGCGGAGATTGTGATGTTGTACTCGCTCCCCAACGCGAGCCCCTGCAGGGCCTTGCTGACGACCTCAACGTCGCTCGCCCCTTCAACGAGAATCCTAACGTCAACTATCGCCATGCTCACCACCGTCAATAATTCTCGCCCCGGTTTAAAACCGTTCTCATAGCTCGACCTTCAGCTTGGGCCTCTCGAGGATTACCCTTCCGTCGGGCAGGAGCGAAATCGAGAGGCCTTCAATTCGCACTCCAGCCTTTTTCGCCTCCCTCAAAAGTCTCGCGAGTTCCGGGTCGCCCTTCTCGTAGGGCCTGAACTTCTCGACGCCGGGCATCGCACCGATGAAGAAGATTATCGCGTCCTTTCCGGCTTTGGCGAGCTCGATTAGCTCCCTAACATGCCTCTGTCCGCGTAAAGTCGGACAGTCGGGATACATCGCGTATTCGCCCCTCTCGCCTCCCCTCAGGACGGCGCTCTTCATCTCGCCGTAGAGTTCTCCACCGGGACACTCGAAGAGGTAGTCGAGGCGGGAGTTGCCAACGCGAACTTCCTTCCGCTTTATCGAGCAGTCCTTCAGCCAGGGGACGAGGCCGAGCTCAACCGCCCTTTCAAAGGCCTTCGCCTGAGTCCTCGTGTCCACTATCGCTCCCTTCCCCCCTAAATCCTCGAAGGCTATTAGAACGAAGTCTGTCTTTCCCCCGCTCTTAGGCGTGCAGAAGACCTTTCGTCCCGGAATCATAAACTCCTCCAGGCGACCGGTGTTGGTGAGAAGGGCCTTTCTGATTTCGCCGTTCACCTCGACCAGAGCAACGAAGCGGTTGAGCCTCTCCACGAACTTGCAGGGAACCACGTTGAGCTTCAGCAGGACTTCCTTCATGCTTCACTCTTTGAGGGGTGGGATATAAACTTTGACCGCTACATTTTTATCCAGAAACAGGATAATCCAGTTGGTGGATAATAATGAAGTTCTACGACAGGGCCAGCGAGATGGAAACGTTGAGGAAAGCCCTCGCACTTTCGGATTCAAGGCTCGTCCTCGTCGTCCTCACGGGCAGGAGAAGGGTTGGAAAGACGAGGCTCGTGAGGGAGTTCTTCAGGCGGGAGGGGATAGACTTCCTGGACCTGTTCGTCAGCGTTAAAAGCGAAAAGCTCCTTATAGAAGACTTTGCCAGTGAAGTCGAGCGACTAACTGGCTATTCGCCGAGGTTTGAGAACTTTGGAGAGTTCCTGAAATATTTAGAGCGCCTCGATGTGAGGGCGGTCTTCTTCGACGAATTCCAGAACGTTCTCAGGGTGAACCCTGCGATGGCCTTTGACCTCCAGAGGTTCGTAGACCGTAACGAGTCCAAGCCGTTACTCATGGTGATTTCCGGTTCGTACATCGGCATGATGAAGCGCCTCTTTGCATCGAGGAAGGCGCCCCTCTACGGGAGAAGCACCGTTTTCATGGAATTGAAGCCCCTTCGACCGCGCCACGTTTTCCAGATGCTCGACGACCTCGGCGTTGAGGATTCTGGGGAGAAGCTGGCGTTCTACTCGGTCTTCGGAGGGGTCCCAAAATATTACGAGCTCGTTGAGCTCCTCGGAAAGAAGACCCTTCGGGGGCTCCTCCTTGAGGCGGTTCGGTACTCCACGTTCCTTGTTTCGGAGGGCGAAGGCCTTCTAATGGACGAGTTCGGACGGGCGTACAGGACCTATTACTCGATACTTCGGGCGATAGCGAGCGGAAAGAACCGGCTCGTGGAGATTGCAAACGTTCTCGGGACAAAACCGGGTAGCCTCTCGAAGTACCTCGACTCCCTCATCGGCTACTACGGCATCGTTGCCCGCGAGGTTCCGGTGCTGGGAGGCAGGCGCTCGAGATACGTAATACGGGACAACTTCCTCAACTTCTGGTTCAGCATGATTGAACCCCAGCTCAAGAACATTGAAGCCGGCGACATCGGTTCCTTCGAACGCTTTCTCGATGAAAACCTGACCTCGTTCCTTGGAAGGGCCTTCGAAAGGGCGGTTGCCGACGTCCTGTGGGATTTGAACGGAGAGTTTCTGACCTTCGACGAGCTCGGCCCCCAGTGGGGAAGAAACTACGAGATTGACCTCGTGGCAATCAACAGGGCCGAGAGGAGGGCAACTTTCATAGAGACCAAGTGGGGAACATCCCTCGACGGTCCGAGGGAGCTTGGCAGGTTAATTGCCAAGGCCAGCTTGGCCCCGTGGAAAGGTGAGAGGAATTACCTGCTGATCGCGAGGGGCTTCCGGCGCAGGTGCGAGGACTGCGTAACGGTTGAGGAACTGCTCACCCACCTAAACCCTTAAAAGCTCATTACGATGACTATCTAAACGGTGGTGCCGATGGTGGACTTCGAACTGCTCAAGAAAATCGTTGAAGCCCCGGGTGTTTCCGGCTTTGAGTTTCTCGGCGTCAGGGACGTTGTAATCGAGGCCTTCAAGCCCTACGTCGACGAGATTAGGGTTGACAAGCTCGGAAACGTCATAGCGCACAAGGAAGGAAAGGGTCCTAAGGTCATGCTCGCTGGACATATGGACCAGATTGGCCTTATGGTGACCCACATCGAGAAGAACGGCTTCCTCCGCGTTGCACCGGTCGGCGGTGTTGACCCGAGGACGCTCATAGCCCAGCGCTTCAAGGTCTGGATTGGCCCGAACGAGTTCATCTACGGCGTCGGTGGAAGCGTTCCGCCCCACATTCAGAAGCCGGAGCAGAGGAACAAGGCCCCGACCTGGGACCAGATTTTCATCGACATCGGTGCCGAGAGCAAGGAAGAGGCCGAGGAGATGGGTGTGAAGATAGGCACCGTCATCACCTGGGACGGTCGCTTGGAGAGGCTCGGGAAGCACAGGCTCGTCAGCATCGCCCACGACGACAGGATAGCCGTTTACACCCTCGTTGAGGCGGCCAGGCAGTTAAGCGAGACCGATGCGGATGTTTACTTCGTCGCAACTGCTCAGGAGGAGGTCGGACTCAGGGGAGCGAAGGTTTCGGCCTTTGGCATAGACCCGGACTACGGCTTTGCCCTCGACGTCACCATAGCGGCCGACGTTCCAGGAACCCCGGAGCACAAGCAGATAACCCAGCTCGGAAAGGGCGTTGCGATTAAGATAATGGACCGCTCCGTCATCTGCCACCCGACGATTGTGAGGTGGATGGAGGAGCTCGCGAAGAAGTACGAGATACCCTACCAGTGGGACATCTTAACTGGCGGAGGAACCGACGCAGGAGCCATACACCTCAACAAGGCCGGCGTTCCGAGCGGTGGCATAAGCATTCCAGCAAGATACATCCACTCCAACACCGAGGTCGTTGACGAGCGCGACGTCGATGCCGCGGTCAAGCTGACGACCAAGGTCATCGAGGAGATTCCGAACCTGAAGTTCTGATTCTCCCTTAAATTTTATAAGCCTCCCTTCAAATTTTCTCCAGCACTGCTCAAGGGTGTCCAGCGATGGAATCAAGGACGGCAGAGATGCCTTTCTCGGCGGACTGGGAGGCCGTTAGGTGGGTGACATCGAAGCCGAGGGAACTCTTCAAGTCCCTGCCCTTCGAGGCCGAGGTATCGGGAGAAGAGCCGTTCGACGTTCAAATACGAATCAGGAGAAGATTATTTAAATTTGAGTTCTCCGGCCGAATGAACGTGGCATTTGCAGATTCAACGGCCACCTACGTGATGAAGGGCCCGAAGGGACTACTGATTCTCTCGGCAAGCGTTGACGGGGATGTCCTCCTGTCGAGGGCCTCCGCCGACCTCGTCGAGCGCTTTCTCGGCCGAAAGCTGGAAGCCCTCGTCAACGGCTTCGCTCTGGCGGTCTGTCGTTTCTCGGAAAGCTACCGAAGAATCGTCGGAAAAATCCTTCCGACGGGGGAGGGGGCGTTTTATACAAAGGACATGGCATCTGATGACCTTCCCCACCTTCTCAGGTACCTCCGCTTCAGCCTCGGGAACGGGACGTTCTCCCTCTGCGGAAAGGGCAACGGCGAGGAGTTCAGGATAACCGTCGAGAACGACGTGGTGAAAAGCATCGAGCACGAGAGCTCGGGTGGAAGCGCGATAGTCGAAGTTAACAAGCCCCTGCTTGGCGTCGGTGAAGATGACTTCTCAGGCCTCGAGCTCGGGGGAGAGTACTTCCTCAGTGTTCTCCGTCGGTGACCTCTTCTCAAGCTTCCACAGCTCGTAGACCAGAAAGGCCAATCCGATTGCTATCCCCCCTAAGGCGAAGGGCCATTTGCTCGGCAGTGGGAGCCCGCGGTGCCATTCGTGGAGCAAGTAGTTCTGGTAGAGGAACAGGTAGCCGAGCCACGCTATAATAACCGCCTCGATGCTGTATTCGACCAGCTTCTTCTCTCGCTCTTCCATCTTCACCACGGGAAAGGTTAAAAGCGACCCGTTAAAAACTCTTCCCATGCAACCAGACCTCCAGTACTTTCCCTACGACACCCTCAGGCCCAATCAGGCGGAGTTCATCGAGCTCGTGCGCGAAACTGCCGAGAGGGGAGAGAACGCCATAGTCGAGGCACCTACAGGCTTCGGTAAGACCGTGAGCGTTCTGGCCGGCGTTCTTCCAGTTGCCGAGGAACTCGGCCTCAAGGTTCTCTACTTAGCCCGAACGCACAGGCAGATGGACAGAGTTATAGAGGAGCTCAAGGCGATAAACCGGAAGGCGAGGGTTTCCGGGGTTGAGCTCAGGAGCAGGAAGGAGCTGTGCCTCCACAACTACCTCACCCAGTTCACGAGCGACGCCTACACAGCCATGGTGGTCTGCAAGAACCTGAAGAAGCTTGGAAAGTGCCCCTTCTACGAGAACGAGAAGAAGAAAAAGGCCGAGTTCAACGAGCTGGTCAACTTCTTCCTCGAGAGTCCGTCCCACCCCTCTGAAATCCTGAGCTACGCGGAGACGCTCGAGCTCTGCCCCTACGACCTGACGAGGAAGATAGCCGAGAAGGCAGACGTCATCGTCGCCAGCTACCTCTACGCGATAAGCCCCAGCATAAGGGAGAGCCTGATAAGCTCACTCGGCGTGGATTATTCGGACCTGATAATCGTCTTCGACGAGGCCCACAATCTGCCGGACCAGGCCATCTCGGCTTTGAGCGACAGGCTGAGCATTCATACAATCAACAGGGCCATTAAGGAGGCCGACGAGTACAAAGAGAACGAGATAGCCAACTTTCTGAGCATACTCGGCAGGGGCCTTGAGTTGCTCTTCCGCGAGAAGCTCGCCGACAGGGAAATTCAGGAAACGCCGATTCAGCCGGAGCTGGTCTTCGTTCACCTCATGAGAACCCTCGGGATAAGCGAGCGCTGGCTGGTAAAGACCCTCAACGAGATGGTCTCAATCGGCGAGGCGATAAGGGAGGACAGGATAGAGAAGGGCAAACCTCCAAGGAGCTACATCGGTCGCGTTGGCGAGTTCCTGCTCCTCTGGTTCTCGCTAATCGGAAGGGAGGACTACCTCTTCCTGCTCAGCAGGGAGAAGGGTTTGAGCCTTGAGCTTGTTGCCCTGGACCCGTCGAAGGCGTTGACCTTTCTCAGGGAAGTTCACAGCGCCTTCTTCATCTCAGGAACGCTCACCCCGCTCGAGGCCTTCCGCGACGTCATGGGCATCGAGAATGCCAGGCTGAAGAAGTTTCCGAGGATGGTAAAGCGCGAAAACGCGCAGGTTCTGGTCGCCAAAGATGTATCGACGCGCGGTGAGGAGCGCTCGCTCCAGGTTTACAGGAAGATGGTCGATTATATCGTCGAGGCCGTTAAGCTAATTCCCAAGAACGTTGGCGTTTTTACGGCCTCCTATGAGGTTCTCCAGGGCCTCCTCTCGGCCAACCTTGAGGTTCGGCTTGAGGGAACGGGAAAGGCGATATTCATCGAGAGGCAGGGAGTAAGCTCTGCCGAGAACGACGCGATGGTTGCCTCGTTTAAAGCCCACGCGAGGGGCAACGGGGCGGTTCTGCTCGGCGTCATGGGCGGGAGGAACAGCGAGGGACAGGATTACAGCGGTGATGAGATGAACGGGGTTATCCTGGTCGGGATTCCCTACGCGAGGCCAACTCCGCGCGTTCAGGCCCAGATAAGGTACTTCGAGCGGAAGTTCCCGGGGAAGGGCCGCTACTACGGCTACTACCTGCCGGCCCACAGGAAACTGGTTCAGGCAGCGGGCAGGGTTCACCGCTCTGCGGAGGAGAAGGGCTCGATAATAATCCTCGACTACCGCGTCCTCTGGAGGAACGTCAGGAAGGACTTCCCGGACTGGATGGTGGAAACCATGAGGCCCGTTGACCTGGCGAGGATGCGGCTGTACCTGAAACGCTTCTGGCTCAGCGGACCGTAAACTCCTTTTCGACCCTGACCTTGGCACCATTCACGTAGGCCACTTTGACGACCTTGTATCTCCCCGGCGGGAGCTCCACTGGTAACTTCTGCTCTATCGTTTCACCGGGGATTAGGACGATTTTGCGGTTTAGAAACACTATCCCCGGGTCAAGCCTCTGCCAGAAACCGACGTACTCGTAGAGCTCAATCTCGTTGTCCGTCTCGACCTTGAAGGTGTTTGGGTTCGTTACCCAGACGACGAGTTCTCCCTTCCGGGGCTTGACGTCGATGTCGAGCTCGACCTCCGGTGGTGCGCCGACGTTTATGACACCGACTTTGTCATCGGAGGGTACTTTAACAATCTTCATCAAACATTTTTGTGCTACGTCGTTACTTAAATAATTTTCTAAGTTCCACGGTTCAAACGGCATTTCAATGGGAAAAGCTTATAAATCAGTCTGGCAACGCTCACCAGAGGTTAAAACCACCTTTCTTGGAGGTGTTTGCAGTGGCTGAGGAAATGAAGTTCGAGATACCCGTATGCACCTCATGCGGAAAGGAGATAACCCCAAGGGAGCACGCCACTCACTTCGTCTGCCCGAACTGCGGCGAAGCTATCATCTGGCGCTGCGAATCCTGCAGGGTCCTTAGCGTTCCCTACAAGTGCCCCAAGTGCGGATGGGAGGGGCCGTGAATTAGGAGGTGAAGAAGATGAGCGACTACAACATGGTTGCGGTTGTTAAGGTCATGCCAACCGACCCCGAGGTCAACCTCGACGAGCTCGAGGCCAAGCTCAAGGAGGCTCTTCCCGAAAGGTTCGGCCTCGCCAAGGTCGAGCGTGAGCCCATAGCGTTCGGTCTCGTCGCCCTCAAGTTCTACGTCCTGGCTAAGGACGAGGAGGGCTACGACCTCGACCAGGTCCTTGAGGCCTTTAGGAACGTCGAGAACGTCGAGAGCGCCGAGGTCGAGACCGTTTCGAGGATTTGAATTCCCTCTATTTCTTATTGAGTAACATTTTTGAGCTCTTTTTGTGATTTGCTCGTTATGAAGATTAGATATGACCCAAGGCCGATATTCTCTACATTCTCCTCAAGGAGAGTCCTGTAGCGGATACCGATGAGGTAGATGAGGACATCTGGTTCGAGTACGATGAGCAGGGAAACGTAATCGGGATGGAGATTTTGAACGCCGGCGAGAACGTAATTCGGAGGAGTCTCCTTGAGATAGAGCGTTATACAAAGGGATTGAAAGAAGAGGCAAAAACTTAAAGCCCCAAACTCAGGCTCAGCTTCGGCCTCTTCCACTCGTTGAGTATCGAGCGGAGCTCCTCGTTTTCCACCTTCGCGTAAAGCTCGTCGAAGCGCTTCTTTGCTTCTTCGTCTCCGGCGCGCCAGCGCGCCAGCTCTGCTATCGCCCTGAAGAAATGCCTTGTGTCGTCCTCGAAGAGCTCGGCAAAGGCCTCCATGTTCCTCGCTATCGTGTCGTAGGCGTTCTCGTTGAACAGCCCCTCGATGAAGTCAACCAGCGTGTCGAAGACGACGCCAAATATATCGTCGCTCACGTTGATTGCCTTGAGCAGGGCCTCGCGGAGGGCCTTGAAGGCTTTGTCGTAGTCTTCCCTGCCAGCGTGAATCTCGGCCTCGACAAGCTTGGCGTTTATCTCAATCTCGTCGTCGTGCGGGTTCCTTAAGACTTCCTTAATCAGCGCCTCGGCGGTGTCGTAGTCCCCGAGCTCGTAGTGGAAGTGTGCCAAGTCGAGGAGGCTTATGAGCCTGTTCTTTTCGTCGTTTATGCGCTCGAATATTTCTCTCGCACGCTCCATCAGCTCTATGGCCTTCTCCGTTTCGCCGAGCTCGTCGTAGTTCACCGCGAGGTTCGCTAAAGTCAGCGCTATCTCCCTGTCGTTCTTCAGGACGTTCTCCTCGTGCTCAAGGAGTTTCTGGTACGTCTCTATCGCCTTCTCCGGCATTCCGAAGTGCTCGTAGGCATCGGCGAGATAGTAGAGCGCCGTCGCGTACTCCTCGGGGTCGTCCTTCTTCCTCTCAACGACCCGCTTGTGGAGCTCTATCGCGCTCTCGACGTCGTCGAGGTGAGCGTAAACGTGTCCAATCTCGTGGAGCAGGTCGTAGGGGTCGTCGCACTGAACGGCAACCTCTCCGAGCCTCTTGAGCTCTTCCCTGAGCTCTTCCTCGGTCTCTATCGAGTCGATGTAATCGTCAAAGAGCTCGAGCAGTTTCTCACAGTCCTTCTCGCTCAAAGCTTTTTCCCACTCTTTCTTGATGTCCATTTCACATCACCGCCCTTCGGTTGGCAGGACGGGTTAAAAACGTATGGTATCTCAATCCCGGAATCCAGAACCTGGGGAAATTTCGCTAAAATCGTCAATAATCTTTTGGACAAGCGACGATTCATCGTCGAATTTGTTTGGGTGGGTAACTGTCTCCGTCATCTTGTTCGTCGTTCTTCTCTGGATTTTTTATCCAGTTGTCGTTTGTCCACAAGTATCGCAAGTTACCAGTCAATACGACCACTTGTCCAACGGGAACTGTTATAGGGACTTAACGGCTTTCACAGATATGGACAATTTATCCAGGTGATTAAGATGGAAACGGTAAAGCGTGATATCATTCATGAGTACGCGGGCTGGAGCAGTCTGGACGTTCTGGAGAACGCCAACCGATACCCTGGCCCGACGGGCTTCTTCGCCTATGTGATGGAGGAGGCATTGAAAGAGAGCATCTCGCTCGTCCCAAAGGAGGGCAGGGAGGCGCACTTCTCTGGCGATATATACATCCACAAGCTCCCCTACAGCCTCTACATCCCCTACTGCACCGGTCACAGCACCGCGAGGCTACTCGAAAAGGGCCTCAAGACGCCGACGATTGTTTCTCGGCCGGCGAGGCACTTCGACACCTACGTGGACCACATAGCGAACTACCTCATTACTATGCAGCACTACTTCAGCGGTGCCCAGGCCTTAAGCTCGGTCGAGTGGTACGCTGGGCCGTTCATAAGGAAAGAAAGCCTGGACAGGCGTAAAATCAGACAGCAGATTCAAAGGCTGGTTTATAACCTCAACTACCCCACGAGAATAGGCCTTCAAACTCCATTTACAAACTTCACCGTAACGCTCGACGCCCCCAAAAAGATGCTCGAGGGCGACCACGCGGTTTACGCTGGAGAGAAGGTCGAACCGCTCGGCGAGTACGAGAGGGAAGCCAAGGAGTTTTTCATAGCCCTAACTGAGGTTCTCCGCGAGGGAGACGCGCTCGGCCAGCCCTTCACCTTCCCGATTCCGACACTGATGGTCACTGCCAAGATGCTCTGGGACTACCCGGAGGTCTTTGAGGCTGTCTTTGGAACGGCGTCGAAGCGCGGGAGCTTCTACTGGCTGAACACGAACGTCGTTGACCCGGACGCGAGCTACGCGATGTGCTGCAGGATTGCCATCGACAAGACGGAGATGGCCTTTGCTTTCGGCGTCTCCGGGAAGAGCGCCGAGGAGGAAGCGCTGGAGAGGCTTGAGAGGGGACGCTTCGGCGGGCTCTGGGCGATGCCCGACGTCACCGGCTCGGTGAACGTTACAACCGTGAACCTCCCGAGGCTCGCCCTTAAGGCCAGGGGGGACGACGACAGGTTCTGGGAGGAGTACGAGAGGGTTCTCGAGGTCGTGAGGAGAACAACGGACTGGTTCAGGGAGCGCTACGTGAGGCTTATCACGGCTTACCGGCATATGTACAGCATGATTCACCTATACCTTGAGGAGTTTCCGAGCAGTCACTTCAACACCGTCGGAATCCTCGGCCTTCCAGAGGCGGCCTCGATTTACCTCAACGAGCCGAAGCTCTGGGAGGAGGGAACGAGAAAGGACTGGCTGAAAGCGGCCGAGCTGATGAAGGAGATGGTGGAGTTCGCGACGGCCAAAGCGAGGGAGTGGATGAAGGAAACCGGAACACCCTGGAACGTGGAAGAGGTGCCCGGTGAAAGCGCCGCGGCGAAGTTGGCTATAAAGGACCTCCGCGAGTTCCCGGAGCTTAAAGAGTACCTCAGCGACCCCGAGAACCCCATTTACTCGACCAGCGTGGCGCCCTACTACGGAGCACTTGAGCTGGCAGACAGGATACGGGTGGAGGAGAAGGTCCAGAAAAGCTTTACCGGTGGAGTGATGATGCACATCTTCCTTGGGGAGGAGCCGGACCCCGAAGCCCTTGCAAAGCTCACTAAGAGGCTCATGAGGACGGAGCTCGTCTACTGGAGCTACACTCCCGCAATAACCGTCTGCAACGCCTGCGGGTACTCAACTACCGGTCTGCACACCCACTGCCCGCGCTGCGGGAGCGAGAACGTCGAGGTGTGGAGCAGGATAATCGGCTACTACAGGCCCCTCAAGAACTGGAACCCCTTCAGGAAGAAGGAGTTCTGGACGAGGAGGCACTACTCCTCCTGATTCCTTTTCTGGGGGTGTTCCCATGCTCACGAGCGGGTGGAAGAGCGTCAGCATGGTCGACGTTCATGGAAAGGTTACCTTTACGCTATGGCTCTGCGGATGCAACCTTAAATGTCCCTTCTGCCACAACTGGCGCATAGCTGAAGGCCTTGACTGCTTTCCCCTCGACAGAAAAGCCCTCCTCGACGAGCTTGAGGCGAGCGCGTTTCTCGTCGACTACTTCCACGTCACCGGCGGTGAACCGCTGATGCAGTGGAGGGAGCTAAGCTCGCTCTTCGCGGAGGGTAAGCTCCTCAATGTTCCCGTGAGCCTCAACACGAACCTGACCCTCGTTGGACCTCTTGAAAAGCTCCTGAAGGCTGACCTGGTGGACCATATAGCTACCGACCTCAAGGCTCCTCCGGTACTATATGGTCTCCCCGAAAAGCCCGCGGAAAAGCTCTGGAGGCTCTTCCTGAGGGGTCTTGAGGTCGTTTCGGACTACGGAATCCCTCTCGAACTCAGAATTCCTGTGGCGAAGGGCTTTGACGCGTGGCCTTACATTGAAGAGGGTCTTAGGAGGGTGAAGACTGACTTCTACGTTGTCCTGAATCCACTCGTTGGAAGGCCTTTAACGAACCCCAGGGACGAGGACTGGTGCTCGGAACACTGCTGGCCGGGGAGAGAGGTTGAGGAACTGCGGGAGAGGCTTGAGGAACTTGGCATTGCCGTTCATGTTAACCAGTTTATGGAGGGTTCGCCCGGACAGGCCCTTAGCAGTTCCATGTAGCGCTCCACAACGCGCGCTTTCAGCTTTTCGTAGTCTTTTTCTCCCCGATACACGATTTCTATCTCGACCTTGACGGTGCTTGTGCTGAAGTTGAAGTAGTCGGGGTACTTTGAGGTTATCACTGCCTTCTTCAGCCTCCCGTCCGAGACTGTTAAGTTGGCCCTAATCCAGTCATTCACTGGGATTTGCAACGTCTGAGGGCCGTATTTGGTGTCATTTATTGTGACGTTCTTGTAAGGTGGAACTCCGGGTTTTCTGACGAGCGTGACCTCAATCGGGTTCCCCCAAGTGACGTTCCTGTCGTAGAGTGGACTTCCGTTGAGGATCGGAAGGAGGTAGTTCATAAAGACAATCGGCCCCAGAATCTCTTGGGTTCCGTTGTTCTGGCCGCCCCTGCCACATATCGTCCACCTGACTGTCTTCCCGGTCCCGTTGAACAGGCTCCACATTCCCGATGCGTCGGGTTCTTCAACCACGAGATAGTGATTTTCCTCTTTGAGGACGAGGGTCGTGAAGTTGTCTACTCTGACGACGGCTACGTAGTCGAGGTTTTGGTTGATGTCCTCAAGGTATTTTTCCAGCCCGCCAGCTTGAAATTGGCTATACGCTACCAATGCCACGGCGAGGGTGAGTACCACAATTGGGATTAGCTTCCTCATGCTCATGATTACTCCTTCTAGTAGGGATTTATAAGTCTTGTCTGACAGTTCACCGAAAACTTTATAAATAGGCCAAAGGAATGATAACGCGGAAGCACTTAAGGTTATTAAAAGACCTCATCCCGTAAAAAAGAAAAAGGGAGGGGGTGAGGGGAGATGGCCCAGCTCGCTGGACAGCCGGTCGTTATTCTGCCTGAGGGGACCCAGAGGTACGTCGGAAGGGACGCCCAGAGGCTCAACATCCTCGCCGCTAGAATCGTTGCCGAGACCATAAGGACCACCCTCGGCCCGAAGGGTATGGACAAGATGCTGGTTGACAGCCTCGGGGACATCGTCATCACCAACGACGGTGCCACCATCCTTGACGAGATGGACATCCAGCACCCGGCCGCGAAGATGATGGTTGAGGTTGCGAAGACCCAGGACAAGGAGGCTGGTGATGGAACCACCACTGCCGTCGTCATCGCCGGTGAGCTTCTCAAGAAGGCTGAGGAGCTTCTCGACCAGAACATTCACCCGAGCATAATCATCAAGGGTTACGCCCTCGCCGCCGAGAAGGCCCAGGAGATTCTTGAGGGCATCGCCAAGGAGGTCAGCCCGGACGACGTTGAGACCCTCAAGAAGGCCGCTGTGACTTCAATCACCGGAAAGGCCGCCGAGGAGGAGCGCGAGTACCTCGCGGGCATAGCCGTTGAGGCCGTCAGGCAGGTCGCCGAGAAGGTCGGCGACAAGTACAAGGTCGACCTCGACAACATCAAGTTCGAGAAGAAGGAGGGAGCGAGCGTTAGGGAGACCCAGCTCATCCGCGGTGTCGTCATCGACAAGGAGGTCGTTCACCCCGGCATGCCGAAGAGGGTTGAGAACGCCAAGATTGCTCTCATCAACGATGCCCTCGAGGTCAAGGAGACCGAGACCGACGCCGAGATAAGGATCACCAGCCCGGAGCAGCTCCAGGCCTTCCTCGAGCAGGAGGAGCGCATGCTCAAGGAGATGGTTGACAAGATCAAGGAGGTCGGAGCGAACGTCGTCTTCGTCCAGAAGGGCATCGACGACCTCGCCCAGCACTACCTCGCCAAGTACGGCATCCTTGCAGTCAGAAGGGTCAAGAAGAGCGACATGGAGAAGCTCGCCAAGGCCACCGGAGCAAAGATTGTCACCAACGTCCGCGACCTCACCCCGGAGGACCTCGGTGAGGCCGAGCTCGTCGAGCAGAGGAAGGTCGCCGGCGAGAACATGATATTCGTCGAGGGCTGCAAGAACCCGAAGGCCGTGACAATACTCATCAGGGGCGGTACCGAGCACGTGGTTGACGAGGTCGAGAGGGCCCTCGAGGACGCCGTCAAGGTCGTCAAGGACATCGTTGAGGACGGCAAGATACTCCCGGCCGGCGGTGCTCCTGAGATTGAGCTGAGCATAAGGCTCGACGAGTACGCCAAGGAGGTCGGCGGCAAGGAGCAGCTCGCCATCGAGGCCTTCGCGGAGGCCCTTAAGGTCATACCGAGGACCCTCGCCGAGAACGCCGGACTCGACCCGGTCGAGACCCTCGTCAAGGTCATCGCCGCCCACAAGGACAGGGGTGCCAGCGTCGGTGTCGACGTCTTCGAGGGCGAGCCGGCCGACATGATGGAGAAGGGAGTCATCGCCCCGCTCAGGGTTACCAAGCAGGCCATCAAGAGCGCCAGCGAAGCTGCCATAATGATACTCCGCATCGACGACGTCATAGCCGCCAGCAAGCTCGAGAAGGACAAGGAGGGCGAGAAGGGCGGAAGCAGCGACTTCGGTAGCGACCTCGACTGAAGGCTTTGATTCCTCTCCCCTTTAATTCCCGAAACCCTTTTTTAGTTCCGCGGGGACTCTTCTCGTATGTCCGCCGTTGAGGTTCAAGGCCTTTCGAAGTCCTACGGCCCAAAGGTGGCCCTCGAGGGCGTTTCCTTCTCGATTAACGAGGGCGAGATAGTCGGCGTAATCGGGCCGAACGGGGCCGGAAAGACGACGCTGATAAGAATTCTGACGTGCCTTTTGAAGCCCGACTCCGGCGAGGTCAGGGTTTTTGGAAGGAACCCCTGCGAGGCGAAAGAACTCTTCGCCCTCCTTCCTCAGGACGTCAAGGCCCACTTCTACACGCTCACGCCAAGGGACTACGTCTACCACTACCTCAGGATGCGCGGCCTTGGGCGGAGTGAGGCTCGAATAAGGGCCGGAAGGGCGCTTGAAGAGTTCGAAATAGGCTACGCTGACGAGCAGGTCTCAACGCTCTCCGGGGGCATGATGCGGAAGGTCCTCCTCGCGATGGTGCTATCCGCCGATGCCGGGCTTTACTTCCTCGACGAGCCGACCGTCGGCCTCGACGTGGAGAGCAGGCTCAGACTCTGGGAGGCTCTCCGAGAGAGGGCCAAGGAGGCGACGATAGTTCTCACCAGCCACTACCTCAACGAGGTATCAAGCGTCTGCGACCGCGTCCTCCTCCTGAAGGACGGGAAGATAAAGGCCTTCGGAAGGCCGGAGAGGATTGCGGGCGAATACCTGAGGGGGCTTCATTCAAAGGTCGTCGCCTTCGGCGAGGTTCGCCTTGATGGTTTCCTGACGAGAAAAGCGGGGAGGAACACCTACGTCTACACCCGCTCGGGGGCTGAGGAGAGGGAAGCCATTGAGGCCCTTGAAAGGGCCGGCGTGCCCTTCAAAGTAGAGGAACTCAGCATAGAGGACGTCTTCATTGCGGGGGGTCTTGATGGTGGCCATCGTTGAGTACTACGCGAGGGCACTGACGAGGGGCAGGTTCTCGCTCATCAGCTTCGCACTCCAGCCCATCTCCTTCATCTTCATAGTCTACGTCGTCAGCGGGGGAAGGTTCCTGAACACCGCCTTGGCCGGTGCGCTGGTGGGCTTCGTCGTTGGAGTTGGCGTAGCGGATTTGGCGATAGAGCTGGTCGGGATGAAGACCCGCTCGCGGTTCTACGACGTCATCATGAGCCTGCCGGGGAGCAACTGGAGGAAGGCCCTCGGAATCTCAGTCGGAATGAGCGTTCCGGCCTTCCCCTACGTCGTCCTGTTAACGGCGATACTTGTCTGGAGGCTCGGAGTTGGGGCTTTTCCAGGAATGCTCGCGGCGGTAGTGGCGCTGTGGCTCTGGAGCGCTGGAATTGGCTTCCTCCTGGGGGTTAAGGGGAAAGAGCCGGTTCAGGTGATGAGGCTCTCAAACCTCCTCGTTACTGGACTGACGGTCTTTCCGCCGGTTTACTATCCCGCGAGCGTTCTCCCGGGGTGGCTTGCAAAAATCTTGGTATTCCTCCCGACCGTGAGTGCCTCCCAGGTCCTTTCTGGGACGGGAGGAAGTGCATCCCTCATAACAACGTTCCTCTGGGGAGTTCTTGGTCTGTCACTCCTCCTTAGGTTTGCAGGGCTTGAGGAGTGAAAACGGCTTTAAAACCGCTTTTCCAATTGAAGTTTGGAGGTGTGTGGATGTCCGTGCCGAATTTCAAGGATATATCCACAGGAGACCCCAAATGGTTTGGTCTTTCCAAAAGGTACTGGAGGATTGTCCTGATTGAACTTATTATTTCGCTCGTTCTCTCGGTGCTCTCCTCGGGTAAGCCGCACTTCCCGTTTATCAAATTGAACCTAGACACTCCCTACGGTCCTATTCTCGTCACAATCATCGGAATTATAATCTTCTCCAAGCCCGCAACTAACCTCATTGAGAATCTGGAGCGCTGGAAAAATGAAGGTTCACGTTCTAGAGAGGCCAATCGAGGCGTTGAGCTCTTAGGTATCCCCAAGGAACGTTTAAAAACATGGGAGTACCATGATAAAATTGTCCTGGGTTCTGTACTCGTAATGATTGGGGTTATCCTTCTTGACATCCTTCGTTTGGGTCTCAGCGGCTGGGTGGACTTTCTTGGTTACCTTTCCCCGTACGTTAGGGCCCACGCTCCTTGGGCGTTTTATCTTCGTGTTGTCCTAAGTCTAACCTACTACGCCCTTTTGGTGTGGATATACGCATACTGGGCCTCATTTATGGCGTATTTTGTTGGTTACCTCTCTGTCATACTGTCCCTGAACTCGACAAAGGTTTCACCCGTTGTGGAGCTCGGTAAACTTGCTGACTCAAAGAACAGCCCCTGTCTGATGGCTCCCACCAACTGTATCCGACATTTGACGAATATCGCCGGGAGTTTTGTTGAGCTTGGGAGGCACGTTAAAGAGCTGTTCGGACCCGGGCTCTCGGTGGCTTCCGCTCTGCTCGCCGTTTCAGTACTCTCGGCTGTTTACGTGGTGGTTACAGAGTATACAAGCATACCCCAAAACGATGCAGGACTAATCTCCGGTTGGGGCTTTCTGTTGGGTTCTTTAGTACTCTTTGGGGTGCTAATGCACATGGCGTCGAGTTTTGTCTCCGCGATAAAAGAAGAGACCATTACTTACCTTCACAAAATCAGGATTGGCTTAATAAACTCCGGTGGGAACGAGAAGGCCTACGAGCTACTCGATGAAATTGAGAGGGCTCTTGAAACGATAAGGGCAATTCCCCTGCGCTCCGATGAGCTACTGGAACTCGTTTCGATAGCGATAAGCGTAATCATGGCCCTTCTTACTGGCTCTGGCTAAGCTTTTCGACCTTTTCCTCCAGCCTCTTGAGCTTTCTCTTAAACCTTCTCAGCTGGTCGTTCGCTATGTTTACAATTCTCTCAATGTAGTCCTCGCTCACCCACAACTCGCCGTCCGCGCCGAGCGGGACGTCCATTCTCTCGGTCGAGCGAATCTCGACGAGGAGCTTCTTGTGGCTCACGCTCTTGATGTTGCTGTACTTGAAGCCCAGCCCTATCGCGAGGTTAAGCAACTTAACGGCATCATCAAGCGTTCTCGCCCCGACGTGAAGGATAGGACTCCGGACAAGAAACCAGAGCTGACCGGTCGAGTGCCTTCCAACCGCTTCAAGGACCTCCTCGACGGTGACTTCCCTGTGCCACTTGCCGAGCCAGGCGGAATTGACCTTGTCGCCGAAGTGGGGCATCTCCATGACCGAAATCCTGCCCGAGCAAGAGCTCGTTGTGAAGTAGTTCTCAAGCGCGTTGATTTTCTCAAGCAGGGCGATTATGTCCTCGTCAACCTTGCCCTCCGCCAAGGCCTGCCTGAGGCTCTCCATCGCCTTCGCCTTCTGCTCGTCGAAGTTCTTGGTGTAGAGGAACATTTTTCACACCTGCCCGTCTATTTTGTCAGAGTGTACCCTCGAAACATGTTCCGGGGGTATCCATTAAAAAGGATTGTAGGATGTGCCCCCATATATTGACCGCATTCTGCCCCTGTCCTTTTCCCTGACTTTTTCAGCATCTTCTGGAACGTCTATTGAGTCTTTCGTCTCCGAAATCCCGAGAATCTTCCTCACATTGTCTGCGGACATACCTGCTGGGGGTTCGATTAGTTCTTTTGCATTAACAATAGTTCCCATCTTCCTCACGAACTCCACCAGTCTCCTGTAAGTCGGGTGCGAGCTCAGCGTCGAGGAGTCGCCTATCAGAATCAGCTTTCTCTTCGCCCTCGTCAGCGAGACGTTCAACCTCCTCAAATCCTTCAAAAAGCCCAGCTCACCCTTCCTGTTCGAGCGGACGAAGGAGAGAACTATGACTTCCTTCTCTCTGCCCTGGTAACCGTCCACCGTCTTGACCTCTATTTCTTCAGGCAAAAGCGAGCTTATCAAATCGCGCTGGTCATCGTAGGGTGTTATGACGCCAATCCATTCGGGCTTAACCCCGAGTCTCAGGAGACCTTCAACGGCTTCCTTCACGAGCCTCGCCTCGAGCGGGTTCTCCCTGCTCTCGCTTCCATACCTCTGTCTCTCGAAGCGGTCTTCTCTTCCGGCCGTGTCTATGAAGACGAGCACGTTCTTCGGTTTAAGCACGTCGGTCCACGCAGTTCCCTCTTCCGGCGAGTTTACCCCCAAATCGGCCAGCGTTATTCCCCTGACGCTCTCGTCCGCCTCGATTCTGCCCTCGTAAAATTCCCTGCTGGGAAACTCCATGAGCCTTTCGTTCATTCTGTACTGAACTGTAAGCATCTCGCTCTTTCCGGGATAACGCTCGATTAAGCCCTCGAAGAGAGTCTTGCTCAGCTCCTTTGCCTTCTCGCTGAGTATCGTGGGGGGCAACTGCCTGTGGTCGCCTGCCAAAACGAAGCGCCCTGCGCGGTTGATTGGGATGAGCACGCTCGGTATCGTCGCCTGCGTGGCCTCGTCTATTATCGCAACGTCATAGGAGCCGTAGTCAACCACTTCCAGCCCGGCCGAAGAGTTCGTAGTCAGAACGACGTCGGCTTCCCTTATTATCTCCCTCGCTATCCTTTCCTCCAGCTTTCTCGCATCGTCGAAGGTCTTCTGCACCTGCTCGTTGATTTTGAGCCACTGGGCCATCTCGCGGATTAACCGGGCTGGAACGCCCCTTGCCCCTATACCCTTCTCTGCCAGGCGGAGAATCTGCCTATCGGTCAGCCCGCGTCTGTACTTCGGAGCCGGTTTGGTAAAGGTGTCTCGCTTCTCCTTCAGGTTCTCCCCGATTACGCGAAGCTCCCTCAGCTCGCCGTAGAGCTCGTGCTGGGTCATTAGGTAAGCTAAGGTCGTCTCGTGGAGCTTTTTGGAGACCCTGCTCGGGTGTCCGACGCGGACGACCTTCAGACCGGAATCAACCAGCCTCTCGACGAGGTTGTCAACGGCCACGTTGCTCTCGGCAGTTGCTAAAACCCTGTTCCCCCTCGCCACCTCCTGCCGTATCAGCTCGACGAGTGTCCTTGTCTTTCCGGTCCCGAACGGCCCGTGAATCAGGAAGAAGTCCGGGCTTCCGAGGGCATTCGCTATTGCCCTCCTCTGGCTCGCGTTTAAACTCTTATCAAAGGGCATGAACTCTACTTCCTCGCCCTCTTCAGGCTCCCCCCTGCCAAGGTAGAGCTCTAAAGCCTTCCTCCCGCTCTCCCGGAGGTTTTCAAGGTTCTCAAGCCAGCGCTTGAAGGTTATGTCGTTGGCGTAGAGGTCTATCCTAACGCTTTTCAGCGCCCACTCCGGGACGGTCTCTAAAGCCACTGTTATGAACCGCTTCCCCTTCTCGACGACGGTTCCAACCAAATCGCTTTTCAGCGGGTCTCGTTTGCTTATCACGACCAAGTCGCCGACGCTTATCTCCGTCTTGATTTCCCTCTCGCGCCCGTATCTGACGAGGAAGTAGCCGAGCTCCTCGCCGATTACCTTTCCGTTGAGGCCGAGAACGGCCCTTCCAACCTTCTCCCTCTCGCGACCGCTGAGCCGTCTCATCTCTGCTCTCATGGCCTCTATCTCGGCCTTCCGCTCCATCTCGATGAGAACCTTGAGCTTGGCGATGAACTTTGAAAGCTTCTCGTTTTCGCTCATTTTTCTTCCCGAAGGGCGAAGAGAAGAGCCGTTTAAAAGGTTGAGGGTGGTCAGCCCATGCGAGTTTCCTCACCGCTCGGACGAAACTTCCCTCATCATCCCTGAGAGGGTAGAAGGAAGGGGTTAAAAAGCTAAGCCCTGTCCGTTTCTATCACCGAGACGATGTCCCTGTGGAAGGACCTGATTGCCCTGACGTGCTTTTCTTCGACCCTGCCACAGCAGGCGACGCGCTCGTAGAACCTCTCAAGCTCGTCGAGAAGCCACTCAAGCTGTCTCTTGGAGCTTTCGCTCAATCCGTTGCCCAGCAACTTCCCCCTCAGAAACGGCATGACCTCCGACGGTTTCCCGAGGGCGGCCCAGAAGAGACCTTCCTTTAGAATCTCGAAAAGCAACTCCTCGGACCTTGCGCTAACGAATGGTTTGGCCCTCCCCCCTGAGCTTTTCTGAAGCCCTCCTTTGAATTTCGTAACCCCTCCTCATGGCAATCACCGTAGAGCGGACTACAATGTTCTATATTGGCTTTTCGGGAGCTTTTTTGTACACTAGACGGAATCTTCACCGGAAATCCCTACTCCTTTGTCATAATGTCACATTACTGCGGTCAGACGTGACGAATTTACAGGCCATCACTCGCTCGAAACCCTTAAAAATGCCCTCCAAGTTCATGTTAAAAAGGACGCGGAGGTCCGGCGAAAATGGGAAAGTTTGAACACAAACTTGTTAATGCTATTAAGGGCTACACCTTCGACGACGTTCTTCTCATACCCCAGCCGACCGAGGTCGAGCCGAAGGACGTTGACGTCTCGACGAGGATTACGCCGAAGATAAGGCTCAACATTCCGATTCTCAGCGCCGCGATGGACACTGTGACGGAGTGGGAGATGGCCGTCGCGATGGCCCGGGAAGGGGGACTGGGGGTAATCCACAGGAACATGAGCATAAGCGAACAGGTCGAGCAGGTCAGGAAGGTCAAGCGCGCCGAGCGCTTCATCGTTGAGGACGTCATCTCGATTTCACCCGACGAGACGATTGACTACGCCCTCTTTCTGATGGAGAAAAACGACATCGACGGCCTGCCCGTCGTCGAGGACGGAAAAGTAGTTGGTGTCATCAGCAAGAAGGACATAGCCGTCAAGCCTGGAAAGCTCGTGAGGGAAGTAATGACCGGCGAGCCGATAACGGTTCCCGAGAGCGTAACGGCAGAGGAAGCCCTCAATCTAATGTTCGAGCACAGGATTGACAGGCTTCCTGTTGTGAACTCGGAAGGGAAGCTCGTTGGCATAATCACGATGAGCGATTTGGCGAGGAGAAGAAAGTACAAGAACGCCGTCAGGGACGAGAACGGCGATTTGGTGGTTGCTGCTGCCGTTGGTCCATTTGACCTTGAAAGGGCCAAGGCCCTCGACAGGGCTGGGGCTGACGTCATCGTCATCGATACAGCTCACGCTCACAACCTCAAGGCCATCAAGGCCATGAAGGAAATAAGGAAAGCTGTCGATGCAGACCTTATCGTTGGAAACATCGCCAACCCGAAGGCCGTCGATGATTTAACCTTCGCCGACGCTGTTAAAGTCGGAATCGGGCCCGGAAGTATATGCACCACCCGCGTCGTGGCCGGCGTTGGCGTCCCTCAGGTTACAGCGATAGCGCTCGTAGCGGACAAAGCTAGCGAGTACGGGCTTCACGTTATAGCCGACGGCGGAATCCGCTACTCCGGCGACATAGTCAAGGCCATAGCGGCCGGAGCAGACGCGGTCATGCTGGGCTCCCTCTTAGCCGGAACCAAGGAGGCGCCGGGCAAGGAGGTCGTAATCAACGGACGGCGCTACAAGCAGTACCGCGGAATGGGTTCCCTCGGGGCCATGATGAAGGGCGGGGCCGAGAGGTACTACCAGAAGGGCCACATGAAGACCAGGAAGTTCGTTCCGGAGGGCGTTGAGGGCGTCGTTCCCTACAAGGGAAGCGTGAGCGACGTTCTCTACCAGCTCGTCGGCGGCCTGCGCTCGGGAATGGGATACGTCGGGGCGAGAAACATCGAAGAGCTGAAGGAGAAGGGCGAGTTCGTCATCATAACGCAGGCGGGAGTTAAGGAGAGCCACCCGCACGACATACTCATCACAAACGAGGCCCCGAACTATCCGCTTGGGAAGTGATTCTCAATCCCGCTTTGTTCCACTTCTTTTCTCTGGAAGTCTTAAAAGATTAAAAGAAAAACAATTCAAGAATCATGGGCATGCTAAGAAATTCAAACGCCAGAGAGGAGGAATGAGAATGCCCCGGGCCAAACACGTGCTCGTCCCCCTGTCTCTGCTTGCGCTCCTCTTCGCCTTTTACCTTGCCCAATCGCACGTTCCACCGAAGCCGGACTTTCAGCTCAACCTCTCCCCGGTTTCCGAGTGCTCCGGCAACGTCTGTGTCGAGGTGAACCCCTACACCGAGCTGACAAACGTTGTTTTCCACCTCGCTGGCTGGAACTCCAACAACGCTACTCCCTACTCCCGGGAGGCTGGGTCTTACTTTTCTCCTTACAGAAACCACAGGGCGGTGCTCCTCGCTAAAAACGCCCTGAGGGAGGGTTTGGGGTACGACGCCATTCCCAAGTTTGCAATGGAGCTGAACTCCACGGAGTGGAGTGCATACCTAGTGAGAAGAGTTCACGGGGATAAAAAGCTCCTCAACGAACTCGCCACAGCCATAAAAGATTTCGCCCAGGACTCGAACTTTTCAGCCTTCTACGAGAGCCACAAAGAGTTTTACAGGGAGCAGATAGGGCTGTTCCTTAAGGAGAATCCGGACGTTTTCAGCCTCCCCCGCTTCGAGGAGAATTTCTTTGGGGAGAAAAAGAGCCGCTGGATTTTTGTCCTTCAGCCTCTGGAAGTGTACTACAGCTACGGCGGGTGGACGAACGATACCGTTTACGCGTTCCTCGGCGTCTGCTCGTTCTCCAACGGGACTTATTCCTACTGCAGTGCTTCCACCCACGAGCTTGCCCACAGCTTCGTCAATCCCGCGGTGGGGAGACACTACCGGGAGTTTAAGGAGTATGAGGAAATGTTCTCGCCGGTGAAAGATGTCATGACTTCTATGGGATACGCCAGCTGGAAGACCTACCTTGATGAGACCTTTGTCCGGGCGTTTGAAGCTTACTACATCCTCAAAACGGAGGGAAACCAGAGCGCTGAGAGGTTCATAAAGGGCCAGGAAGCCCTTGGGTTCTACCTCGTTGGGAGGGTTTATCGGGCGTACCTAACGGAATACATACCCAATAAAGAAAAATACCCCACCTTCGAGAGCTTCATGCCCGAGCTCGCGAGATTGATGGGCAACTGGTATAAGGAGGGCTTCTGGAAGAACGTTTCCCCGGAACCGACCATTAGAATGGCCTTTATGGCGTTTAAAACGGAGGGCGTTAAGCTGTACGTTGCCGGAAATCTCTCGAACAGCGAATACGTTAAAAGCTACGTTGAGATGCTCAAAAAGGCTGGTTTTAAGGTAACCTTCACGAAGGGGCTCGAAAGCGGCAACGTTATTGTCATCGCACCGCTGAACTCCCCCGCTGTCCGCGGGCTCAGCAGATACGTGGAGATGAGGAACAGCTCCGTCGTTCTTGATGGGGTTGAATATTCTGAAGGAGTTTTCCTCGTTGAGGCCCTGAGGAACCCGAAGGGAGGGGGTTATATCCTGCTGATAACCGGGACGCCTGATGTTTTCAACAAAAAGCCCTCGGAAAACAGCGGCGAGGACCTGATGAACTACCACTACTTCGTCTATCTAACAAGCCTAAAGCGGACCGTCGCGTTCGGGTGAAAAAGGGAAGCGGACACACAAGAAACGCAATTCTTATAAGTAATCCTATCCAACTCTCAGTCTGACATCTTTGGAACCCCCAGAGGTGGGCGGAGTGTCCAGCGAGCCTGCGGTCCTCGTGAAAAACCTCGAAAAGGCCTACGGGCGCGTTTGGGCTCTGAAGGGTGTGAGCTTCTCCATCCGGGAGGGCGAGATATTCGGCCTCATCGGGCCGAACGGAGCAGGGAAGAGCACCACACTGAAAATTCTCGCCACGCTTCTCCCGCCGGACAGGGGAAAAGCTGAAGTGATGGGGCACGACGTCGTTAAGGAGCCCGAGAAGGTCAGGAAGCTGATAAGCTACCTGCCGGAGGAGGCGGGGGCCTACAGGAGCATGACGGGCTACGAGTACCTCCGCTTCATGGCCGGGCTGTACTCCCGGGCGACAGGAAAAGACGCCGATGAGATGCTCGAGCTCGGAATCGAGATAGCGGGCCTCGGAGCGAGGCTCTACGACAGGGTCGCGACGTACTCGAAGGGAATGGTGAGGAAGCTCCTCCTCGCGCGGGCTTTAATGGTCAAACCGGAGCTGGCCATCCTCGACGAGCCGACGAGCGGCCTCGACGTGGCAAACGCCTATGAAATCAGGAAGCGTATAAAGGAGTTCTCCAATGAAGAAGGCGTTTCAGTCCTCGTTTCGAGCCACAACATGCTCGAGGTCGAGTTCCTATGCGACAGGGTGGCGATAATACACAGGGGGCTGATTGTGGAAGCCGGGACGCCGGAGGAGCTGAGGGAGAGGCACAACGCCGAAAACCTCGAAGAGGTCTTTGTAAGGGCCTCTCGGAGGGTCGCCTATGAGTGAGCTGTGGATTATGTTCCAGAAGGAGCTTATGGACATCCTCCGGGACAGGCGTCTCGTCACGGCCGTAATCCTTCCCCTAATCCTCCTACCAGCTATGTTTGGGGTTTTCCAGTCTTCCTCGCACTCCTCCCAGCTTGCCGTCAGCGTTATCAACGAGGACTCCGGGAAGTACTCAAAGGCCCTCGTCGCGTTCCTCGAGAGGAACGGAATCGCTATCGACGAGAACTCGCCGGTTACGCTCGTAATCCCCGCGGGTTTCTCCGAGGCGATTGAAGAAGGTCGCTCCCCGCACCTGCTCATAAGAACGAGGCTCTCGTCCGTTTTTGATTTCAAGACTGTCAAGCTCGCCGGCACGCTGAAGGCGCTGGTCCTGCGCTTTGGGGAGGGCGTTCTGCCCTCGATACGGCCCGAGTTCAGGCTCTACGTCGGAAACGATGTCCTCAGCATAGAGCCATCCCGCTACGTCTCAGCCCTCCTTAGGGGCGCCCTCGCGGTCCCCTTCGTGCTCTTTGCCATTGGAATCTACGCTGCCCAGGCGATAGCGGCCTCGGTCGCGATGGAGAAGGAGGGCAAGACCCTTGAAACCCTCCTCACGCTCCCGGTCTCGCGCAGGTCAATAATCCTTGGAAAAATCCTCGCCTCTGTGGTTTTTAGCCTGCTCGTGCTCGCTTCCCTATCGGCTTCGTTCTGTCTGGCCTCACTGTTTTCAAAGCATTCTTCAGGGCACTCCGCCGGCGTTTCGGTCGGGGCAGTTCCCCTAATCTTCCTCTCCGCCGGGACCTTTCTGCTCTTCGTCCTGATGCTCCTGACGAGCCTCTTAGTTTCCCTCTTCACCCTCGACGTCAGGAGCGCCCTCAGCGTGGCCGGGCTCGTCGAGGTGCTCTATCTTGCCCCCATCTTCGTCATCTTCTTCGGGCTCGACGTTTCCGGCGTTGCCGGTCTGCTCGTGAAGGCCGACCCCGGCTACGCCCCGATACTTGCGTTCCTGAGCGCAACGAGTGGCAACTACATAACGGCCCTCGGGGCGCTCTTCTACCTCCTCCTGTGGAACGCGGTGGTGCTCAGGCTCGCGGTGTGGGTCTTCGAGAGCGGTGCTCTGATGACGAAGAGCATAGACGCGGGCAAGCTCAGGTGGCTGGTGAGGGTGAAGATTTGAGGGTGCAAAAACCGTTTAAGCTCTCAATCTCTTCTTTTCCTGGGTGGTGGGATGAAAATTGGAATCGTTGGCGATGGAATAGCCGGTCTGACCTCGGCCATAGCGCTCGCCAAGAGGGGCTTTGAGGTCACTCTCATAGGCCCCGGAATCAGGAGGAGCAACTCCTACCTTGCTCAAGCTGGGATAGCCTTTCCTGTTCTCGAAGGGGATTCGCTTGAAGCTCATGTTCTCGACACAATCAAAGCCGGAAAGTACATCAACGACCGCGAGGTTGTTTGGAACGTAATCTCGAAGGGGAGCGAGGCCTACGACTTCCTGCTCTCCCTCGGCCTGAAGTTCGAGGCGAGCGAGACCGAAGGGGGCCACTCGTTCGGCAGGGTCTTCACGATTAGGAACGAGACCGGCAAGCACGTTACGAAGCTCCTCCAGCTCCGTGCTAGGGAGCTCGGCGTTAACTTCGTCAGGGGGAAAGTTGATGAGCTTGCCGTTAAACACCGAAAGGCCTACGGCGTCTTCGTCGAGGGTGAGTTCCTCCGCTTCGACGCGACTGTTATAGCTTCCGGCGGTTTCTCGGGGCTCTTCAAGTTTACAGCGGGCTCCCCGGAGAACACCGGCCTTCTCATCGGCGACGCGCTCATGAAAGGCGCTCCGGCGAGGGATTTGGAGTTCGTCCAGTTCCACCCAACCGGGTACATCGGAAAGAACGGCGTCTTCCTGATAAGCGAGGCCGTTAGGGGAGCCGGTGCCAAGCTCGTAACGGACGAGGGAGAGCGCTTCGTGAACGAATTGGCGACGAGGGACATCGTGGCGAGGGCAATCTACCGCCAGATGCAAGAGGGGAAGAAAGTCTTCCTCGACGCGACCGGGATAGAGAACTTCAAGAGGCGCTTCCCGCAGATATACGCCTTCCTGCGGAAGGACGGGATAGACCCCTCGAAGGACTCAATCCCAGTCTCGCCGATAGCCCACTACACTATGGGAGGAATAGCGGTTGACCTCTGGTACAGAACGCCCGTGAGGAACCTCTACGCGATAGGTGAAGCTTCCTGCAACGGCTTCCACGGGGCGAACAGACTGGCCAGCAACTCCCTCCTCGAGTGCCTTGTTTCCGGCCTTGAAGTTGCGAGGACGATAGCGAGGGAAAGGCCGAGGTGCAGAGAAGTCAAGGAGCCGGCCTACCACGGCTACGAGCCCGGGGACGTTGACGCGCTGAGGGAACTGCTCTGGAGTCACGCTGGAATCATCAGGAGCGCCAAAACGCTGAGAGAAGGTCTCAAGAAACTCGAGGACATCGAGGCCGACCCGAGGCTGAAACTGGTCGCGAGAGGCGTTCTCGAGTGCGCACTCGCGAGGGAAGAGAGCAGGGGAAGCCACTACCGCGAGGACTTTCCAGCTATGAGAAAGACCTTCGAGAGACCGAGCTTCTTCGATGGGAAGTGCAGGCTGTGACCATTTACCTTTTAAATTCAAGTCGAAGTTTTGATGGTGAGAAACTGCCTAAGGTGATTGAGGCCGTTTATGAATGGTGTTATAAAGCCTCTCAAACCCCTCTCGCTTCCATCAAAGCGAATAGTGATTTACATTGAAGAGAAAAAGTTCTCTGAGCTCATTGATGAGCTGGAGCTTGAGGCAAGGGAGAACGTTGATGAAACCCTTGATTCTGTGAGGGGAGACCAAAGAAGAGCATCTCACTGATGTTCTGAGTCCCCCATAACCAAAGGTGTTCAAAAACCCTTTTAATTCCCCTTTTCTACCCCCGCTGAGGGGTGTGAAATGGATAAGGAGAAGCTGATTGCCGAGATTGAGAGGCTTAAGGAGGAGCGCAACGCGATAATCATGGCCCACAACTACCAGCTCCCCGAGGTTCAGGACGTGGCGGATTTCCTTGGGGACAGCCTCGAGCTCGCGAGGAAGGCCATAAACGTTGATGCCGACGTCATAGTCTTCGCGGGCGTTGATTTCATGGCCGAGACCGCTAAAATCCTCAACCCGGAGAAGACCGTTCTCCTGCCCGAGAGAAGGGCCACCTGTGCGATGGCCAACATGCTCAAGGTCGAGCACATACTTGAAGCTAAGAGGCAGTATCCAGACGCTCCCGTCGTCCTCTACGTAAACACAACCGCCGAGGCGAAGGCCTACGCCGACGTGACCGTTACCTCCGCCAACGCTGTCAAAATCGTCGAAAAGCTCGATTCCGACGTCGTCATCTTCGGCCCGGACAAGAACCTGGCGAGCTACGTGGCGAGGATGACCGGGAAGAAGGTAATCCCAGTCCCTCCCAACGGCCACTGCTACGTCCACAGGAAGTTCACCGTCGAAGACGTTGAGCGCGCGAGGAAGCTCCACCCAAACGCCAAGCTGATGGTTCACCCAGAGTGCGAGCCAGAAGTTCAGGAAAGGGCCAACATAATCGTATCAACCGGCGGAATGATACGGCACGCGCCCGAGCACGACGAGTGGGTCGTCTTCACCGAGAGGGAGATGGTCTACCGGCTGAGCAAGCTCTACCCGAACATAAAGTTCTATCCCGCGAGGGAGGACGCCGTCTGCGTTGGAATGAAGGCGATAACGCTCCAGAGTGTCTACGAGTCTCTCAGGGAGGTGAAATACCGCGTTGAGGTTCCAGCTGAGATAGCCGAGAAGGCCAGGAAGGCCATCGAGAAAATGCTTGAGATGAGCTGAGGTGTTAAGTTGAGAGTGCAAGATTCCTGGATTTTTGTTAAGTTAAGAGGGAAACTTTTTAAGGATTTTTACCTTTTCACTTAACATGAGCCGTGAGGGAGTCATAGCACAGGTAGTGATGGACTACCTCAATCTCAGCGTTGATGGTATCGAACGTGAGCTTAGCGTTCCCGATGAGCTGGCGGTGAACAAGGCAGTAGCTATAATCGGGCCGAGGAGAGCTGGAAAGACATTCTACATCCTACAAAAGTTCTCCAAGCTGAGAAATGAAGGTAAGGCGGCCGTTTTCTTCCCCCTCGACGACGACAGGATATATCCCCCGAGCCTTGACGACCTCTCAACCCTTGTAAAGGTCTTCTACGAGCTCTTTCCCGATGCCGAGGAGAAGTACCTCTTCCTTGATGAGGTCCAGGAGGTTGAAAACTGGGAGCTCTTCGTCAAGAGAGCCCTTGAGAGGGACGGCTTCAGGGTCTATCTAACGGGTTCTTCTTCAAAGCTCCTGAGCAGGGAAATCGCAACGGCACTGCGTGGAAGAACGCTCACCTTCGAGATGTTTCCATTCTCCTTCCGTGAGTTCCTGAGGGCGAAGGGCTTTACCCCGAGCAGATACATCTCCACGAGAGACGAGGCAAGGATAAAGGCCTTTCTGAGGGAGTACCTTGAGTTCGGTGGCTTCCCCGAGGTCGTTCTGCTCGATGACCCATTCCTCAAGAGGAAGACCCTCTCGGAGTACATTGATGTGATGCTCTACCGCGACGTGGTCGAGAGGCACAACGTGAAGAATCTGAAGGCAATTCGACTGTTTTTGAAGCTCCTCATGGCATCCTTTGCCAAGGAGTTTTCGGTAAACAAAACGGCCAGATACATGAAGGGAATGGGGGTCGAGGTGAGCAGAAACACCCTCTACAGCTACTTCGAGTACTTTGAAGAGGCCTATCTCGTTTTCCCGCTCAGGAAGTTCTCCCACAACCTTAGGGAGATTGAGAAGAGCCTTCCAAAGGTTTACATAATTGATTCTGGTTTGATAAACGCCTACTCCCCCCGTTCGGGAGGGAGTATCGGCAGGCTGATGGAGAATGCCGTTTTCCTTGAACTCAGGAGGCAGGAGAAGGAGCTTTACTACTTCAAGGACGAGCGGGGAGGGGAGGTTGATTTCGTGGTGGTTGAGGACGGCATTGTTTCCGGGCTGATACAGGTGAGCTATTCCATTGATGAACCCGAAACGTTTGAGCGGGAGGTTTCGGCGCTCATGAGCGCCTCTGAGAAGCTCAACTGTGATAACCTAACGATAATAAACTGGGAGCGCGACGATACAATCGAGGTGGAGGGGAAGAAGGTTCGGCTCGTGCCCCTCTGGAAGTTCCTGCTGGGAGGTGAATGAGGATGATACATGTTTCATACCTCCTCAGGTTCATCGAGGAGGATGCACCCTTTGGCGACGTGACGAGCGAGGCGGTGATTCCCGAGGGAACTAAAGCCAGGGCCGTAATCATAGCCAAGGAGGACGGAATTATAGCGGGCGTTGAAGAAGCTAAAGCCCTCTTCGAGTACTTTAGCGTTAAGGTTTCGGTCAGAAAACGCGACGGCGAGGCTGTGAATAGGGGAGACGTAATCCTCGAGCTTGAGGGGGACGCGAGAGCCATTCTGCTCGTCGAGAGAACAGCGTTAAACGTCATGGGCAGGATGAGCGGTATCGCGACCGAGGTTAGAAACCTCGTCGAGAAAGTTAGAGCCGTGAACCCGAAGGTCCGTGTAGCTGGCACGAGGAAGAGCCTTCTCAGGCCGATAGACAAGAGGGCCATACTCATCGGCGGCGGCGAGCCACACCGCTTCTCGCTGAGCGACGCGATACTCATCAAGGACAACCACCTCGCTTTAGTCCCGCTGGAAGAAGCAATAAGGCGCGCTAAAGCCTTCAGCGTTTACAAGGTCGTGGAGGTCGAGGTCGAGAGCCTTGAAGATGCTCTCAAAGCGGCAAGGGCCGGGGCGGACGTGATAATGCTCGACAACATGAGTCCAGCCGAGATAGTGGAGACGATTGAGGCTCTAAAGCGCGAAGGCCTGCGCGATAGGGTGAAAATCGAGGTCTCTGGGGGCATAACGCCGGAGAACATTGAGGAGTATGCAGGGCTCGACATCGACGTCATAAGCCTCGGCTACCTCACCCACTCGGTTAAGAACTTCGACGTGAGCCTTGAGGTTCTGTCAAAACTTGAGTGAACCTTTTCGGCTTTTCGTGCCATTTTTTGAACATTTTTTACGAAAATCCGTCATTGCTGGTGGCAAGGCTTATAATCCACTAAAACGTTCATCTGAATGAGGTGGTGAGGATGGACAAGCTGAAGGTTATCGAAGCCAAGGGAACGGAGAGGCTCAAGAGGGGCTTCGCCAAGATGGTCAAGGGCGGAGTCATTATGGACGTCACCAACGCCGAGCAGGCGAGGATTGCGGAAGAGGCGGGAGCCGTTTCGGTGATGGCCCTCCACCGCGTTCCGGCCGACATCAGGAAAGCCGGTGGAGTCGCGAGGATGGCGCCAATTGAGAAGATTCAGGAGATAATGGACGCGGTTACGATTCCTGTCATGGCTAAGGTCAGAATCGGCCACGTCGCCGAGGCGAAAATACTCGAAGCCCTTGGCGTTGACATGATTGATGAGAGCGAGGTTCTAACGCCATCGGACCCGTTCTTCCACATCGACAAGAGGGAATTTGCCGTTCCCTTCGTCTGCGGTGCCAGGAACCTTGGTGAGGCCGTGAGGAGGATATGGGAAGGCTCGGCCATGATTAGAACCAAGGGCGAAGCCGGAACCGGCAACATCGTCGAGGCCGTCAGGCACGTCCGCCTCGTTGCGGAGGGAATAAGGCAGATTCAGGCCATGACCGACGAGCAGGTCTACGGAGTGGCTGAAAAGTTCGCGGAGCCCTACCTCAGGCTTGCCCTCAACGTCAAGGAGATAGCCGGGCTTCCGGTAAGGGTTCTCGAGAACGAGCCTGTTTACGGCCACTACACCTACCGCGAGATTGTTGACGGCCTCTACAAGGTTCTCCTTGAGATAAAGAAGCTCGGCAGGTTGCCAGTCGTTAACTTCGCGGCGGGTGGAGTCGCGACTCCAGCTGACGCCGCACTGATGATGCAGATGGGCATGGACGGCGTCTTCGTCGGCTCTGGAATCTTCAAGAGCTCCAACCCTGAGAAGATGGCCAGGGCTATAGTCGAGGCCGTCAACCACTGGGACGAGCCCGACGTTCTCGTCGAGATAAGCAAGGAAATCGGCGAGCCCATGAAGGGTCAGGACATCGAGGAGCTTGAGGTTCGCCTTGAGGAGAGGGGCGTCTGACTCTTCTCCTTTTTCACACTTGGGGGGATTGAAATGGTCAAGGTAGGCGTTATAGGCCTCCAAGGAGACGTCAGTGAGCACATCGAGGCGAGCAAAAGGGCCCTTGAGAACCTTGGCGTCACTGGTGAAGTAATCTGGCTCAGAAAGCCGGAACAGCTCGAGGGAATCTCTGCTATAATAATCCCCGGTGGCGAGAGCACAACAATCTCGAGGCTCATGGTTAAGAACGGCCTCCTCGAGCCGGTTAAGAAGCTCGGCGAAGAGGGACTGCCCATAATGGGAACGTGCGCCGGTCTCATAATGCTCTCCAAAGACGTCATCGGGGCAACGCCGGAGCAGAGGTTCCTTGAACTCCTCGACGTTAAAGTGAACAGAAACGCATACGGAAGGCAGGTGGACAGCTTCGAGGCGCCGATAAAGCTTGCCTTCAGCGACGAGCCGTTTCCCGGTGTCTTCATACGCGCCCCGAGGATAGTGGAGCTCCTCAGTGATAATGTGAAGCCCATCGCGTGGCTCGGCGACAGGGTTGTCGGCGTCGAGCAGGGCAATTTAATCGGCCTCGAGTTCCATCCCGAGCTGACGGACGACACGAGGGTTCACGAGTACTTCCTGCGGAAAGCCCTGTAAGCTGGTATCAGGGTCAGCACCACTAAGCTCGCAGGACCACATATCCCGGAGTTTCCCTTTTCCGGCCTTTTCTCTTCTGGCTTCTCTGAGCAGACGATTCCTGGGGCAAAGCCCGAGCCGTTCTGAAACTTTTCGAGCTTGAAAACCTTGAGCTTCCCGCCGTTGGTTGGATAGTAGAAGAGGCGAAGCTCCTTGTATGTTACAGGGGAACCGTTGACATGATAGCTGTAAGGATAGTACAGGATAACCCCGTCTTTCAGAACGGCCGATGCAAAACCTCTGATGTCTCCCTTGACTTTCAGGAGCGATACGACTTCCCCGACGACGTTCAACGGAACGAGAACAATCCTGCTCCCATTGTAGGCATAGCCGTCCCCTCTGACGTAGAATCCACCCAAGGGGACGCCCTCTTCCATCGCGTAATAGACGGGCGTCTCCTCTGGAAAACCGGAGAAGTTAACCGGTGTGAGCGAATCTCGAATCAGGAACTTCTTTGAAATAATTTCGCTCCCGTTTTCAAAATACACTGCAAAGGCCTTCCTCTGGTAGTAAACCACAATCCTCGGCTCCGTTTCTGGGGGCAGGAGGAACGAAACCCTTCCAATGAGGGCGCAGTCCTTTCCCTGAACGCGGTAGGCCTCAACAACCCGCGTATCGTTTTTGGGAACGTAGAAGCTCCGCAGGAATATCCACGAACTCCCGTTCGGAATGAGCCTAGCCCAGTCGTTTATAATTCCGTTGCCGTTGCAGAAGAGGCAGGTGCGGTAAAAGGGCTGAAGGGTCCCGTTGATGAAGTGGTAGAAGTCCATCCCGAGTTCCCCGTTTTCGCCGGCCCACCAGTGCACGATAAAGGCATCACTCTTTCCCGGGATTACAACGACGTCGGCCGAGATGTATGGAATTACAGAGAGAACAGAAATAGATATCAGAAAAAACAAAAGTGTCTTTCTTACCATTCTAAGCACGCCTCCCTAACTTTGTCCACGGGCGCTATCTGCTACTATTGCGTATTCAAAGCCTCTCTTTTTAAAATCATTTGTTGTTAGGTTTTCGTTTCCGTTTTTCATCCTGGAGAAATACCCTTCTTTCCCTTCATCCCAACCAATCCACCATAGTCCAAATGCAGTCACATGCATCACCACGTTTTACTTATTAAATTTATATTTAAAGTTTTTGTCTTTAATTTTTGCATTTGTTTATTGTTAAGTGATTTAGTATATAGTTATATAACTAATTGTAGACTTTAATTAGCATCCTCGTAATTAACGAATTCTACTCAATTTTGGCCAGAAAACTTTTTAATTTTGACTTTTTCTTGCCAATACGGTGGTAGCGTGAAGACTGTTGTGTGCCCCTTCTGCGGTTTTGGGTGCAGGCTCCTCGTTGACGAGAAGAGCATGAGGGTCAAGCCCTATCCCGGCGAGCCGAACAGGGGAAAGCTCTGCCCCAAGGGCCTCTACTCGCTCGAGTTCGTCCGCTCCCCTGGAAGGCTGAAGAGACCCCTCAAGAGGGTTGGTTCGGCGATGGTCCCAATCAGCTGGGGGGTTGCTATAGAGGAGATAGCCAACAGACTGCTCGAGATAAGGGAGCTTTACGGCCCCGACGCGGTGGCGTTCCTCTCGTCCTCGAAGGTGAGCAACGAGGAGAACTACCTCCTCCAGAAGATTGCCCGCCTCTTCGGCACGAACAACATAGACAACTGCGCGAGGTTGTGCCACGAGGCGAGCGTTCACGCGCTCAAGCTGACCGTTGGAACCGGGGCGCAGACGAACCCCTACGAGGACATCGAGCGCTTCAACGCCGTCCTGATATGGGGCTACAATCCCGCTGAAACGCACCCCGTCGTCATGGACTACATTCTGAGGGCCAAGAGGAGAGGGGCCAGGGTAATCGTCGTGGACGTCAGGGAAACGCGGACGATGGCCTTTGCGGATTACAAACTCGTCATAAAGCCCGGGACAGACATAGTCCTGGCCAACGCGATTGCCCACGTTATAATCAAGGAGGGTCTCCACAACGAGGAGTTCATCAGGATGAGGACGAGCGGGTTCTCCGAGGTCAGGATGGGGGTTACGAAGTATACCCCCGAGTACGCCGAGAGCGTAACTGGAATTCCAGCGGAGACGATAAGGGAAGTTGCGAGGGCCTTCGCGCTGGCAGGGAGCGGGGCGATAATGTGGGGGATGGGCCTAACCCAGCACGTTTCTGGAGTTGAGAACGTTCTAGCGGTGATAAACCTCGCTCTGCTCCTCGGCTACATCGGCGAGCGCGGTGGCCTCTATCCTATGCGCGGGCAGAACAACGTCCAGGGAGCGGC
This sequence comes from Thermococcus henrietii, assembly GCF_900198835.1. NCBI lineage: Archaea > Methanobacteriati > Methanobacteriota > Thermococci > Thermococcales > Thermococcaceae > Thermococcus > Thermococcus henrietii. The sequence goes on along the minus strand of NZ_LT900021.1, from coordinate 1,884,946 downwards.
ATACATGGGCGCGCTGAGTGAGTTTCTGCCGGGCTACGTCCCGCTGACTGACGAACGCTTCCGGAAGCGCGTTGCCGACGTGTGGGGAGTCGAGGACATACCAACGGACAGGGGCCTCTACCTCACCGAGCTGTGGGAGGCAATAGAAGAGGGTGACGTTAAGGCCCTCTACATCGTCGGCGAGAATCCGGCTGTGAGCGAGGCGAACTTTGACCACGTAAGAAAAGCCCTCAGAAAGCTCGACCTACTCGTGGTTCAGGACATCTTCATGACGAGAACGGCGCGCTACGCCCACTACATCCTCCCGGCATCGGCTTTCTGCGAGAAGGCCGGCAGTTACATGAACAGCGAGCGGAGAATCCAGTGGAGCCACAAAGTCTGCGAGCCCTACGTCGACTCAAGGCCCGACTGGGAGATTTTGACGATGCTCGGTCGGGCGCTCGGACTTCCGGGCTTCGACTACACCAAGGTTGAGGAGATAACGGCAGAGTACTTCCGTCTCTTCCCGGAGCTTGAGGAGAGGGACGTTGAGGAACTCAAGAACGGCGATGGAATCTTTCTGCCCAGGAAGAGACTTCACACCTGGGAGTTCGCAACGCCCGATGGAAAGGCCCACTTCATGGCCGTCGAGAGAATCTCACCCTGGGAGGAGCCGAACGGGGAGTTCCCGATGGTTCTAACGACCGTCAGGCTGATAAGCCACTACAACACCGGCGAGATGACGCGGAGGAGTCCCTCCCTCGTGAAGCTCATGGGCGAGCCTAGGGCGCTGATAAGCAAGCGCGACGCGGAAAGGCTCGGAATCCGCGACGGTGACTGGGTGGAGATTGAAACACGGCGCGGAAGGATAAGGATGCGCGCGAAGGTCGGGAAGGTTCAGGAGGGCCTCGTCGTGGTTCCCTTCCACTTCAAGGCGAACAGGCTCACGAGTTCAGCGCTCAACAAGGCTGGAACCCCGGCGTTCAAGTTCTCGGCGTGCCGGGTTAGGAAAGTCAGAACTTGAACGCCCACTCGGGATACTCGCCGGTTAGACAGGCCGTGCAGAGGTCTTCCCTGCCGACGGCCCTCTTCAGGCCCTCAACGCTGAGGTAAGCTAAGCTGTCTGCCCCTATCGCTTCCTTCACCTTTTCAACTCCCCCGAAGGCCGCTATGAGCTCGTGCCTCGTGGGGATGTCGATGCCCATGTAGCAGGGGTACCTTATCGGCGGTGAGGCGATTCTGACGTGGACTTCCCTCGCGCCGGCCTTCCTCAGCATCGCGACGATTCTCTTCATCGTCGTGCCCCTGACTATGGAATCGTCAACTAAGACGACTCTCTTCCCGGCGACGACTTCCCTAACCGGCGAGAGCTTGAGCTTAACCTTCAGCTCGCGGTTGAACTGGCCCGGCATTATAAAGGTCCTCCCGATGTAGCGGTTCTTTATCAGGCCCTCAGCGTAGGGAATCCCGCTCTCCTGCGAGAAGCCCAGAGCGGCGGCCCTTCCGGAGTCGGGAACCGCTATGACGACGTCGCCCTCAGCCGGGCTCTCCCTCGCCAGCTCCTGTCCCATCCTGACCCGCGCGCTGTAAACGTTTGTCCCATCAAGGACGCTGTCCGGCCTTGCGAAGTAGATGTACTCAAAAACGCAGTGGTGGTGACTTTCCCTGACGAGGACCCTGCTCTCAACACCATTCTCCGAGAGAAGGAACACCTCACCAGGCCTCACGTCCCTCGTTTCCTCCACGAAGAGCTTCAATGCCGAATCTTCGCTCGCGAAGTAGTGGCCATCTCCAGTTCCGTAGCTCAAGGGTCTGAAGCCAACGGGGTCCCTTGCCACGAGGATTTTGCCGTCGAAGAGGAGTGCAACGGAGTATGCACCTTTAACCTCGTTAAAAACCTCCTTCATGGCCTCGAACTCGTCTCCCGTCTCGCGGAGGTGCCAGAGAAAGGAAATCCCGAGCAGTTCGGAGTCAACCGAGTGGCGGAACCTGACGCCGAGCTTTTCATACCTCTCGCGGAGGGGCCTGAAGTTGGTGAGCGTCCCGTTGTGCGCCACCGCGATTCTCATTCCACAGCACTCCGTCTCAAGGGGCTGGGTCTCGTTGAGCGAGCCGGAGGTGGAGTAGCGGACGTGGGCTATGGCGAGGTTTGAACGGAGCTTTGCGAGCTCCTTTCCTTTGAAAACGTCGGTGACGAGACCGAGGCCTGAAACCGTTCTTATCCTGCCCCGCCAGACGCTTATTCCCGCGCTCTCCTGTCCGCGGTGCTGGAGGGCGAGCAGGGCGTAGTAGGCCTTCTTTGCGGAGTTCTCTGAGAGCGTTGCAAAGATTCCGCACTTCTCTCGCATCGCCACCACCGGTTGACATGTGAAAGTTAATGGCATTCCGTTAAGCCGGTCGAATTTAGTCATCCGTGTTTAAAAGCTTTGCCCATGTTTTGACATTAAAATGGCAAAAAAATCCTTAAAAGTGGGCTAGTTTTACATAAAACTGGTGATTCGGGTGGAGGTCTACGAGGGTAAGGCCAAGAAGGTAATCCCGCTCGACAATGGGAAGGCGATAATGGAGTTCAAAGACGATGCCACCGCCTTCGACGGCAAGAAGAGGGCCCAGTTCAAGGGTAAGGGCTGGCTCAACGCCCAGATTAGCGCGGTTCTCTTCAAGGTTCTTGAGGAGAACGGAATCAAGACCCACTTCATAGGCGTCGCCGGCGACAACAGGCTCATCGTTGAGAGGCTCAAGATGTACCCCCTCGAGGTCGTCGTCAGGAACGTCGTCGCAGGAAGTTTGAAGAAGCGCCTCCCGCTCGAGGAAGGAACTGAACTTCCGGAGCCGATAGTTGAGCTCTACTACAAGGACGACAGCCTCGGCGACCCGATGATTAATCACTACCACGCCAAGGTCTTGGGGATAAGCGAGGAGGAAGTCAGGGAGATAGAGAGAATCGCCCTCAAGGTTAACGAGGTTCTCAGGAAGTACTTCGCCGAGCGCGGGATAATTCTCGTGGACTTCAAGCTCGAGTTCGGGAAGAACGAGAGGGGAGAGATAGTCCTCGGGGATGAGATTAGCCCGGACACCTGCCGCTTCTGGGACGCAGAGACGAAGGAGAGCCTTGATAAGGACGTCTTCCGCTTTGACAAAGGGGACCTGATTTCAGCCTACGAGAAGCTCTACGAGAGGCTCACAGGTGGAACTCCGAATCGTAAGTGATTAAAACCGTGTAGCAACCCTTCTCGTCCTCCTCTATCTCTATTTTCCTCAGCCGGATTCCGTAAGTTTCAACGGCCTCCCCTACAACCCTTGGAAGCTCCTCAAGGAAGGCCTTTTTCTTCGCGGTCAGAATCATCCGACCTCCCCCACGTTGAGAACCTGCCTGAGGGTTTTAAGCTGCCTCTCGTCAAAGCTCTTCTCGTCGAGAACTAAGACCAGCATTCCACCGTAGAGGGCTATGTAGTCAGCGAGCGTCGCGAGGAACTTCAGCACCGAGCGGAAGTCGTTGTACATCATCAGATACTCCAGCCCTTCGATGACGACCACTCCCGTCACGTTCTCGCGGTGGGCCTCCGCCAGATAGGAGCGGGTTCTCTCGATTATTCTGTGAAGCTGGGTCGGCCCGATGTTGCCAGGCCCTTCGACGGTCGTCAGCAGGTGAACCTCCCACCTCTCCGGAAAGTCCCTTCTTCTCGCGAAGGCCAGAACCGGGAAGTCGGAGAGCGCCTCGACGTACGTCCTGAACCTATCCGGGGACACTATGAAGATGCCTTTTTTCACGACCTCCGGTTTCTCGGCTTCGACGACGTTCCTGAACCTCTCGGAGAGGACGACGTGGATGAAGGCTATAACCTCAAGGGCGTTCAGCGTTGCCCCGAGGGTGAACCCGATGGGCGCGAACCACTCGACGGGCCTGAGGAATGGGTAGTCCATCTTGTGAATTCCGTGAAGGGTTATTATGGCACTCAGGAGCGTTCCAGAGCGGGGATAGAACCTCCTAACACCCCAGAGGACAACTCCTGCAAAGGCGTAGAAGATTCCGGCTACACCGTAGGACAGGTATATTGGCTTTGGGTCCGCCACCACTTTGGCGTATAGGACGATATAGACGGAAACCAGAAACGGCAACGTTAGCGCCGCGAGCCTGAGGGAGTGTATGGGGAACCCAACGGCCTCCTCATCGAGGAGGGAAACAACGCCTCCTGCCAGGAACGAAACGCCGATTGCCTGGAAAAGGGGAACCCCCAGATTGAAGCCAAGGAGCTCTGAGACTATTGAGAGAGATGAACTCAGGAAGAAGAGCGACCAGAGGAGGAGTGAGTTCCTCCGGTATCGCCTCCAGCCTGCAAGCAGGACTAACCCCGCCGTCACCTTGAGGGAAAAACTGAAGAGCTGGCCCGCGAGCAGGGGGTTCATTCCACCACCTGGTCTCTTTTGGTCTGCCTAAATTAAAGTCTTACGCCGAAGTTCTCGACCCTTATTCCGGGCCCCTCCGTAACCCTTCCGAGCTCAAAGCTCTCGTAATGCTTGTTGAGAATCTCCAGGGCCTCTTCCTTCTCCTCCTGGGGAACAATCGCGACGAAGCCCACACCCATGTTGAAGACCCTGAACATCTCCTCCAGCGGAACGCCGTTCTCGTGGATGAGCTTGAATATCCCCTCAATCGGGGGCATCTCAAGGGAGAAGCCGTAGTTCGTGAGGCGCTTGAGGTTTGTAAGGCCGCCGCCGGTTATGTGGGCCAGACCGTGGACTTCCACCCTTTCGAGCAGTTCAAGAACCGCCTTCACGTAAATCCTTGTCGGCTCCAAAAGCCACTCCCAGAGTTTCCTGCCCCCGTACTCGTAGTCGAGGCCGTACTTCGGAATGAGGAGCTTCCTCGCGAGGGTCAGGCCGTTTGAGTGGATTCCCGAGCTCGAAATTCCTATTACAGCGTCGCCGGGCTTTATCATCTCCCCCGTGATTACCTTCCCATTCTCGACGATTCCGATTGCCGTTCCGGCCAAATCGAAGCCGTTTATGAGGTCAGGCATCACAGCCGTTTCCCCGCCCACTATCGCTATCCCCGCCTGCTCCGCTCCAGCGTAGAGGCCCTTCGCTATCTCGGCAAAGATTTTCTCGTCCGGCTCCTTCACTGCGAGGTAGTCAACGAGCGCGACCGGTTCAGCGCCAACGCAGAGGAGGTCGTTCACGTTCATCGCTATCATGTCTATCCCTATCGTGTCGAACTTTCCAACCGCTTCCGCGACGAGAACCTTCGTTCCGACGCCGTCTGTCGTGATGGCGAGGTAGAAGCTCCCGAAGTCGAGCAGGGCCGAGTAGTGGCCGAGGTTCTCCGCTGGCTTCCCGGGCTTTCCCCTCCTGAACCTGAACGTCTCCCTCGCAAGGCCTATTATGCTTCCCAAAGCTTTAGCAGTTTTCTCGTCATCAACTCCGGCCTGGGCGTAGGTCAGCATGAGCATCACCGGTGGGAGTTCCACCGGGGGCTTAAAAGGTTTGCCGTGTTTGTGGTAAAAGAGAAGATAAAAGCTCAAGAATTAGACAGATTGATGTTAATTCTGAGGACGCCTCAGAAGGAGGGGCAAGATGGCAGTTATGACTACGAGTCCGGGTCCGCAGATGTTTTTTTCTTTTGTGGTTGTTGATGTTGGGGTTGTGGTTGTGTTTGTTCGTGTTTTGTTTGAGTGTACGGGCGTTTCATTTGCTCCCCCTGTGGTGTTCGTGCTGGGGAGTGTCGTATTCTCCCGAATGGTCGTGGTCGTGTTTCTGCTCACCCTTATCGTTGAGCTATTGGCATTCCCCCTCCTTTCAGCACTGCACAACCCAAAACTCACGCTGGAGTTAAACGGGTTCGGCAGGTTCCTGACTAAGTCTCCCTGGGGGCTCATAAGCCTAAGCAAATCAAAAACCGGCTTCAAACTCCCATCCACATAATAAAGAGCATAAACACCCGATGTATAAACCTCGGAGGAAGTATCCACCGGCAGGAGAAAATTTCCTGGACCGAATATCAGGGGAACAACACCATAATCAAATCCTGCGGTTGGGATTATTAGGTAGCCGTTCCCGTCTTTCGCCGCGGCTAACTGCCACTCCCAAACCTTTGGCGGGTAATACTTTGCTAATTCTCTGAGTGGAATCCTTAGAGTGGTCCTGTTAAACCGGAAAACCATATAGTTTCCTTCAACGGTTCCGTTGGCGACGAAGCCGGGAGAGTTGTGAAAGTTGTTAATTAACCTCCAGCAAGTTCCGTTGAGAACGTAAGCAATGGAAGAGTTCAACATTGGAGGAGACTCCTCCCAGAGGAGCTCATAATGACTCCTCCAAACGCTGAACTTGAATTGGTAGAGTGACCAGTCTGAGAGATTGAATTGCCTAACAGTGGGTGAAAGGTTCAAAAACCGCGGAACACCGTTCACGACAAGGTAAGGGTAGTAGGAGGGAATCACTGAGGGGGGTTCTTCACCTAAAGGAGGAACGAAGGCATCACCGCTTGTAACGATTAGGATTGCAGAAGTCCCGTTCGAGACGAGGGAGTATTGAAGCTCGTAGAATTCAGAGATGTTGTCATAGAGGATGTCAACGAGCTTGCTCTCGGTTGCTGGGGTTATCCATGTTTGGGATGTTAGTGTGATGATTGGGTTTTTCAGGTTTCTGAGGGGGTCGCCTTGGGGAGTAATTAACCTTAGAACGTCTACTATTGGCTTCAACTTTCCCTTCGAGTAGAGGAGGATTGGGATTGATTGATTAGCGTTCAGTTCAACGCCAGTCGAAAAGTTAACGCCCACGTAAATTTTTCCGTTGGTTTTCCAGTAGCTTAAGTGGCGGGGGTAGATGAGGAGGGCTTCCCTGTGGATGGTCATGTCAGAGGAAGTTGTGATCACGTCTTGGTAAAGCACTCCCACGAGGTCGTTCAGGAGTTGCTTCGGATAATACCTCAAGAGCCCACTGACTGGAATTTTGAATCCTTGTGAGCCATTGAAAATGATGTACTCGCCTTCCACACGTCCAACCAGTTGGTGATTGACTGGCCCGTACTTGGCGATTATGGGTAGCACTGTTTCATTGGACGTAATTGTTCCCCCCATTTCAAAGAGGTAGTCGTAGGTTGTGCCGTTTCTTGCCCACCAGTGGAGAATTGAATCCATGCGGTATGTGAACACGTCGAATCTGTTTGTTGGCCAGGGGAGTGTTGTGTTTTTGAGTTTGTGCGTGATTCCGGGGAGGTTCGTGAGGTTCATGTACTTGATGGTCCAGTTGGTGATGTTATGGTAAGAGGGGTACGCGAAGTAGAGGAGGCGGTACTCGCCCGGAAACGAACCATTCACCCGCCAGTAGGGAGTTATTGATGGGATTAGGAAGACTCCTACGTCGGGGTAAGTTAATCCTTTGATTGTGATTTGATAAGCTTGGAAGCTCTGAATGTTTGCGGCGTTGACCTCATGAAGAAAAATTGGAGCCAGGAGAAGGAAAGTTAAAAGAACCGCTACCACTCTGGACATGTTTCCCTCACCTTGTCAATTACCGTGAAGTCCGTGCCAAAGTAGTAGGCCCTGTCCGGGAAGAGTGTGTTGATGGCACGGTCTGGGGGAATGGGTGGCCGCCTATTAAAAACCTCCGAGTACACTTCCAGTATCGCCCAAACGTATTGACAAGCACGCTCAAGGCACTTTTCGTTATCTTCTTCGTTGCATTTGTACTGGTTTCCATGCTTGCACGAGGCGCAATGTCCATTTTGACCCGGAAGGACAGCATTGTCGGCTTCCATTTCTATTGAGACTTTTGTGTTGGGATTTTGTTCTCTCACTGTTTCTGTGAGTTCTCCGTGAATGAACCGAATTTTCTCAACTAACTTTTCATACGAGTAAGGAAATGATTGTTTAGTGCCGTTAATGTATTCTACGCATTCAGGGTACTCATAATAGTTCGGCTGTACAAAAACGTAATCAAAGCAACCTCCAATTTTGAGAATTCCGTCAAAAGCATCCTTATGCAAGTACGTTACACCCCTGCCACCTGTTGCAGGAATCCAGATGAATTCTAGGTTGTGGTCGTGGATGTAATCTGACATGTTTTTAATGAATTTTATGTATTTATTTACGCACTTCTCTGAGTTGATCTTGCACATTGGTCCAAAGCAATCATAAAAGTTTGAGTCATAATTAGTGCCCTGAAAGCAGCTCTCGTAACTCCAGTAGAAGCCGATTCTGTTGTTGTCAGAGATGTCAAGAACACCGTCAATCCAGCCCTGCCAGTAGGAATCGTCAAAACCGTTCATCGGGCAGTCCCTTGGGGGGGCAGGGTACTCCTTGTCCTTCTTGTCCTTATAGATTATCTTGTTTTGCAGGTCATAGGAGAAAGGTATCGGAACGTAGTATTTCATGGAACCTGTTTTTGTGGAAGCCCATCGCGCGAAGTGACGCCCATCGGAGCGACCAACTTTGTATCTTGACTCCCCCCAGTTAGGATTGTCCTTATCTATGCCCCAGTCGTAGCGCCCTTCGCAGAGAGCACGAACGTACTCATTGAGCTTGTCGTACCTATCTTGGTTAGTACCGCTTTCTGGGACGTGGGGGCCGCCGAAGCCCAATGACCCAAGGAACACAATCCTGTCAAAACCCCTCTTCGCAAACTCATCCACAACCTCATTGCTGTCGTACAGTCTCCTCCCTCCCCGGGTCATCCTCGACTCGTACCCGGAACCGTTCCACTTAATCCACCACAATCCAAACTTTGACATAAGGAACAACCAATTTCAAGTAGTTAGGCACCCATATAAAAACCTTTTGGTTAAATAAAACCACTAAAAACGTTCTAAAAGTTCCAAAATTGGTTGAAATTATAATGGTGGTAACCGATTACTCCTCGGTATCCATGAAGAAGTGTGTGATTGTCACCATTTTTCTGTTAAAAAAAGGCTTAAATACCATAAGTTTTTAACATCAAAACGTCAAACACTGTGACGTTTGAGGTGGTGCGGATGATTAAGCCCCGTGATGAGCTCGGAACAGCCATGACTGATTCGGCTCAAAAGATACTCCTCCTCGGGAGTGGAGAACTCGGAAAGGAGATAGCGATTGAGGCCCAGAGGCTCGGCGTGGAGGTTGTAGCCGTTGACCGCTACGCCAACGCTCCAGCTATGCAGGTCGCCCACCGCTCCTACGTGGGAGACATGAGGAACGCGGACTTTCTATTCTCGGTCGTCGAGAGGGAGAAGCCCAACGCGATAATCCCTGAGATTGAGGCGATTAACCTTGATGCCCTCTTCGAGCTCGAGAAGGACGGCTACTTCGTGGTTCCGAACGCGAAGGCGACGTGGATAGCCATGCACCGCGAGAGGACGAGGGAAACGCTGGCGAAGAAAGCGAAGGTTCCAACTTCCCGCTACGCCTACGCGACCACGCTCGACGAACTCTACGAGGCCTGCGAGAAGGTAGGCTACCCCTGCCACACCAAGGCCATAATGAGCTCCTCGGGCAAGGGCTCCTACTTCGTTAAAGGTCCCGAAGACATACCCAAGGCCTGGGAAGTTGCCAAGAAGAAAGCCCGCGGCAGCGCCGACAAGATAATCGTCGAGGAGCACATAGACTTCGACGTCGAGGTTACGGAGCTCGCGGTGAGGCACTACGACGAGAACGGTGAGGTAGTTACCACCTTCCCGAAGCCGGTCGGCCACTACCAGATCGACGGCGACTACCACTCCAGCTGGCAGCCTGCTGAAATATCGGAGAAGGCGGAGCGCGAGGTTTACAGGATAGCGAAGCGCATCACCGACGTCCTCGGCGGTCTCGGACTGTTTGGCGTCGAGATGTTCGTGAAGGGCGATAGGGTCTGGGCCAACGAGGTCTCACCGAGGCCCCACGACACCGGAATGGTGACTTTGGCTTCCCACCCGACCGGCTTCTCCGAGTTCGGGCTTCACCTAAGGGCCGTTCTCGGCCTCCCGATTCCGGGCGAGTGGGTCGACGGCTATCGTCTGTTCCCGCTCCTGACTCCCGCGGCAACGCACGTCATCAAGGCCAACGTCTCCGGCTACTCGCCGAGGTTCCGCGGGTTGACCAAGACCCTGAGCGTCCCGAACGCGACGGTGAGGCTCTTCGGTAAGCCAGAGGCTTATCCGGGAAGGCGTTTAGGCGTTGCGATAGCCTGGGATAAGGATGTGGAGGAAGCCAAGAGGAAGGCCGAGATGGTTGCCCACATGATAGAGCTCAGAACGCGCTCCTCTGACTGGCACGGACAGGATTACGAGAAGAGGAAGCACCTCCTCTGACCTTTTGTTTTCATTTGTTCATTATGTTAAATTCCGTACATTGAGCACATGTGCGGATTCGTTCTAATTCGTTGGAGGATATCCGAAAAATTTAAAAAATCCTATGGCCATCAATATGGCGTGAACCCTTGGGATGAAATCAGGCCTGAGGGTTGAGAATAAGGAAGTTGTAATCGAGGAGAGGGCTCGAATAAAGAAGGGGTGGAATTAAGAATCGGGGGGTTTCCCTTCATCCCCCGTTTTGAATCAGGCTTCTCTGATTTTAAAATTAAGAAAACACTGGGAATCAAGCTGATGTTGTTGAGAATCAGCCTCTCATTTTCTCCCGGTATTCCTCAAGTTTCTTCTTGAGTCCCTCATCCTTCAGTGCGAGAATTTCTATTGCTAGCAGGGCGGCGTTCTTGCCGTTGTCTATCCCCACCGTGGCAACGGGTACTCCAGGTGGGAGCTGTGCTATGCTGAGGAGCGCGTCGAGTCCACCCAGCTTTGCCGAGACGGGGACGCCAATAACGGGCTTAATCGTGTGTGCCGCTATAACCCCGGGCAGGGCGGCACTGAGACCTGCTATGGCTATGAAGACGTCGTAGTCGTCCTTCTTTGCCAGCTCCTCAACTTTTTTCGGGTTTCTGTGAGCGGAGGCAACTTCAACGTCGTACTCAACACCAAACTCGTCGAGGACCGCCGTAACCTTTTCGGCTATGTGGCCGTCGCTCTTGCTTCCCATAACAACCAGAACCTTCACGGTCACCACCGTTGACATAAAAAAGTTAAAACTTTAAAAAATTTCCTAAAAAATTATCAGATTTGGGTTAAACCCTTCTTAGGACAGGAACACCGTTCTCAAAGTGATATGCAAACTTGATGACTTCTCCTCCAATGTCCGGTGCCTTAAGGACCTCCAGGTACCTTACCACTCTGTCCCCGCTGAGTTCGCTCCTCACGCGCAGGACGTAGGTTGCGCGCCTGTAAACCGAGGCGAGCACCCTTAAACCTCCCTTCCTTCCCCAAAGCCAGAAGTTCGTTCCCTTTGGGTATTCTCTGTAGGCCCTCGCGTTGGCCCTCAGCTCGGCCGAGATTTCGAGGTAGCGCAAGGTCTCGGACTCTCCACCGAGCATGTCTATGTAGTCCGATACGTCCATTGCGAACCCGTAGAGCTCCCGCCCCTGGAACATTTTGAGCTTAGCCCATCGCTTCTTATGGGCCTCAACAACCTCTACGTACTTGGCTGGAAGAACGTCCGCCGAGAGGGACCCCCTTAGGTACCAGACACCGCCAAGGTTGCTGACGACGTCGTAAAAACTTCCGAAGGTGTCTATTATCGCTAGGTTTTCCTCATTCAGGTACTTTCTTGCGTCTATTCCAGAGACTTCAAAGGCCTTCATGAGGATGTGTATGGGATAGGAGATGTTAAAGTACCCCACGAGGTCTCCTCGCTTGAGCTTTTCCCTGAGGATGTGTAGGAGGATTTCCTTTCCCCTTGCCCTCGGGTCCACTTCATGTATTAAAACGAAGGAGTACTTCTTGAGTTCTCCAAGCGTTTCGTCGAGTGCTGGGATTTCCCATGATGGCATTCACTCACCCCCGAACAGTTCAAACACCCTCCCCTCGTTCGGCCCCTTGGTCACTATGCCGACCCTTCTGCCGCCGACCACGTGTGTTTCAATAACAACGTCCGAGGTTATGTATGCTAGGCTACTTATCTCTGGACACTCCGGCTCGGACAGTGTTAAAACGGTCCCCCTGTTGTCGGCACTGTTGAGTAAGAGCTCCCTCATTGCCCAAATCATCCTGTACACGAGGTACGGCCTTCTGAACAGTTTGCATACTCCAGTTGATGTGTACGTGAAAATCCAGAGGTTCCGCCACTCCCTTGATTCGAGGGTTCTCAATGCCCACTCCCGCAGCTTTATTATAAAAACAGAGTCGTCAAGGTAGCCTGAGAGTTGATGAATTCCCTCCTCCTCACGGGGAATGTGGTATACGCTCCCGAACGCATCAAACACGTGGAGGTTTCTTCCCAAGTACTCCTTAACGTCAAGTCCAACGTTCCTTGCGTTGTTCTCGAAGACCCTGAATGGCTCATAGAGGAATAAAAAAACGGAGTCCCCCCGCTCAAGTAGCCAGCGGAGTGCCATGAGTGAGAAGAGCTCTCCATTGGACTCTAGGTCAGCTTGAATCAGTGAGAGCACACCTCCCCTTGGGAGCATCCTAAGTACTTGCTCGGCCCCGCCCATGGTTCATCCCCTGTAGGGTATACACCTTTGGATTATAAATGCCTTTCCAGACCGTTAATGTCCACTGCTGGCCACTAATTTGATTAACATAAAAAACTAAAAATAAACCTTAAAAAGCTAAGTTTTTGACAGATAAATGGTGAAGCTCATGAAGGTTCTGCTCGTCGGCGGAGGAGGAAGGGAGCACGCGATTGGGGAGGCCCTCGTGAGAGGAGGTGCCGAGCTCTACGTCGTCTCGAAGCACAAAAACCCCGGCCTCGCGAGGCTCGCGAAGGGCTACGGCCTGGCGAAGGAGACGGACATCGAAAAGGTTCTTGAGTACGCCGAAAAATTCGGCGTCGAGCTGGCGTTCATCGGCCCCGAGGCGCCCCTGGAGAAGGGTATCGTTGACACCCTCGAGGAAAACGGCATTCCAACGGTCGGGCCGAGCAGGGAAGCCGCTAAGCTCGAAACCGACAAGGCCTTCGCGAGGGCCTTCATGGAGCGCAACGAAATCCCCGGAAGAAAGGTCTTCCGCGTTTTTACCGACGTTTCGGAGATGCGCTCGTGGGTTGACGACTTCGGAAGGCCCGTCGTTGTTAAGCCCATCGGCCTGACCGGCGGGAAGGGCGTTAAGGTCGTCGGCTATCAGCTGAGGGACAACGAGGAAGCCAAAGCCTACGCCGAGGAGCTAATCAGGCGCGACGGAAGGGTTCTCATCGAGGAGAGGACAGACGGCGTCGAGTTCACGTTACAGGTCTTCAGCGACGGGAAGAGAATCCTTCCCATGCCCCTCGTTCAGGACTATCCCCACGCCTACGAGAACGATGAGGGCCCGATAACCGGTGGGATGGGGAGCTACTCCTGTTCCAACGGCCTGCTTCCTTTCGTGATGCGGGAAGACTACGAGAAGGCCCTTGAAACGCTTAAAGCCACCGTCGAGGCCATGAGGAAGGAGGGGACACCCTACAAGGGAATCCTCTACGGCCAGTTCATGCTCAGCAAGGACGGGCCGGTTCTCATAGAGTACAACGCCCGCTTCGGCGACCCCGAGGCGATAAACGTCCTTCCGCTCCTCAGGACGAGCCTCCTCGAAATAGCCGAGGGAATAGTTGACGGCAACCTCCAGAGGGCGGAGTTCGAAAGTAAAGCGACGGTCGTCAAGTACCTCGCGCCGAAAGGTTATCCAACGAACCCAGTCAGGGGCGTGAAGGTAGAAGTCGACGAGAAGGCCGTTGAAGAGGTCGGTGCGAGGCTCTACTACGCCTCAATTGACGAGAACTTCACGCTACTCGGCTCGAGGGCCATAGCCGTCGTCGGAATTGCGGAGACTCTGGAAGAGGCCGAGAGGATAGCTCAGGGAGCGATTCCCCACATAAAGGGTGAGCTGTTCTACAGGCGCGACGTTGGAACCAGGGAGAGCGTCGAGAAGAGGATTGGGCTGATGAAGGAGTTTGGAAAGGAGTTCGAGCCGAACCCGTGCTGAGGTGATGGGAATGATAAGCCGCGATGAAATTTTGGGAATACTCGAGAGGTACGACCCCGAGAAGATAACAGTCGGCGTCCTTGGAAGCCATTCAGCTCTTGACATAGCCGATGGGGCTAAGGAGGAAGGTTTGCCCGTCCTCGTCGTCGCCCAGAGAGGCAGGCACAGGACTTACGCCGAGTACTTCAGGCTGAGGAAGACGAAGGACGGCCTGACCAAGGGCTTCATCGATGAAGTCATCGTTCTTGAAAAGTTTGCCCAGATAATAGACGTTCAAGACGAGCTCATTAGGAGAAACGTTATCTTCGTCCCCAACCGCTCCTTCGTGGTTTACACCGGCATAGGCAGGGTGGAGAACGAGTTCAGGGTTCCGCTCTTCGGGAGCAGGAACCTGCTCAGAAGCGAGGAGAGGAGCGAGGAGAAGAGCTACTACTGGTTGCTTGAGAAGGCTGGACTCCCCTACCCCGAGCCGGTTGAGCCGGAGGAGATTGACGAGGTCGGCCTCGTCATAGTCAAGCTTCCGCACGCCAAGAAGAGGCTTGAGCGCGGATTCTTCACGGCGGCATCATATAAAGAGTTCCGCGAGAAGGCTGAGAAGCTCATTAAACTCGGCGTAATCACGGAGGAGGACCTCGCTAAAGCCAGAATCGAGCGCTACATCATCGGGCCTGTGTTCAACTTCGACTTCTTCTACTCGCCTATTGACGGGGAGATTGAGCTCCTGGGAATAGACTGGCGCTTCGAAACGAGCTTGGACGGCCACGTAAGGCTTCCCGCTTCCCAGCAGTTGACCCTTCCCGAGTGGCAGTTCGAGCCGGAATACACCGTAACGGGCCACGCTTCATCGACCCTCCGCGAGTCGCTTTTGGAGAAGGTCTTCGACATGGCCGAGAAGTACGTTAAGGCGACGCAGGAATACTACAAGCCGGGAATAATCGGGCCGTTCACGCTCCAGACGGCGGTTGACAAAGACCTGAACTTCTACATCTACGACGTCGCCCCGAGAACCGGCGGTGGAACTAACATCCACATGGCGATGGGACACCCCTACGGCAACGCCCTCTGGAGGAAGCCCATGAGCACCGGACGGAGGATTGCCTTGGAGATAAAGCGCGCTATCGAGCTCGACGAGCTTGAGAAGGTGGTAACCTGACGGGCAAAATGAGGGGGAAGCTCCCAGCGCCCTTGCGTTTTCTTTTAGGGTATGAAGTACGTCAGTTCTTTTTCATCTTCACCTTTTGTGCACACGTACCCAAGCTTTCTTTTCCTTGAGTAACCTATCACGATGTCCTTTCCATGGTAGAACACGATGTCGTCATCCCAGACGTCCCTCTCTAACTTTTTAATCGCTTCCCCGTTGAGCTCTCCTCTAAAGACGGCGCAGATTCCATCCCTGCACTCCCAGACCTCGGTTTTTTCGGGCCACAGAAGGTTGAGCCTCAGGGCGTAGTTCAGGACTTCCTCTTGGAGCCCTGCACTTGGGAGAACTCCTCTGGAGCGGTTGTAGTTCAGTATCATCATAAGCCCTCTGGTTAGAGCCCACAGCGGGGGGTCGTTCTCCTCGTAATCCCCACCGAGGTTGGTGTAGGGATTGGCATATAGGAATTCCGGAATCCTGCGCTTCCACATCATAAATTCCGCAATTCTTGTCAGCCGGATTATCCTGTTGGAGATGACCCGGTAATCTTCGTACCATTTTACGTCGTTGCCCCACTTGAGGTTCACGCGTTTGAGCTTTCCGAGCCAGATATCTTCGCTGAGCCTTGCCTTGAACATGAACAGGTTGTTTTCTTTCGCAAATTCGTATGCTTTAAGAAAGATTTCATAAGCTTCCTTCACCAGCTTAAACTTTCGCATGGCAAAGTTGTAAACAACGGCCTCGCTCAGGTTCCAGATTATCTCCTGGAGGGAGCCTGTTGGATCTTCAGCGCTTCCGCTCTCCACGAGCTCCCACCCCTTCTTTGCCTTCTTATGGAACTTTTCACCCTTTTCCTCGAATTCTTTCAGCGTTTTCTGGTATTCCTCCCAGTAATCAACCTCTCTGGGTTTGGGGAACCTGTCCAAAGCTTCCATGAGTTCTTCTGGAACTTCATAGCCTTGGGATTCAAGGTACTCTTTGATTCGGAGGAGAGCCTCCCTTTGGAGCGGTGTCCTACCATAAAGAACGGCAAGAACTCGGGACAGCGTCTCACTTGGAACCGGCATAGACTTTTCCATGAAGGACCAGAGTTCGTGGAGTGCCTCGGCCTTTTGAAGGGGGCAATAGACAGCTGGGTCTATGGTCAGGCTTAGAGAATGCTCCCTGCTCAATTTTTTGAGCCTCTCGATGACCTCCCACGTTTTCCTCGTGCTTTCGTCTTCTCCAAGTGCAAAGAACAGTTCAAAGGCGCGGGAAAAGTCTCTTGTAAGTTTAAGGATGTAGTAACCAATCTCTGCCTCATCTACATCCCCTGAGAGAAGCTTTTCCATCCATAGTTTTGCAGTGCTAAACTCCAGCCTAAGGCTTGTAATTTGCATGTTGAGAGTCATTTCGGGGGCTTCCGTTGGCTGAGGAACTGGAGGAACTTCTATTTCCTCAAGAACCTCATCTGGTGCCTTTTCTTTCAGGTGCTTTCGGAGGGCTACAAAGGCATCTCTAACGAGGTCAGGGAAGATAAGATATCTGCTTCTAGACAGTTCCTTCAATCGTTCCAGATCCTCTTTTTCGGGAACGCCCTCGCATCTCATGACGGGGAGTATCCTGCAGAGGAGCCTGACAAGTTCAGGATATGGTCCAAGGAACTGATCCATGTGGTCTTCTAAGTTCTCTCCTTTATTTTTTAAATGATCTTCAAGGCGTCTGAGATAGGAGCATGCCTCTGAGCAGAGTTCCCACTCCCCAGCACCAAAGAATCCTATGACCGCTTGAAAAAGCTCCTCAATAATCCCACGTAGCGGATGATCCGCTTTCCTGCTTAGGATCTCCTCGAGCAACCGCTTTCTGGAGGTGTAGTTGAACAGCACAGCCTGCATCCGTATCGTGTGCATGTGCATTTTTATTCCTCCTACCCGTGTATGAATGCCACATAAAGATTTGATCCTTTCATCCTGTAAACGGAAACGATACCTGGCTGACCTTCCAAATTACGGTTGTATCCGTCTCGAATTAATGAGGTGACCCTGAAAACTGTGGTTCCTTTTGCTTCCCATTTAGTCAAATCGGAGGGAATCTTTGTGCTTTTTACATAAATAAAATCTGGACCTTTTGCATTCGAGCGGGGCGTTATGTTTATAACTGATGGCCCGTATGCTTCGGGTTTTATCATTGCAAGATATGCCACGGCCTCTCCAGTAGCCCCAATGATGAACCTGATCCCCTTTAAAGCCGCTAATTTCCAGTTGCCTTCCTTTAAATTTTTCACGGTTGCATTAAGGGCAAGCTTACCAGAAGGAACATCAACAATGACTTCAACCAATTCTCCAATGGTAACCTTAAAGTCTCTTTTATGAACAAAGTCTTTCACATAAATTCTTTTAGGGAGTCCACCATAAAAGCTCCTTTCATAGATGTGGATTGTCTTCTCATCCATTTTTCTCTCTTCTACGTAGTTATAGAAGTACTGATAAGCGCTGTCGAGCTTTTCACGAATTTCATCACTGTATTTATAGACGGCATATGCGGCTGCGATGCCCGCTACTATTATTGCCATCGCAAACAGAGCGTATGGTCCTGTTAAGATGAACCATCCCACAGAGAAAACTTCCACAATTCCCGAAATAACTGTACCAATCGAGGCAGTGCTGATAGGCTTATAAAAATTCGCAGTGATAATCTCATTTTGCCTCTGTTTTTTCAAGGGGGCCTCTGAAACATCAACTACAGCGCCGTTTATGAACTCTTCCTTACTTAGATGACTTTCGATGAAGGCTTTAACTTCCTCGGGGGTTTTCAGGATTGAGTTTTCTGCTATAGTTACCTTTGTCGGAACTTCATAAATTTCAATTTCATATGTGATTATCCCCTCTTCTGTCCGCTGAACTGCACTCCCTGTGGCAAGTGCCGGATTTACTGTTAGCCCGAATATTAAAATTAATATAATTGCTCCTACAGCTCTTTTCAAGCAAATCACCAGATTAGTTCTGATAATATAACTTATAAATTTTATTCCTAAAAAAGAAAAGACTAGAAATCGACAGTAAATTGACAGCATCATCCTTCAAATGGGCTCAATATGCAATCAGGTCCTCAAGATGTTATTGCAATAACTTCTTCTTTGGTCGGCACTTTTCCGTCTTCTCCGGGGAGTGCAAATACGACAAGGGGACCCCCTTTACTACGACATGATACCCTTCTGATGTTCCCAGTTGTTGTTCTATACCTTGTGTTGCTTCTCCTGACACAAGTGCATGATTTACAGTCAATTCAAGTATTAACATAACGATAAATATACGTACTATAGTTTTTTATTTAAATCACCAATGTTGGGTATTCTAAGATTTTATAAAATTTGTGCTCTAAGGTATTAAAAAGTGAAGGGATTATATTGACATTTTTCTGTCAAAATAAGCCTTAAAAACTCCCAATTTTTACACTTTTCTGACAAGGTGGTGGAGATGAAGTGGAGGGTTACCGTTACCGTTCGCCTCAAGGAGGGACTCAACGACCCTGAGGGGAGGGTCATAGGGAAGGCCCTCAGAAACCTCGGTTACGCCGTTGAAGGCCTGCGCGTTCCGAAGTGCTTCGAGTTTGAGCTTGAAAGTGAGAGACCGGAGGAAGAGGTGGAGGAGATGTGCCGGAAGCTCCTCGCCAACCCGCTCATCCACAGCTGGGAGTACAGGATAGAGCCGGTGAGCTGAGATGGTGCGCTTTGCTGTGGTGGTGTTCCCTGGAACCAACTGCGACTTCGAGACGGAGCGGGCCATAAGGAAGGCCGGAGCCGAGGCGGAGCGCGTCTGGTATAAAACGAGCCTTAGGGACTTCGACGGCGTGGTTTTGCCGGGTGGCTTCAGCTACGCCGATTACCTTCGCGCCGGTGCGATAGCCGCCCGTCAGGAGATAATGGAGGAAGTGAAGGAGTTCGCCGAGGAGGGACGGCCGGTCCTTGGAATCTGCAACGGCTTTCAAATCCTCACCGAGGCGGGCCTTCTGCCCGGGGCTTTGAGACCCAACAGGGTTCCGCGCTTTCTCTGCAGGTGGGTTCACCTCCGAGTAAACGACACGGAAACTCCTTTCACTTCCCTCTACGAGCCGGGAGAGGTCATAAGGATGCCGATTGCCCACGCGGAGGGCAATTACTACACCGACGACCCCTCAAAGGTCAGAATAGTCTTCCAGTACAGCGACGAAAAGGGAAACGTGAGCGAAGAAGCCAACCCCAACGGCTCGGTTCTGAACATAGCGGCGATAGCCAACGAGCGTGGCAACGTTCTCGGGACGATGCCTCATCCTGAGCGCGCGAGCGACCGCTTTCTGGGGAGTGAGGACGGCCTGAGGCTGTTCAGGAGCATGGTTGAGTGGGCGAGGAGGTGAGGAAATGTTCCCGCACGAGGAGAAGCTCATCCGTGAGCGCCTGAAGAGGGAGCCGAACGAGCTCGAGTGGGCGATGCTCGAAGTTATGTGGAGCGAGCATGCATCGTACAAATCAAGCAGGCCTTGGCTCAAGCTCCTCCCGACGGAGAACGAGCACGTGATTTTAGGCCCCGGCGAAGACGCAGGAATAGTGAGGTTCGACGACAAGATGTGGATAGTCGTTGGAATCGAGAGCCACAACCACCCGAGCGCGGTCGAGCCCTATGGCGGTTCTGCAACCGGAGTCGGCGGGATAGTGAGGGACATACTCTGCATGGGCGCGAGGCCAATAGCGCTTCTCGACCCCATACGCTTCGGCCCGCTGGAGAAGGAGAGAAACCGTTACCTCTTCGAGGGGGTTGTTAAGGGAATAGCCGATTACGGCAACAGGATAGGCGTTCCGACCGTTGGAGGCGAGACCGAGTTCGACGAAAGCCTCGATAACTACACGCTCGTCAACGTCGCCTGCGTTGGCATCATGAGGCCGGAGTACCTCATCCACAGCTACGTGACCGAACCTGGCCTCAAGCTAATCCTCGTCGGCAACAGGACCGGCAGGGACGGGATTCACGGCGTAACCTTCGCGAGCGAGGAGCTGGGCGAGAAGACCGAAGAAGACCGCTCGGCCGTTCAGATTCCAGACCCCTTCACCGAGAAGCTCCTCATCGAGGCCACCCTCGAGGCCGTTTACACCGGCAAAGTTAAGGCGCTCAAGGATTTGGGAGGCGGGGGACTGGCCTGCGCCTCCTCTGAAATGGCGGGCAAGAAGGGCTTTGGTGCAGTAATATACGCGGACAGGGTCCCTCTCCGCGAGCCGGGAATGAGTCCGACCGAGGTTATGATTTCAGAGAGCCAGGAGAGGATGCTCTTCGCGGTTAGGCCAGAGGACATCGAGGAAATAGGCAGAATTTTCGAGGAGTACGAGCTCGAGTGGACCGTCGTCGGCGAGACGATTGAGAAGCCATGCTTCGTCGTCTACTGGAGGGGCGAGAAAGTTGCGGATTTGCCGATAGAGCTCTTAACTGACGTTCCTACGATAGAGTGGGAGCTGAAACCTTACAGCGCCGAGAGACCGGTCGAGACGCCGGACGTTTCTTTTGGAGAAGCCTTCGACCTCGTCTGGGGCAGTCCGAACATCTTGAGCAAACGCTGGGTCTGGGAGCAGTACGACCACGAGGTCCAGGGGAGAACCGTCCTTAAACCGGGCAGGGACGCGGCGGTTCTTAAGATAAACGACGAGTACGGTTTGGCTTTCGTCGCCGACGGGAATCCGAACCACAGCTACCTGAACCCCTACCACGGCGCGATGGGGGCCGTTGCAGAGGTGGTGAGGAACCTCGTCAGCGTTGGGGCCGAGCCTCTGGCCCTGGTTGACAACCTCAACTTCGCCTCGCCAGAGAGGCCCGAGGTCTACTGGAGCTTTGCCGAAACTGTTAAAGGCCTGGCGGACGCGGCGAGGGCCTTCGGCCTGGCGTACGTCAGCGGGAACGTGAGCTTCTACAACGAGGTCGTTGACAGGCCGATAAAGCCGACTCCCGTCGTTGCCGGCCTCGGGAAGGTGAAGCTTGAGGGTATTCCGCACGGGGCTTTCGAGGAGGGCCTCTTCATCGGGGTAGTCGGCCTCACGAAGCCCGAACTCGGCGGTTCCGAGCTCTTCGCGAGGCTCGGCGTTGAAGGTGGCCTCGCACCGCGCGTAGACCTTGAGGAGGAAAAAGCCAACGCGAATGGAATCCTTGAGGCGATAAGGGGGGGCCTCGTCAGGGCCGTCCACGACGTTAGTAGGGGTGGCCTGGCGGTCGCTTTGACGGAGATGGCCGTTGCCGGAAATGCAGGCTTCACGGCCGACCTCTCGAAGGTTCCCTCTGAAACCTCCAGCCCAATCGAAGTCGCCTTCAGCGAGAGCCACTCAAGATACATCGTGACGTTCCCAGAGGAAAACCTTGAGGAGCTCAAGGGTCTATTCAAGCACTTTACCATCATCGGAAGGACCGGCGGGAGCGATGCGGTCTTCCTCTGGAACGGGCGGGAACTCCTCAGAAAACCCATTTCGGAGCTCAGAGCCGTTCACGAGTCCCTACCAAGGCTTTTGGGTGAGGAGGAATGAGAGTAGCAACGTATGCCTCCCACTCGGCCCTTCAGATTTTGAAGGGGGCGAAGCAGGAAGGCTTTGAGACAGTAGCCTTCGGAAAGGCCCGGGTTAGACCGCTCTACACGAAGTACTTTCCGGTTGCCGATTACTTCATCGAGGGGAGCTACCCCGAGGAAGAACTCCTTAATCTTGACGCTGTGGTTATCCCCACCGGCTCCTTTGTGGCGCACCTCGGCGTTGAGCTCGTCGAGAAGATGCGCGTCCCCTACTACGGCAACAAAGAGGTGCTGAGGTGGGAGAGCGACCGCTCGCTCGAGAGGAAGTGGCTCGAAGAGGCGAAGCTACGCCTTCCGAGGGTCTACGACGACCCCGACGATATAGACGGCCCTGTGATAGTCAAGCCCTTCGGGGCGAAGGGAGGAAAGGGTTATTTTCTGGCAAAAAGCCCTGAGGACTTCTGGAGGAAGGCCGAGAGGCTCGGCATCAGGGACAAGGAAGACCTGGGCGGAATCCAGATTCAGGAGTACGTGATTGGAGTTCCGGTTTATCCGCACTACTTCTACTCAAAGCTGAACCGCGAGCTCGAATTGATGAGCATCGACCGTCGTTATGAGTCGAACGCCGACGCGGTAGGCAGGATTCCCGCGAAAGAGCAACTGGACATCGAGCTGGCCACGAACTACACTGTTATCGGCAACATTCCACTCGTCCTGCGCGAGAGCCTGCTCATGGACGTCATTGAGGCCGGTGAAAGGGTAGTACAGACTGCCGAAAAGCTCATGGGCGGTCTCTGGGGTCCTTTCTGCCTTGAAGGTGTATTCACCGAGGAGCTGGAGTTTGTAGTCTTCGAGATTTCGGCGAGGATAGTTGCCGGAACGAACCCCTTCGTCCACGGCTCCCCCTACAGCTGGCTCCGCTATGATTTCCCGGTGAGCACCGGCAGGAGGATAGCGATGGAGCTGAGGCAGGGGCTTGAGGAGGACAGGCTTGACGAGATTTTGACGTGAAAGTGTTTAAGCGGGTTAGGTTTATAAAGCGGATTCCAAAGCGGGTGTAAAAGGTGGTGCTCATGTGGGAGGACTTCATCAGGGAGAAGGTTGAGGAGATTAGGAAGACCGTCGGCGACGGGAAGGCGATAATAGCGCTCAGCGGTGGCGTTGACAGCTCAACCGCCGCGATACTCGCGCACAAGGCTATAGGCGACAGGCTTCACGCCGTCTTTGTCAACACCGGCTTCATGAGGAAAGGCGAGCCCGAGTTCGTTGTCAAGACCTTCCGCGACGAGTTCGGGCTCAACCTGCACTACGTTGACGCGAGCGAGCGCTTTTTCAAGGCTTTGAAGGGCGTTACCGACCCCGAGGAGAAGAGGAAGATAATAGGCCGCGTTTTCATCGAGGTCTTTGAGGAGGTCGCGAAGGAAATCAACGCCGACTTCCTGATTCAGGGAACCATCGCCCCGGACTGGATTGAGAGCAAGGGGAAAATCAAGAGCCACCACAACGTTGGAGGCCTGCCGGAGAGGCTCAACCTCAAGCTCATAGAACCGCTCCGCGACCTCTACAAGGACGAGGTTCGGGAGCTGGCGAAGGAGCTCGGCCTTCCGGAGAAGATTTACAACAGAATGCCCTTCCCGGGACCGGGGCTGGCCGTTCGCGTCCTTGGGGAGGTCACGCCGGAGAAGATAGCGATAGTCAGAGAAGCCAACGCGATAGTCGAGGAGGAAATCGAGAAAGCCGGCTTAAAACCCTGGCAGGCCTTTGCCGTGCTTTTGGGCGTCAAGACAGTTGGCGTTCAGGGCGACATAAGGGCCTACAAGGAAACGATAGCGGTTAGGGTGGTTGAGAGCCTCGACGGAATGACCGCTAATGCCATGAACGTCCCCTTCGACGTCCTTCAGAGGATAGCATTCCGCATAACCAGCGAGATTCCCGAGGTCGGAAGGGTTCTCTACGACATCACCAACAAGCCTCCGGCAACGATTGAGTTCGAGTGAAGGCTTATTTACCTTCGTTTCCAACTTTAAGCGGTGGGAGCATGGGCGAGATTATCGAGGTGATTTACGAGAACGGCGTGCTGAAGCCCCTCAGGCCCCTCAAGCTGAAGGAGGGGCAGAGGCTCAGGGTGAGGATTTACCACGAGGACTTCCTTGAGCTGGCGAGGGAGATGAGGAAGCAGGTAACGCCCGAAAAGTTCAGGGAAGACCCGACGGACTATCTCCTTCGCTTAAGGGAGGAGGAAACATGAGGGTCGTGGTTGACACCTCCGTTGTTTTCCATCTGTTTTCCAGCTTCTACCCTGAGAGGGCAGAAGTCGCCGAAAGAATCATAGAGCATGCACAGTTGGGCTCGCTCGAGCTTTACGCTCCCCGCTTGGGGGAAGTTGAGTTCGTTGCTGTTCTCTCAAGGTATTTTGAGCGGGAGCAGGTTGAGAAGGCGCTAAGGTATTACAGCGAAATAGTTGCGTGGGTTCCTAAGGAACTGCTCATCGAGGAGCTTCGAGAAGTGGCTTTTCAGACGCATCACAAGGCTTCTGATATCTATTTCATCGCGACCGCCCGTTACCTTGACGCGGTTCTTGTTACTAACGACAGGAAGATGGCCGGGCTGGCCAAGTCCCTCGGTTTGAGGGCGTTTTATCTCGTTGAGGAATCAGATGCATTCTTCAAACTCCTGGAGGTGGGCTCATGATAGTTATAATGGACAACGGAGGGCAGTACGTCCACAGGATTTGGAGAACGCTCCGCTATCTGGGTGTTGAGGCGAAGATAATCCCCAACACCACCCCGCTCGAGGAAATCAAGGCGATGGAGCCGAAAGGAATAATCTTCTCAGGTGGCCCCGACATAAACAGAACCGGCAACTGTGAGGCCATTCTGGAGCACTACGACGAGTTCAACGTCCCAATCCTCGGAATCTGCCTCGGCCACCAGCTCATAGCGAGGCACTTCGGCGGGAAGGTCGGCAGGGGCGAGAAGGCCGAGTACAGCCTTGTCGAGATTGAAATAATCGAGGAGAACGACCTCTTTGAAGGCTTCCCGAAGAGGCTGAAGGTGTGGGAGAGCCACATGGACGAGGTGAAGGAGCTCCCGCCGGGCTTTAAACTGCTCGCGAGGAGTGAGACCTGCCCGGTTGAAGCTATGAAACACGAGAGCCTTCCAATCTACGGCGTCCAGTTCCATCCGGAGGTGGCGCACACCGAACGCGGGGCCGAGGTCTACAGGAACTTCGCGAGGCTCTGCGGGGAGCTTTAGCTCAGCTAGTCGGTCCTCTCTTCACATTTCCGCAACGGATTTACAGTCTCCGTTGATGATGTTGAAAAAAGTTCAGGGAACTCGTGGAGAAGAAATACGGGAAGATTCGAGGGGCCTTAGGCGTTGCGGTAACGGAAGCAATGAAACTCTGGATTAAAAAAGTTGAAAGTGAGGAACAATGAAGCGGACAGTAACGGTTAAACTCCAGCCCTCAAAAGAACAGGCGAAAATTCTCCACCAGTTAGCCGACACTGGAGCCAAAGTCTGGAACCGAGTAAACTACCTGAGGAGGCAACAATACTTCCAAGAGCAAATCGTGGACTTCAATAAAACTGAGAAGACCGCTTACGAGGAGTTTAAACGGGAAATCGGCTCTGCAACCGTCCAGCAAATATGTCGCAAAAATGCGGAAGCTTGGCGGAGCTTCTTCTCCCTCCTTCGCAAAAAGCGCAACGGAGAACTCCCCAACTGGCTTAAGCCCAAACCACCAAACTATCTGAAAGAAGACGGAATGAGAAAACCCTTAATCGTCCTGAGAAACGACCAGTACAAGATTGAAGGTAACAAACTAATTCTAAAAGGCCTTGGAAAGTTCAGACGCCTTGAAATTCAATTCAAGGGAAGAATCCACTTAAAGGGAAAGCAAGGACGCTTAGAAATCACTTATGACGACGTTAAGAGGAAATGGTATGCTTATCTAAGCTTCACGGTTGAAGAAAAGCTTGAGGGCGGAGAATGGGTTAAACTCCCGAGAACCTCAAAAGGAAGCCTTTCGGCGGGAATTGACTTGGGAGTAAACAATCTCATGGCTGTTTATGTGGAAAACGGGGAAAGCTTCCTCGTGAATGGAAGACCGCTTAAAAGCATCGACTTCTACTGGCGGAGAAGAATCGCCGAGTACCAATCAAAACTTAACAAGTCTGGGGCTAAAAAGAGTAGGAAGCTCAAGAGAATGCATGAGAAGGCCAAACTTCAGGCTAAACACTACCTTAACACGGCAGTAAGGCAAACCGTGAGGAAGCTTTACGATTTGGGGGTTTCTAAGATTGTGATTGGTTACCCAAAGGGAATAGCCCGGAACTCTGATAAGGGCAGTAAGCAAAACTTCCTTTTATCCCACGTTTGGCGGTTTAATTACGTTATCAAACGCTTGACTGAGGTTGCGGAGGAGTATGGTATTCGGGTTTTGGTTGTGAATGAGGCTTTCACTTCTAAGACTTGTCCCGTTTGCGGGAAGCCCCACGATGGGGCTCGCTTTGTTCGTGGTCTTTATTCGTGTCCCGCAACGGGGCTTGTCTTCAACGCTGACCTTGTTGGAGCGTTTAATATTTTGAAGAGGGTTGTGAAAACCATAACCCCGAATCTGAGCGGGCTTTACGCTCAGAGGAGGGGTAACTGGCCGAAGACCCGGCCGGAGGGGTTGAAGACCACTTTATCTTGGGTCTAAATGAGACTCCTCGAACCTCCCTGCCGTTGGCGAGGGGTTAAGCCGAACCCTCGCCTTGGCAGAGGAGGAGGTCAGTCATCATCGCCCCGCACTATCTCAAGGGAGTAAGTCAGCTCGGCACCGCTCAGCTTGACCTGGGCCGAGGCGGAGCAGTACTTGTCCTGACTCAGCTCTATGGCTCTTCTCGCCTTTTCCTCCTTAACGTTTCCGTAAATCCTGTAGTGAATGTGGACCCTGGTGTAGACCTTCGGGTATTCCTCCCTTCTCTCGCCGGAAATCTCGACTTTAAGACCCTCAATCGGCTCGCGCATCTTCTTGAGAATCATGACGACGTCGTAGGCGGTACATCCAGCGACGCTTAGGAGGAGAAGCCTCATCGGGCTTATCCCACCGTTCCCCAGGATTATCGAGCACCCACCGTCCTCCATCGAGCCGACGAACTGCATCCCCTCAACCCACTTGACACGACCCTTCACGCTCATGCAATCACCGTAGTCCCTACCGCGTGAGTTTTAAAGCCCTTTCCTTAACGTCCGGTATGTACATTCGACCCTTCGACCCCTGGAAGGCGAAGCTCTGCACGTGCCCTTTCAAGTACACGCTGAACGTTTACACCGGTTGCAATCATGCATGCGTTTACTGCTACATAACGAGCTATATTCCCAACGCCTTCCGCGTGAGAACGAAGGAGAACCTCTTACCAAAGCTGGAGAAGGAACTCAGGAAGTTCGACCGGCGCTACATCATAGCCCTCTCCTACTCCTCCGACCCCTATCCGACGGTGGAACGCGAGCTCGGGATAACGCGGAAGGTCCTTGAGCTATTCAAACGCTACGACGTCCGCTGTCTGCTCCTCACCAAGTCAGACATCTTCGAGCGCGACATAGAGGTTCTGAGCGAGCTCCGCTGTGCCGTCGGAGTCACCGTGACTACGGTTGACGAGAGGAAGGCGAGGCTCCTTGAGCCCAACGCCCCATCGCCGAAGGCGCGGATAAGGGCTCTTAAGAAGGCTAATAAAGCGGGGATTCCTGTTTACGCGAGGATAGACCCGATAATTCCGTTCTACACCTGGGAGGATTTTGACGAGACTCTCGACGCTCTAAGCTTTGTGAGCCATATCACAGTTTCAACCCTCAAGCTGAGGCCAGACTCCAAGAAGAGAATGTTTGCGAAGTTTCCGGAGCTTATGGAAAAGCTGTGGCCACTCTACGAGAGGGGCGAGAGGATTGGTGGTTACTATTACCTTCCGAGGGAGCTACGCTTCCAGATTTTACGCGAGGCTGAGAAAAAGATAACCGAGAGGGGCATCACGTTTGGTTCGTGTCGGGAGAGTTATCACTCGTTTCCGAGCTGTGACGGCTCTCATCTTGTTCCTTAGCGAGCTCCTCGCGGATTTCGGCTTCAATGGCCCTTCTCCTCATCTCATCGTTTTCCTTGTGCCTCTTCAATGAGGCCCCAACCAGGGCCCTGTACAGGGAAAGCATCTCGGGCAGGTGCTCCGGCTGCCACTGGACGCCGAGAACGAAGCCCTCTTTGCCCTCTATGGCTTCTATCAGGCCATCAACGGCAAAGGCAACCTGTCTGAGTCCTTCTCCAACCCTCTTCACGGCCTGGTGGTGGAAGCTGTTTACCCACGCCCATCCCTCGTTGGTTCCCTCGATGTTCAGGCTCTCGCGCAGGATGGAGTATAGCCTTGAGTCCGCCTTTATTCTAATGGTATGAAGCCTCTGCTCCGGTCTTGTGCTTCCAAAGCTCCAGTCGTGTTTTATCGCCTTGGGGATGTCGTAGATGTCCTGATAGAGCGTTCCGCCGAGGGCGACGTTGATTACGTGCATTCCCCTTCCTACCCCGAGGATTGGAATTCCAGCCTCGACGGCAAGCTTTACCAGCCCAATCTCGAACTCGTCTCGAAGAACGTCGACTTCCCTGAGGCTCGGCGAGGGGTCCTCCCCGTAGAAACGCGGATGGACGTCGGGTCCTTCAATGAGCAGTATCCCGTCGGCGACTTCTATGATGTCCTCGGGCTCGATTTCGGGGCTGAACACTGCTGGAAGTCCGCCGGCCTCTATAACACGCTTTATGTGCGCCCTGCCGGCTGAAAGGGACTCGCTCCAGGGAGAACCTATGATTGCTATCAGGGGTTTCATGCCACCACCGATGGAAATCTGAGAAAGAAAAGGGTAAAAAGCTTTTCCTCACTTCTTGAGGGCCTTGATTTCTTCCTCAATGACCTCCGCAAGGCGCTTAACGCCCTCCCTGATGGTGTCCTCCGGGACGTAGGTGAAGTTCAGCCTGAGGGTGTTCTTGACGTCGCGGTGGGCGAAGAAGGCCTCACCGGGAACGTAGGCGACGCCCTTGGCGACGGCCTTCTCCATCATGAGCTTGGTGTCGATTCCCTCCGGCAGGGTGACCCAGACGAACATTCCTCCGTCGGGCTTGGTCCACTCGACGCCCTCCGGCATGAACTCCTCAAGGGCCTCGAGCATTGCATCGCGCCTCGGCCTGTAGAACTCGATTATCTTCGGGATGTGCTCGTCAAGGTAGCCTGCCTCAACGTACTTCCACGCTATAACCTGGGCGAGGGTGTTGGCGCAGAGGTCAACGGCCTGCTTTGCTATCTCCATCTTCCTTATGAAGTGCGGGTGAGCTGAAACCCATCCGAGGCGGAAGCCGGGGGCGAGTATCTTCGAGAACGTTCCGAGGTAGATGACCCTGCCCTCGTCGTCGAAGTGCTTTATCGGCGGAATCGGTTCACCAGAGTAGCGGAGCTCGCTGTAGGGGCTGTCCTCAACGATGAGGAAGTCGTACTCCTTGGCGAGCTCTATGAGCCTCTTCCTCCTGTCGAGGCTCATGGTGACGCCCATCGGGTTCTGGAAGGTCGAGACGGTGTAGACGAACTTAACGCGCTTTCCTTCCCTCTTCAGCTCCTCAAGCTTCTCCTCGAGGAGGTCAATCCTCATTCCGTCGTGGTCCATAGGAATGCTCACGAACTCGGGCTCGTAGTACTTGAACGCGTTGAGCGCCGCGAGGTAAGTCGGAGCCTCGACGACGACAACATCCCCGGGGTTTATGAAAACCCTACCAATGAGGTCGAGGGCCTGCTGTGAGCCGGCAACCATCATTATCTCGACCTTGCTCATCGGGATGCCGTAGCGGTTCTCCATCCACTTCGCGAGGGCGAGGCGGAGCGGGGTGAACCCCTTGGTCGTTCCGTACTGCAGGGCCTTGTCGGCGTGCTCCGTGAGGACCTCCTGGGCAATCTTCTTGATAATCTCAACCGGGAAGGTCTCGGGAGCGGGCAAACCGCCGGCCAAGCTGATAACATCGCTCGTCTCGACAAGCTTAAGGAGCTCCCTAATCTCCGAAGCCTTCATCTGAAGGGCCTTCTCGGAGAAGAATGACTCGAAGTTCAACGGTTCGGATGCGAGTTTCCTTTCTAGTTTCTCCTGCATAGCCACCACCCCAATGAACATGCCTGAGCACGTCATCAAATCTATACACTAAGAACTTCGGGTCTTTCGTTATAAACCTTTCCCAACGCCCAGATTTGGCCTTTACAAAGGTAAACACGGCTTTCCTCGGCAATTTAAGGACACTGAAGGACTTTTGGTGACATTGATGCACTAAAAACACCTTAAAGCTCCTTCGGAATTCTCCTGTCTTTTCAGAAAGAATATAAACCCTGTCTCCTAAACCTGAGTTTACCGGGAGGTGATAGCGATGCCAGTGGTGAAGGAAGTCCTTGAAATAGCGGAGAAGATAAGGAACATGGAGATACGCGGTGCCGGAAAGATAGCCCGTTCAGCGGCCTACGCGCTTCAGATACAGGCAGAAAAAAGTAAGGCCAAGACCGTTGACGAGTTCTGGAAGGAGATGAAGCAGGCCGCGAAGATACTCTACGAGACGAGGCCAACCGCGGTTTCCCTGCCCAACGCCCTCCGTTACGTTATGCACAGGGGTAAGATTGCCTACTCAAGCGGTGCCGACCTCGAACAGCTCCGCTTCATAGTCATCAACGCCGCCAAGGAGTTCATACACAACTCCGAGAACGCGGTCAAGAGGATAGGCGAGATAGGGGCGAAGCGCATAGAGGACGGCGACGTCATAATGACCCATTGCCACAGCAAGGCCGCGATAAGCGTCATGAAGACTGCCTGGGAGCAGGGCAAAGACATCAAGGTCATCGTGACCGAGACGAGGCCCAAGTGGCAGGGCAAGATTACCGCCAAGGAGCTGGCTTCCTACGGAATTCCGGTCATATACGTCGTCGATTCGGCGGCGAGGCACTACATGAAGATGACGGACAAGGTCGTCATGGGGGCAGACAGCATAACGGTCAACGGCGCGGTGATAAACAAGATTGGAACGGCCCTGATAGCGCTTACCGCTAAGGAGCACAGGGTTTGGACGATGATTGCCGCTGAAACCTACAAGTTCCACCCCGAGACGATGCTCGGCCAGCTCGTCGAGATTGAGATGCGCGATCCAACGGAGGTCATTCCCGAGGAAGAACTCAAGACCTGGCCGAAGAACATCGAGGTGTGGAATCCGGCGTTCGACGTTACTCCGCCCGAGTACGTTGACGTCATCATCACCGAGCGCGGGGTCATTCCACCGAGTGCCGCCATAGACATCCTCAAGGAGGAGTTCGGCTGGGCGCTCAAGTACCGCGAGCCCTGGGAGGACTGACTTTTCCCTCTTTTTCCACCGATACCGTTTAAAACTCCTCGCCCTTCTATACCTGAGGAAAGAAAGGAAGGTGATGCTCATGAAGGTTTACATTGCCGAGAACGTCAGGGGGGTTTACGCCTTCGACGAGAGCGGGAAGCTCATCGCGAGCAAACCCTTCAGCGGGAAGCCGGAGGTAAGCCTCGACAGGCTTTTGAAAGGCGAACCGAGCGACGAGCTTTTAGTTCTTCTCGACGAGCTGGGCGGAGAGGGCTACGAGGAATTCGTCGTCGAGGACACCGAGCTGAGCAGGAAGCTCAAGGAGCTCGGCTACAACGCCACCGCCGAGTTCCCGAACTTAGCGGGAGAAAAGCTCCGCTCAAGCCCGGAAGAGTTCCTCGGCGAGAACTGGTTCGACGAGTACTACACCGTCGGCGTCGCTTTGACGAGGCTCCGCATACAGGAGCAGAGCGGTGCGCGCGACAAGATGATTATACAGGCGATAGAGGCGCTCGATGACATCGACAAAGTCATTAACCTGCTCGTTTCACGCCTTAGGGAGTGGTACGGCCTTCACTTCCCCGAGCTGGACGAAATCCTGCCCAAGCACCCGCAGTACGTTGCCTTCGTCAAGGAAATCGGCCCGAGGGAGAACGTCAGCAGGGAGAAGCTTGAAAAGCTCGGCTTCTCGGAGGGCAAGGTTGAGAAGATTCTCAAGGCGGCCGAGAAGTCTATGGGAGCACCGCTCGGCAAGTTCGACAGTGAAATCATAAGGAAGCTCGCCAGCGAGATTTCCGACCTCTACAAGCTGAGGGAGCAGATTGAGGACTACCTTGAGACCGCGGTTGGTGAAGTTGCTCCGAACCTGAAGGCCCTCGTCGGTGCGAAGCTCGCCGCAAGGCTCATGAGCCTCGCTGGAGGCCTTAAGGAGCTCGCCATGATGCCTGCCTCAACGATACAGGTTCTTGGCGCTGAAAAGGCCCTCTTCAGACACTTAAGAACTGGTGCCAAGCCACCCAAGCACGGCGTAATCTTCCAGTACCCTGCAATAAACCGCTCGCCTTGGTGGCAGAGGGGTAAGATTGCGAGGGCTTTGGCCGGAAAGCTGGCCATAGCGGCGAGGGTTGACTACTTCTCGGGTGAATACATCGGCGAGGAGCTCAAGAAGGAGCTCGAGCAGAGAATCAAGGAAATCAAGGAGAAGTACCCGAACCCGCCCAAGAGGGAGGCCAAGCCCGAGAAGAAGAAAAAGAAGAAGTTCAAGGGCAAGGACAAGAAGGGCAAGAAGCACGAGAAGGGCAGGAAGGAGAAGAAGGGTAAGGGCAAGCCCGATAAGAGGGGTAAGAAGAAAAAGAAGGGCAAGAGGTGAGGTAGATGAAGGTTAAGAAGCACAGGTTCCCGGGCGTTTACATCGTCATCGATGACGACGGGAGCGAGAAGATTGCAACCAAGAACCTCGTCCCCGGCCAGAGGGTTTACGGGGAGAGGGTCATCAAGTTCGAGGGCGAGGAGTACAGGATTTGGAACCCGAGCCGTTCAAAGCTCGGCGCGGCAATACTCAACGGCCTCAAGAACTTCCCGATTAAGCCCGGCTCAACCGTTCTTTACCTCGGAATAGCGAGCGGAACAACCGCTTCCCACGTCAGCGACATCGTCGGCTGGGAGGGCAAGATATTCGGCGTCGAGTTCTCGCCGAGGGTTCTGAGGGAGCTAGTTCCAATCGTTGAAGAGAGGAGGAACATCGTTCCTATACTCGGCGACGCAACGAAGCCCGAAGGCTACCGCGCCCTCGTCCCGAAGGTTGACGTCATCTTCGAGGACGTCGCCCAGCCGACGCAGGCGAAAATCCTCATCGACAACGCAAAGGTCTTCCTGAAGAGCGGCGGCTATGGCATGATTTCGGTCAAGAGCAGGAGCATCGACGTTACCAAGGAGCCTGAGGAGGTCTTCAAGGAGGTCGAGAGGGAGCTTTCCGAGTACTTTGAGGTCGTCGAGCGCCTTAGTTTGGAGCCCTACGAGAAGGACCACGCGCTCTTCGTCGTGAGGAAACCCTGAGCTTTCCTCGTCAATCGTCTAAACTCTTTTTCACTTTTACCGAAAGGCTTTTATAAGGCCCGTTCCAACCCCCGGCAGTCAGTTCTCAAGGTGATGCCCATGAGGAAGCTACTGAAGCCGAAGAGGGAAGTGGGCATCGTCGGCTACGGTGCCTACGTTCCGATGTATAGAATCAAGGCCGAGGAGATAGGAAGGGTCTGGGGCGTTTCGAGCTTTCCAATAGAGGAAAAGGCCGTTCCCGGTCTCGACGAGGACGCGCTCACCATAGGGCTTGAAGCTGCCAGAAACGCGCTCAAGAGGGCAGGAATTGACCCCAAGCTCATAAGGGCGGTCTGGTTCGGCTCGGAGAGCAAGCCATACGCTGTGAAGCCGACCGGAACGGTCATAGCCGAGGCAATCGGAGCAACTCCCGACGTTAGCACTGCCGACTTCGAGTTCGCATGCAAGGCCGGAACCGAGGCTCTGCAAACAGCTATCGGCTTCGTTGGCTCCGAGATGGCCGACTACGCGATGGCCATCGGAGCCGATACCGCCCAGGGAAGGCCCGGCGACCACCTCGAGTTCACCGCCGGAGCGGGCGGAGCTGCCTTCATAGTTGGTCCCAAGAGCTCCGAGACGGTTGCCTACTTCGAGGGAAGCTACTCATACGTTACCGATACTCCGGACTTCTGGAGAAGGCAACACGAGCACTACCCGAGGCACGGAAACCGCTTTACAGGAGAGCCGGCATACTTCCACCACATAATCAACGCGGCAAAAACGCTGATGGAGGAGCTCGGTCTTACCGTCAACGACTTCGACTACGCGGTCTTCCACCAGCCCAACGTCAAGTTCCCGCTCACCGCTGCTAAAATCCTTGGAATCCCGAAGGAGAAGGTTCTTCCGGGACTTCTCACCGGCAAGATTGGAAACACCTACAGCGGTGCAACGATGGTCGGCGTTTCAGCGGTTCTCGACATAGCCAAGCCCGGCGACAGGATTCTGTGGGTTTCCTTCGGTTCCGGAGCCGGAAGCGACGCCTTCAGCATCGTCGTTCAGGACGCCATAGAGGAGAAGAGGGACCTCGCGCCGAAGGTTAGGGACTACGTCGAGAGGAAGAAGTACATAGACTACGCCCTCTACGCCAAGGCGAGGAGGAAGTTCATACTGTGAGGTGGTGGAGATGAGGAAGGCGGTCATAATTGGGGCTGGCATGACGCCCGTTGGCGAGCACTGGAAGCTCTCCCTCAGGGATTTGGCCGTTGAGGCCCTTCTCAAGGCGATGGACGATGCCGGCGTTGATAAGGTTGACTCCCTCTACGTCGGCAACATGGTTTCAGGCCCCTTCGTCGAGCAGGAGAACCTCGGCGCGCTCATAGCGGACTGGGCAGGTCTCGGGAACATTCCGGCGGTTAAAATTGAGGCAGCGTGCGCCTCCGGTGGTGCCGCCGTTCAGGAGGGTGTTAAGGCCGTCCTCAGCGGACTGGAGGATGTTGTCGCCGTCGTCGGCGTCGAGAAGATGACCGACGCCTGGCCGAGCGACGCGACCCGCTACCTGGCTTACGCCGCCGATGCCGAGTGGGAGCTCTTCCACGGGGCCAGCTTCGTAGCTTTGAACGCGCTCATCATGAGGCACTACATGAAGACCTACGGCTACACCGAGGAGGATTTGGCCCTCTTCGCCGTCAACGCCCACGCCAACGGCGCCAAGAACCCCTACGCGATGTTCAAGAGGCCCATCAAGGTTGAGACCGTCCTGAAGAGCCCCTACATAGCAGACCCGCTCAAGCTCTTCGATGCTTCCCCGGTCTGCGACGGAGCAGCGGCGGTGATAATAACCACCCCCGAGAAGGCCGAGGAGCTCGGCGTTCCGAAGGAGAAGTGGGTTGAGGTCGCTGGAATGGCGCGCGCCATAGACACCATAAACCTCGCCAACAGGGAAGATTTGCTCACCCTCAAGGCGGCGAAGATAGCAGCAGAGAAAGCCTACAAGATGGCCGGAGTCGAGGCAAAGGACATAGACTTCTTCGAGGTTCACGACGCCTTCACTGTCATGGCCGCGCTGAGCTTGGAAGCCCTCGGCGTCGCGAAGAAAGGAGAAGGAGCGAAGCTCGCCAGGGAGGGCCAGATAGCGATTGACGCAGATTATCCGATACAGACGATGGGAGGACTCAAAGCTCGCGGTCATCCCGTTGGAGCTACTGGAGTTTACCAGACGGTCGAGGCGGTTCTCCAGCTCCGCGGTGAGGCGCCGAACCAGGTTCCAGATGCGGAGGTCGGCCTGACCCAGAACATCGGTGGGACCGGTTCGAACATAACCGTTAGCATCTTCAGGAGGGTGTGAAGATGGCCCGTCCGATGCAGGTTTCCCGCTACTGGAGGCACTTCCGCGAGAAGTACAGGCTCATAGGCGGAAAGTGCGAGAACGGCCACGTCTTCTTCCCCTACAGGCAGGTTTGCCCCGTCTGCGGTTCAAAGAACGTCGAGGAATACGAGTTCAGCGGAAGGGGCAAGGTGCTCACCTGGACGATAGTGAGAAACCCGCCGAGCGGGTTCGAGTACTACAAGCCCTATCCATTGGCCTTGGTTCAGCTCGAGGAAGGGCCCGTTGTTCTGGCCCAGCTGACGGACGTTGACCCGGAGGAAATCCACGAGGGCATGGAAGTTGAGGTCGTGACCAGAAAGGTCAGAGAGTTTGAGGAGGATGGCATAATCCTCTACGGCTACAAGTTCAGGCCCGTTTTGAAGTGATTTCCTTTCTCTTACTCTGCTTTTTAACCTGTTTTGGCTTCAGAAAAGAATTAGGCATTGAATGCCGTCAGGCCTTCTCAATCCTCATCCTGTCCCCGCTCTCGAACTCAAGCTCGAGCTTGCCCTTCTCCATCTTCACCTTAACTCCGTCAACTACGGCCTCTATCTTCCCGTCCTTCGCTTCGACGCCGAGCATCTCGGCAACTTCCTCGACGCTCTTCAGCCTTCCGCTCATCGTAGTTTCGAGGGTCTCACTTCCCTCTATCGTGACCTTCAGCTTTCCCTTTCCTTCCCTTATGAAGCTCTCCTCTTTCATTTCCTTCACCCTGTCTGTGCCGGGTGGATGAATGCAGGGCATTGCAACCACCAATAAACCTACTTCTCGTCCGCGCTTATCACCTTTTCGGCAGGCTTAACCATTCTCACCCAGATACCATGCTTTCCAGCCTCTTTGAAACCGTACTCCTCGTAAAACCTCTTTGCTCTCTCGTTCTTCTCGCCGACCCAGAGCTCGATTTTCTTTCCCTTCAGGTACTCGAGGCACTTCTCCATGAGCTTCCGCCCGATTCCGTGCCCCTGATAGTTTTTGTCCACGGCGAACTCGTGTATGGCCCCAACCGTTTTTCCCTCGTACTTGCTGTACCAGTCGTCGTCGCAGACGATGAAACCGACTATCTCGTCGTCGATTTTGGCAACGAAGAAGCCGTCTTTAGCTTTGCTCCAGCACCATCGCAGGTAGCGCTTCGCGTAGCTCTCGCCCTCCCCGCCGTACTCGCGCATTCCCTCGTAGGCGTTCATGTAAATCTCTATCAGCCTCTCCAGCGTTTCCTGGTCGAGCTTTTGTAGCTTCTCTATCTTCACTTCCGTCATCATCCATACCCTCATCGTCGGGTTTAAAAAGCCTGACTCCGAGCTTTGAGCGGTAGAGAAGGTGGTAGCTATGAGCAAGGCCAAGCCACGCTACTGCGAGATTTGTGGTGCGCCCATAAGGGGCCCGGGCCACAGGATAAGGCTCGAAGGCGCCGAGGTCCTCGTCTGCGACCGCTGTTACGAGAAGTACGGCCGAAAGAAGTCCGGCTTCAGCATAATGCCCACCGGAAGGGAGCCGAGGAGAAGAGCTCCAGCTCCGAGGCCGAAGAGGGAGCCGAAGCCCTACCGCGAGAGACCGCTCTACACCGAGGAAATAGTCGAGGACTTCGCCGAGAGGGTTTACAAAGCTATACAGAGGAGCGGTAAAAGCTACGAGGAGCTGTCCCACGAGATTGGGCTTTCGGTGAACGATTTGAGAGCCATAGCGCACGG
The DNA here is from genome assembly GCF_900198835.1 of Thermococcus henrietii. NCBI lineage: Archaea > Methanobacteriati > Methanobacteriota > Thermococci > Thermococcales > Thermococcaceae > Thermococcus > Thermococcus henrietii. Next base: position 1,847,921 of record NZ_LT900021.1, on the reverse strand, counting down.
TTACCGCGAGCCGACGATTAAGGAAGCCAAGAAGCTCGAGCGCTACTTCAAGATTACGCTCATCGAGCGCGTCGAGGAGGAGGAGGTAAAGGAGAAGAAGACGATTCCAAAGGACTACGAGCCAACC